>JBGPIK010000488.1:0-4931 GCA_041484845.1 Binatia bacterium | reverse complement strand
TACCCGCGGAAAACCTGGTCGGAAAAGAAGGGGAGGGGTTTAAGCTGGCGCAAAAATGGCTCGGCATCGGACGCCTTAAACACGGCGCGCGCGCCTTGGGAATCGCGGAACGCTGTATGGAGATGGGATCGAGCTACGCCAAGCAACGCATCACTTTCGGCAAACCGCTCTCGGAGCGCCAGGGCATTACGTTTAAGCTGGCCGATTCCTATGTCGAGCTACACGCGGCGCGCTTGATGGTTTACCAGGCGGCATGGAAAAATGATCAGAAGGAAGATATTCGCAATGAAGCCTATATGGCGAAACTTTTTGCCGATGAGATGTCATTTCGCGTCGTAGATCGAGTCTTGCAAATCCACGGTGGCATCGGCCTCACTCTCGATCTCCCATTGGCGAAATGGTTCGTCGATCAGCGCAGCCGCATGATCACCGAAGGCGCCTCCGAAGTCATGCGCATGGTGATCGCGCGGGAGGTGCTGAAGAAGTATAATTAGGCCGAATTGTTCGGAATCCTGCGACGCGACGAGCCGCAAGCCTGATGATGCGGAATGCGAGCAGCTTCAATGACGATATGGCGCGACGCACCCGTTCATGACATCCTTTGAGATTGTCAGCGAGATTACGGATATTGAAAATTTAGCCGTTGGTAGGTCGGTCAAAGAGCGGGCTCGGCTGCGCAAACAATATGGCGCTGGTCGTTGGCGCAAAGTCAAAGGAATCGCTATGATCCGTCTCAGGACCGGGCGTACCCGCAAGGCGGAGTTACATTGGTACGACGCCCATGGTATCGGCAAGAAGGAAATCAAACGCAAACGCTATCTGGATTAGATTCATGAAGACGCACAAACCCACTAGCCCTCAGTTCGCCATTTGCGTGGACAACTCTGAATATCCGGCCTCGCTGGAGCTTCACAAGCTCTATCGCGTGCTGCCCGATGCGGATGCTGGACGCGACGGTGACCTACGGATCGTGGACGAAAGCGGGGAAGATTATCTTTACCCGATGGAGTACTTCGTAGTGATCGAGGTGCCGCGGCGAGTAGCACAAGCTTTAACCAAGTCCTTCACCCGTAATGCACGACACGCCGCCTAACCGAACCGGTGCCCCGTATTGCCGGCCCCTTGCCATTTGGAGAGCGCCAGGGGTTCGCGCCTGATATTTGCTATTCCATCCATCGTGGCGATCACCATATTAAAGAATAGCGTAAAATCGCAAATATCACGGCTGACCCCCTGAGTCTTCTCCGGTTTGATGAGGGGGAACGGGTCTTTGTTGCACGGCAGATTCTAAACGGGCACGAAGCTGGAAACGGCGGAGACAAGCCAAGGATCGACCTAACCAACGCTGAGCCTGTTCTCACTCTACCCACATAATTGTGGGGCGTGGAGCACGACGATCGAAACACAAGCAATGATAATTTTGCTCTTGAATATGTCTCGTCCATGCCTAACGCGGATTCACAAGCGCGCGCTAAGTAAGCTTGTTCTAGGGCGAGAAGAGATGTAGTCTAACAGCGCTACTTAGCCCGTAATTGTCAAGAGAATATGGAATCTCTTCTATCGATTGTCGTCGGGTTCGTACTTACTGGTCTAATCGGGAATCGTCTTCTACAGTCCTGGCAGGCAAGGAACTGGTTCCTGCAACAGCGTTTTTTGGGCCAAGAGAAGGAGTATCTTGCCCTAAAGGAACTAGCAGATGAAATTGCCAGTCTTTTAGGCGTTCGAATATTTCACATGCACCGACTCAACCGAGCGCTCGCAAGAGGAGCGGACGAAAAGATCAACTCAAGGGTCCAAGAATACGATGATGCCGTCAAGCGTTGGAATGAACGATTGACTTCTTTTTACGTCAGGCTGCCAATGTTGGCGCGTTACGATTTAGCTATACGTCTAGAAAGATCTATTCAAGCTGAGCTTGTGAAAACTGGTGCAACCATTGAAAACCTAGTTGTGAATCGCAGGCCGGGGGCGTCTATCCCTCAGAAAGAGGCCATTCGAGTTGAGAATGAGCTCAACGCGATTCAGGGAAAAGCGATTGCGTTTAACAAACAACTTTTAGACGTCGTGCATTCACGGCGTACCGATATCTATTTTGGAAAACCGCTCACGTTTTCACCACAAACTCTGAAGTATTTTTCAACCTGGCAGCTGTTCAAAGCGCTTTTTATTCGCGATGTAAATTCGCTTTCCATAGTCCGCGCGCCGATGGACTCTTGATTCCCACTCCTCGATAGGGGAACGAGGCCGCGGGTATACCAACATTGCAGCAATAAAAGCGGCTTCTTCCAGGGATAAATCGTCGGCTCTTTTCCCGAAGACCTTTTGTGCTGCTGCATTGGCACCTCTACGTTGCGAGCCGAAATACGCGCATGCCAGGTAAGACCTCAAAATTTCGATTTTGCTATACCGAAATTGGATGATGATCGCGAGGAACATCTCATAGAGTTTTCTTGCAAGTGTCGGCTCTTTGTAGCCGGTCGAGGTCCGTACGAATTGCATGTCTATTGTGCTGGCTCCGCCGTGTCGACGAAACGTCACGGCACGAAGAATTTCTCGAAGCACTGATTTGACATCAAGTCCGTGATGAACCAGAAACCGCCGGTCTTCTAGCACGAGCGTGAGTTTCTCAAGATTCGTCAATGCTGGCGGATAGTACGCAAGAAAGGGTTGGACGTTGGAATGGATCTTGAAAAGATCCAAGTGGATCTTAGTCAGTATTTCGCGGGGGCGTCGAATTTTGAGCTTGGGCTCGTGTTCGTATAGCGGTTTCATTTTCCCCCAGTGTCGTTTGCCAACCGAATGCTACCAGTTGAGCTACAGACCGAGCAGAGCTACTTTGATTCGGCCCTATGAGCCACACCAAGACAATAGGGTGTAATAAGCCACATATCGGCAGTCACTACACGTTATCTTCGGACGCAGTGCGATGCGGGGAAGAAAAAAGAGCGCATTCTACTTTTCACGTTATTCCTGGACCAAAAGTCCGTGTCGTCAAGAATCCCTTGGTAGGATGCGATCTCCTCGTCGTTAAGGCGTGTGCCGCCGACCGCCCTGTTGGTGATAATGCCGCGAATGCGCTCCTTAACATCTACTGAGAGCTTCTTTACTGACATAGCGGGTATTCTCAACGATGGTTAGGTGGTACCATTCAGCACTTATTTTGGGCAACCCCACGTCGTGGCGACCTCGCCGCAAGATTTCGATGACATTGCTCGGTTTGTATTGTTAAATGGATAACTTGTCAACTTTTTTTCCTTCAAGATTCTTCCAGCCAACGTAGACCAGTTTTTTCCCGTTAGGACTGTCAATAAACCGGCGATCAACCCAAGAGATTATTGACTGGGCTACAAACTCCTCACTCCCCACGGTTAAGCACGTGTGTGTAAATGATCGTAGTCACCACGTCTTTGTGACGTAGTAATTTCTGAACGGTTCTAAGCCGCAATGGGCTCGCGCCGGATCTTTGCTATTCCATCCGTCGTGGCGATCACCATATTGAAGAGTAGCGTAAAATCGTAAATACATGGCTGACCCTCTGAGTGACTCCTGACTTGCCGTCTCTCGTCGATTGAACGTGCCAAGAGGAAGGCGAAAGCGAATGGGGCTTGGACTATGAATGCCACTGGTGTTTTTTCGAAGTTGTTCACGGAGGTAGCGCCGGCGTAGATCCGCCGCCAAGCTCTCCGTCGCACAGTTCTCTCGAGCGCTCTATAGTGGCGGCCGGATGCTGCGAGTTGGGTTAGGCGCCGATCTCAGGCGGCATATCGGATCACTTCAAGCTCGGCAGTGCTGTCTGCTTGAGCGAGCAGGATGTCGATCCGTGCCATAACGGTATCTTCGATGAGATACTCGCGGCATGCTTCGCACTGCAAGACCGGAAGCTGCTTTAGGATTACAATGCGCTCTTCTGATAGTTTGAATGGCAAATCAGTAGTGATCGCACGCATTCGAGCGCCGCAGACTGTGCATTTCATGGGGACCTCCTTCGCGTCTTTAGATCCGCTTCCCATTCCTCTAAGCTGGGATAGTACGCCGTGACGATCCGAACGTTCTGCCCTTCGATATCCGCACCAAACAGGACGTGGAACGCCTCCTCACCCCATCGCCCTAGCAGTAAATAGCTCGGAAAATATTTGTCTTCTGGGTATTCCTCGACTATCTCATAGCTCTCGGCTGCCTGGATGATTGTTTCACGGGCAATGAACCTCTGTCCCAGGCGCATGTTGACATGGTAGGTCCAAAGAATCCAACCTCCGTGGATGCACTCGCGAATAAACGATAGGGGGTCGTCAGGAAGCTTTGGTTCGGCCACGGTTCATGTATAGCTGAAGTTTCTCAGATCGTCTAATGGGCCGGCGGTCTTTCTCCCAACGTCCCGACATGGGCGGCAGTGCGGTCGCGCCTGATATTTGTTCTTTTATCCGTTCGTGGGGATCACCATATTAAAGAGCAGCGTAAAATCGAAAATACATGGCTGACCCTCTGAGTCACTCGACTCGCTCCTCCAGGCTCACCTCTCGATCAACAAAACGTCATCATTTTTGCTGATACAACCGCGCTACAAAGCCTGTCCTCTCTATATCCCTTAGCGGCGCGAAATCAATGAATTGCTCAGGTCTCGCGTCTTTTGCTCTTGGATCTCTTTGCGCGAGCCAGTCCACGAGCGTTTGCATGCCGCTCGCCGTGGGCAGCGGCAACGGTTGCAGGATATCGCGGTAGAGACGGTATATCTCTTCAAGCGCGTCACGGTCTGTGATCTTCAAGTACTTGGACATGATCTGCATGCTCTCTTCCGGGCGGGTCTTGAAGAAGTGGATCGCTTCGATGTTGGCCAGGAGATATCTGTTGACCACATCGGGCCTGGATTTGAGATAGGCCCGGCTGGTAGCGATGCCGTTCTGAGGAAAGTCGATCTTTGTCGTAATCGGATC
>JBGPIK010000487.1:0-4954 GCA_041484845.1 Binatia bacterium | reverse complement strand
GCGGCTTAACTCCGCAGCGGTCGCGCGCCGCCAAGAACTGGCGATTGCGGGCATCCCATAGGATAAAGGCGAATTCCCCGTTGAGCCGGTCGATAAAATCCATGCCATGCTGCTCGTAGAGATGAACGATGACTTCGGTGTCCGAATGGGTGCGGAAACGATGGCCCTGGTCGATCAGTTCCTTGCGCAGCCGTTTGTAGTCGTAGATTTCACCATTGAAAGTGATGCAGATCGCGCCGTCTTCGTTGTAGAGCGGCTGGTCTCCCTCCTGGAGGTCGATGATGCTCAGGCGAACATGGCCGAAGGCAAGAGTGCCATTGTCGAGCAGGGCATAGCCCGCGCCATCCGGGCCGCGGTGGCTGATCGCCGAACACATCCGCGTGATATCTTCGCGCTCGGCAGGACTGCGATCCTTTCTCAGGATCATGTTAATGCCACACATGAGGTACGCCGTTGCTATTCCGTGAGCGCTGATTAATCAAAAGGAGTTTCTCTACAGATTTGGCTGAGAGCCGACAGCTATTACTGACCAGATCTAGCATCATATGCTATAAAGACCCAACACTCAGCACGCACAACATGGAATTGTGTAATTTTAGTTGGGCGGCTCTTCCGATCAATCGCGCCAGATAAGAGGCGGATAATGTCCGAGACTATTTTTCTGATTCATGGAATGTGGGGCGGGCCGTGGTATTGGGAGAACTACAAACGCGTCTTCGAGCAGCAAGGCTACAGCTGTATTGCCGTAACCTTGCCCTTCCACGACATGGCTTCGGATGATGTTCCCGATCCTCGCCTGGGCGCGTGCAGTCTCCTTGACTATGCCGCAGCCGTGGAACAGGAGATCAGACGCATGGGTTTGAAACCCATCGTAGTAGGGCACTCTATGGGAGGACTGCTGGCGCAAATTCTCGGAAGCCGCGGACTGGCTAAAGCTCTTGTACTACTATCGCCCGCATCACCAGCTGGAATTATGGGCTTGAGGTTTTCGGTCATGAAGGGTTTTTGGAGTGGGCAAACCAAATGGGGCTTTTGGAGAAAGCCGATGCGCCAGACATTCGACGAGGCGACTTACTCGATGTTGCACCTGTGCTCGGCAAAAGACCAAAAGGAGATATACGGCAGATTCGTCTATGAATCCGGGCGGGCGGCATGCGAGACCGGATACTGGCTCTTTGACAGGCACGGCGCGTCTCGGGTCGACGAGTCAAAAGTGACTTGCCCGATGCTGGTCATTGCCGGCGCGCAGGACAGGATGACACCTGCATCCGTTATCCGGCGTGTGGCGAAAAAATACCAGGCTGTCGCCACGTATCGGGAGTTCGACAATCACGCCCACTGGGTTGTCGCAGAGCCGGGGTGGCAGGAGATCGCAGAGTATGTAACGGCCTGGATGACGCAAGTGGCCCCGGCGGGGAGCCAGTGAGACTACCTGCGCACTGGTGCCGAACCCGGCGTTGCCGCCACGCGCTAAAGCGAGGATCATGACCAAGTAAGATCCGGTCTTGAAAAGTTAGAAACTAAAAAGCGGGTACAAGAAAACGTACCGGACAAACTCAATCAACCTTACGGGCGACCCGTTCGGGGGAGCTTGTGTCGGCTTGCCAAACGGGTTTGAAGACGATATTTGAGCGCTTGGATCATTCGGAAAGTCGAGGGCAAAAACAATGTACTACGGTGCGCGGGGAATTGTCGGTTTAGTTAAGCCCACCTATCGTCCGGGCTCGATGGAAAGTTTTATCAAACTGATGCCCGAGGGCGTTGGCTTCATTCCGTTTCATGCCGGCATTCGCGCCGGCAATGAGCAGGAGTTTCAAGAAGCGCTTTCCGTCGCCGAAAAAAAGGTCGCGCGGCTTGCCGAACTGGGCGCGGACGTGGTGATGATCATGGGGGCTCCGCCCGCGATGGTGCGCGGCCACGGCGCGGACCGGCAACTTTCCGATCAGTTGTCGAAAAAATATGGCATCCCGGTGTTGGTCGCGACCATGGCGCAGGCCGATGCCTTTCGCGCGTTGGGCCTTAAGAAACTCGTCGGTATTACTTATTTCCAAGAAGAGCTCAACCGCAAATTTGCCAAGTTTTTCGAAGACGATGGTTTCGAGGTCAGAGCGATGAGAGGCATCGAAGTCCCCTTCAAAGATGCGGGCAAACTTTCACCCGAAGCGATTTACGGTTTTGCCAAAAAAGTCTTTCTCGAGCACGGACCGGTAGACGGCATCTACATGCTCGGCGCCGGCTGGCACAACTTGCCGGTCATTGAAATGCTGGAAAGAGATTTGAGAACCACCGTTATCTCCAGTATTCCGGCGCAAGTGTGGGCGACAAAGAAAATTCTCCATCTGAACGAGCCGGTCACCGGTTACGGACGGCTGCTGGCCGAGATGCCCTGAGGTTTCTATGAAGATTTTTAATTTCTTTGGTTCAATTCCTCGCAGCGCGCTGCGTAAAAGCTACTCTTACAATTCTGAAAGTCCGTCATTCCCGAATGCTTCTATCGGGAATCCAGGCGAAACGGTGACCCATTCGACTGACGCTCAGGGTCATGGTGACCAAAGTCGAACCTTGACTGGACCCCCGATGAAAACATTCGGGGGTGACAACTTTGGGATGAATTCTTGTAAATATTTTTGGCTACTCCGACAGTTTGCTGCAGTGAGATTCATTGCCATTGTGGTTTGGGCGGTCTTCCTTTGTACATCGTGTTTGCCGTTGAGGCTCTACGGTCAGGATTTAAAGCAAAAGGCCGAGGCTGAGGGTTCCCTGGTTTTTTACGCCTCGTTTAATGCCAATGACTCAAAGGCGCTGGCCGATGGCTTCAAGCAGCTCTATCCGAAAATCGACGCGACCTTTTATCGCACGACCGACTCCCAATTGATGGAGCGAATCCTGACGGAAAACCGGGCCGGCAGAAACCTCTGGGATGTCGTCATCGCCACGAATTTTTACGGCCATGCCTTGAAAAAGCGGGGAATGCTGGCGGCTTATGACTCGCCGGAAAGAAAATTCTATCGCGACGGTTATAAAGATCCCCAAGGCACGTGGACTTCCACGTATACCAATTACGCTGCCTTTGGTTACAATACCAACGGCGTCGCAAAAACCAGCGTGCCTAAAACGTACGCGGATCTGCTCAAAGCCGAGTGGACCGGACAGATCGGTCTGGAAGCAAGAGCGTACGAATGGTTCGGTACGATGATCAAGGCGATGGGCGAGGAAAAGGGAATGAGCTACATGCGGCAACTGGCGAAGCAGGTCCAACTGCGCAGCGGGCGGACCTTGATCGCACAGCTGGTGGCTGCGGGGGAGTTCAAGGGCGCGGTCGCGAGTTACTCTCAGACTTTTGAGGTCCTGAAACCTGCCGGCGCGCCGGTGGATTGGGTTTATCTGAATCCGGTCTATGCGAATGTCCATCCCACGGGCATCTCGTCGAAAGCGCCCCATCCAAACGCCGCGCGCTTGTTCCTGAACTTCGCGCTCTCCAAGCGCGGGCAAGAGATCATGCGCGACGTTAACCGTATTCCCGATCGCGTCGATGTGTTGCCGCTGCAACCCCGCTTGGTCGAAGGCATCAAGCCGGTCTTTGCGCCGGTCGAAGTGATCGAGAACTTCGAGCGCTATGCCAAGACTTTTGACGAGGTTTTCGGCGGAAGATAAAAGGCGCTCGGCCGCGCCGCGAGAAGCAACTAAAAGAAAAATCAAAGACTCACCGCAGAGCCCAGCGCGGCAGAGCCGCAAACAAACGAAAACACCGAAAGACCCCCTTTTACATCTCCCCCGTTCGCGGGGGAGAGGAGAGAGGGGGCCTCCGTGGTGAATCATCCGAGCACTTTGACATGAGAGTTGTTGTTCATAGTTTGACCAAAGAGTTCATGACCGGGCAGGGGAAGTTCCGCGCGCTCAGCGGTGTCGATCTCGAAGTGCGCGATCGCGAGTTTTTCGGGATTATCGGGCCGACCGGCTGCGGCAAGACCACGCTGTTGCACAACATCGCAGGATTAGAGAAGCCGACCCAGGGCTCGGTCGAATTCGTCGGCGAGAAGCGCACAAAAGCGATGGTTTCCATGGTGTTTCAGGAGGCGGCGCTAATGCCGTGGCGCACGGTGGAAGAGAACGTTCCGCTGGGTCCGGAGTTCCGCAAAGAGGAACCGTCGGTGCTCAAGCGTGCCAGTCAATTTTTTCTCGAAATGGTTCGCTTGCTCGATTTTAGCGGTGCGCACCCCGCGGAGCTCTCCGGCGGAATGAAGCAGAAGGTTGCCATCGCACGAGCTCTGGCCAACGATCCCGAAGTGATTCTGATGGACGAGCCGTTCGCCAATTTGGATGCGCAAACACGCCTGCTCTTGCGCGAGGAGCTCCTGCGCATTTGGGAGCGCGATAAGAAAACCGTCATTCTCGTGACCCACAATCTCGAAGAAGCCGTGATGTTGTGCGACCGCATCGCGGTCATGAGCGCCGCGCCGGGAGTGATAAAGGCCATTGTACCCGTCGATGTTCCGCGGCCGCGGAATTTTCGCAGCATGCGCGATCCCGACTTCGTCCGCTGCATGGAAAAAGTTTGGGAGTTGCTGCGCTACGACGCGGATAAATCGATGCGGCAGCACTCTCTGTCGAGCCCCTCCCGGTAAGATAAATTTTGCGATCTCATTAAGGCGAGGCGCTCGATCATGTCCACCTTGAATCAAAACCGATTATTATATCTCTTTGCGGCCGGCCTGTTTGTCAGCGCGGCGCTTCTCTTTTTGATCCAGCCCATGATCGCCAAGATGATCCTGCCTTACTTGGGAGGCACGCCGGCTGTCTGGAATACGTGTATGTTTTTTTTTCAAATATTTCTTCTCCTGGGTTATCTCTATGCCCACTTTGCCAGCCGCTGGCTAGGGACCAAACGCCATGCGATATTGCATTTAGCGCTTGTTTCGGCGGCCGTCGTCTTTCTGCCCGTAACTATTTCCCT
>JBGPIK010000486.1:0-4956 GCA_041484845.1 Binatia bacterium | reverse complement strand
GGCGTGACGCGTATCGGCGCGGTTTCTCATTCGGTGCTCTTGATGATGCTCAAACGGTGGAACATGAGCCCGAACGACGTTCAGGTGATACAAGTGGGATCTTCACCCAACATGCTCGCAAGCCTGGACCGGGGCGGCATCGACGCCGCGGTGCTTACGATCCCGTCAATGTTTGTCGCCGAGGATCGGGGTTACAAAGTTCTGATCGATCTCGCCGACACCGACATCTATTATCTCCACACGATGATCGCGAGCACGCGCAGTTTTATCAAGGGCAACCGCGACAAACTCATACGCTATCTTAAGGGTTACTTGGAAGGCATCGCTTACTTTAAGCAGAACCGGAAAGAGAGCCTAGAAGTCGTGGAAAAGAAACTCCGGCTCAGCGCTGATCAGGAGCGTAATCTTGAACGGTCTTTCGATCTTTTGAGTACGAAGTACTACGAACCGATGCCGTATCCTTCGCTGCGCGGCGTCGAGACGGTGCTCGGCTTTGTCGAGAAAGATAATCCAAAAGCGAAGACGGCCGATCCCAAATCATTTATCGATGATAGCTTGCTCCGTGAAATCGATGCCAGCGGCTTTGTCAAAGGGCTTTACCAGCGGTAGTAAAACTTGCTAAAGAGGCGGATTAGAAGTCGACGTGCAAAGACTACGGGACGGTCACATCAACTCGGTCAAAAAAGAAGGAGGAAAGAAGAAATGGCACAGGTAAAAGAATACAAAACAGTCCGGATTGAAAAGGAGAACGGGATCACCTGGTGTATCCTGAATCGGCCGGAAAAAAGAAACGCAATGAATCCGCAGCTTCATTACGATATGCTCGACGCTATCACCGAGCTGGAAGTCGACAAAGAGACGAAGGTGTTGGTGCTCACGGGCGCCGGGCCCGCCTGGTGCGCCGGTCAAGATCTGCGCGAGTATTTCCGTGGGACGGACACCAATGCGCTGGAGAGACGGAAAGCAAGCTGGGCCTCCCAGGAATGGCGCTGGCGCAGGCTTTTCTATTTTCCGAAGCCGACCATCGCGATGGTTAACGGCTTCTGCTTCGGCGGCGCGTTCACGCCGCTGATCGCTTGCGATTTCGCGATTGCCGCCGAAGACGCGACCTTCGGTTTGAGCGAAGTCAACTGGGGTATTTTTCCCGGCGGTTTGGTGAGCCGCGTCCTGGCCGATGCCATGTGCTATCGCGACGCCATGTGGTACATCATGACCGGCGATCCGTTCGACGGCAAAAGGGCCGCCGAGATCAAACTCATTAACTACGCCGTGCCCAAGGAAAAGCTGCGCGAGGAAACCATCAAACTGGCGAACAAATTGATGGAGAAGAACCCGCAGGTCCTCAGAGCGGCTAAAGAGGTTTACAAGTATTGCCGTACCATGGATTATGCACAGGCCGAAGACTATATGGGCGCGAAAGGAACGGCACTTCGTTTCACCGACCCGGAACAAGGCCGTGAGACCGGCATGAAGCAGTTCCTCGACGAGAAGACCTACCGGCCCGGCTTGGGCGCGTATAAGCGCGGCGCGAAATAGCGGAGGACAGAAGTCAGAGGTCGGAGGCCGCAAGACAGAGGTCAGAAGTCAGACGTCGGAAGTCGGAAAGACGCTTCTCTGGATTCTGATCTCTGACCGCTGATTTCTGACCTCTTTTTTTGATTGGTGTGACCCATGGATTTCAATCTACCCGAAGAGCTTCAGGTTCTTAAAGATACGGTTCGCAAATTTGTCGATCGAGAGCTTATTCCTTTGGAGCGCGAGTACCGCCCGGAAGGCGAAGATATGCCCGAGCGGCTGCTCAAACCGCTCCAGGAAAAGGCGCAAGCCATCGGCTTGTGGCTGCTCGATGTGCCGCAGGAGTACGGCGGCGCCGGTCTCGACCTGCTGACCCGCTGCGTGATCATGGAAGAGCTGGCGCGAACCGTTGCTGTGCCTTTTCGCTATGCCACGGTGTTTGGGCCGGAGGTCAGGCCGGTGCTGTTTCACTGCAACGATGAGCAGAAAGAACGTTTTCTTTTTCCCGTGATGCGCGGCGAGAAACGCATCTGCTTCGCGCAGACGGAGCCCGACGCGGGCAGCGACCCGGCGGGAATGAAAACCCGCGCCATCAGGGATGGCGATCACTATATTATCAACGGCACTAAACGTTTTATCACCGGAGCTGCGCATGCGGATTACGCCCAGGTCATAGCGGTCACCGATCCGCAGAAGGGCGCGCGCGGCGGTGTCACTTGCTTCATTGTTGATATGAAAGCCCCAGGCGTCACGCTCGAGCGGGTTTGGCCGACGATGATGGGCGATGCGCCGGGGCAGATTTTGTTCGAGGATGTGCGCGTGCCGGCGGCCGATATCATTGGCGGCGAAGGGCAGGGCTTCTCCATTGC
Source organism: Binatia bacterium (assembly GCA_041484845.1). GTDB lineage: Bacteria > Desulfobacterota > Binatia > UBA9968 > UBA9968 > JBGPIK01. The sequence goes on along the minus strand of JBGPIK010000486.1, from coordinate 2,572 downwards.
CCAGAAATGGATCGAGGAAGGGCGCATCCGCGGCCACGGCGCGCGACCGGTGGGAATCGCCGCGCGCGCGCTCGATATGATGATCGAATATTCCAAAGTGCGCACAACCTTCGGCCGGCCATTATCGGACCGACAGGCGATTCAATTCATGATCGCCGACTCGGCCATGGAGCTGCACGCCTGCCGATTGATGGTTTATGAGTGCGCTTGGCGCAGCGATCACGGCGAAGAGGTGCGCCATCTCTCCTATATGACCAAGATCATGTGTGCTGAAATGGCGAGCCGCGTCGTCGATCGTTCCATACAGGTGCATGGCGGCGTCGGTCTAACGCGCGATTTGCCTCTGGAGTGGTGGTATCGCCAAGTGCGCAGCCTCCGTATCACCGAAGGCACGCCGGAAGTTTTACGCTGGCGCCTGGCGCAGCACATCATCAGGAACCACAAATCGTGAAAAGCGAAACCAGTGATCCGGCGGCTCTGCTATCGGGGTTTCGGGTCTTGGATTTGAGCTCCGCCATGGGGGCTTTTTGCGGCAAGGTCCTGCGCGATCTGGGCATGGACGTGATCAAAGTGGAGCCGCCGCACGGCGACGCTTTAAGGTCGGAGCCGCCTTTCGCCAAAGATCATACTCACCGTGAGGGCAGTCTCCGATTCGCTTATCTCAACGCCGGTAAACGAAGCATCACACTCGATATTACCCGAGAGAGCGGGCGGACGCTCTTGCTCGAGCTTGTGCGCCGATGTGATTTCTTTTTAGAGACTTTCGAGCCGGGATATCTTGCGGCCAACCATTTAGACTATGGCGCGTTGCTGGAGCAGAACCCTAGGTTGATCCTAATTTCGTTGACCGGATTTGGACAGAGTGGGCCTCATGCGCATTTCCAGGCGCCGGACATCGTCGGCACGGCTATGGGCGGTTTGCTCTACATAAGCGGCGACCCGGCGCTCGCGCCGTGCAATCCTCCGGAAACCCAAGGGTACTATTATGGGAGCCTGTTTGCGGCCTACGGCGCGATACTGGCGCTCTGGCAGCGGGAAACGCGTGGGATCGGGTCGCATATCGATGCGTCGATGCAAGCGAGCCTGGCGCTGCACGAGCACGTCGCTTTCAACTACTCAGCCGAGGGGCGCGTGATGAAGCGCGCCGGCAGCCAGCACCAGCACAATGCGCCGGCCAATCTTTTCAAGTGCAAAAATGGCTACATTTCGCTGTTCGTGACGCAGAATCATTGGCCGCTCCTGCTCAAGGTTTGGGAAGATCACCCAAAGGAACTCGACGATCCGAAATGGATCAACAGCAACTTGCGGCGCGCGCATGCCGATTACATCAACGCGGAAGTGACGGCTTTCACGTCACGGTTTCTCAAGGAAGACCTCGCCGAGCTGATGCAGAAACACGGTATTCCCGGACTCCCGGTCAACTCGCCGAGCGATTTTATGCGTGACCCGCACATCCAATCGCGCGGCTTTTTCAATTCGGTTACGCATCCGGTGCTGGGCGTTTTTGAGCAGCCGGCAAATCCTTTTATGGTGGACGGCAAGCGTGCCACGCCGGAGTCCGCGCCTCTTCTGGGGCAGCATAACGAGGACATGTTTTGTCGCGAGCTGGGACTGAGCGCCGGCGATCTCAGCGTGTTGGCGGCGGATGGAGTGATTTGAGGGCAGAGGTCAGAAGTCAGAGATCAGAAGTCAGGCCCCCACCTATTTCCTCCCCCGCAAGCGGGGGAGGAAATAGGTGGGGGACAGGGATTGATTTAGTGCATACCACCAACGAAATACTCAAAGGCGTGCGTGTCTTGGCTTTCACAACGGGTTATGCCGGGCCGTATGCGGGACGATTGCTCGCCAACTATGGCGCAGAAGTGATCAAGGTCGAGTCGCGCAAGGGCGGGCTCGACACTTTTAGACATTACGGCCAACACAAGGATATCGATGCGGCGCCGAGATTCATCGAATGCAATCTCGGAGTTCGCTCGCTCACCATCAATTTAAAACATCCCACCGGAGTCAAGCTCATCAAGGAATTGACGGCTAAATCGGACGCGGTCTTGCAGAATTTTCGCCCGAGAGTTCTGGACAAGCTTGGCTTGGGCGACGACGTGCTGAGAAACATCAATCCTAAACTCGTCATCGTGAAACTTCCCGGCTTTGGCTCCCAAGGACCCAAGAGCGGCTACGGTACGTGGGGGTTTAATCTTACCGCGTTCTCGGGCATGACCTATTTGTGGAATCATCCCGATCAGGATCGTCCGGTCGGTAGCCAGGGAGTGTATCCGGATCATCTAGGTTTCGTTATGGCACCGACGGTGATGGTTGCAGCCCTGTTGCGCAGTCGCATGACAGGGAAGGGAATATCCATCGATCTCGCGCAGATCGAGGGCACGGCCTACACGCTCGGCGTGACTTATTTAGACGCGGCGATGAATCACTATGATCCGCAACCCCAGGGCAATCGCGATCCGGTGGCAGCGCCTCATGGCTGTTTTCGCTGCCAGGGCGACGACCGCTGGTGCGTTGTATCGGTGCGGACGGACGCGGAATGGAAGAGTTTCTGCCTGGTGATCGGCCGGGG
>JBGPIK010000485.1:0-4961 GCA_041484845.1 Binatia bacterium | reverse complement strand
CGGGTTGCGTGATGTAGACGGTGGTAAAGGCCGTGGCGACTAGGAAGAACACGAGCGTCTGAAGTAAACTCTGAGATTCCGTTTCCATGGTTCGCGCGAGATCAGATGACAAAAGAGTCTTCCTCGTACTAGCCCGCACTTTTCATGTGTAAGTGCGATCGAAGGGCGAGCCTTCCAGAGCGAGGCAATGGGCCTCTACCTTGGAGCAGCCTTCAAACTGAGTTTGTGCAGCGAACGCCTGAGAAAAACGCGAGCGCCGAGCCATGCGCCAAACACAGCATTGAAGCTGTTCGTCTCTGTGCCTCGCCCTTCCAAACTCGCCCCTCGATGCACACCGTGTCATAGTTTCTCCTCTACCCGTGAATAAGGCAGGCTACGAACGCGCTTGGGAGGCGGCTTGCTCCGCGGCGGTCATGGGCGATTGTGCGGGATTTGCGAGCGCGGCGGCGCTCATGCGCAGGTCATGGCGCACACCGAGGCGCAGGCCGAAATATCTGACGATGATAGCTCCCGTTACCGTGAGAGCAATGATGAAAATGCTGATAATGCTTGCCCCTTCTCGATTGCTAACGGAGATCGAGGAAAGTTCGAGGGCCATCAGCGACAAAGTCATCGTGTCCCGCGAAGCCAGCAAGATAATACTGCTGGTGGCGCCGGCGGCGTGGACGAAACTGGTGACCGCCAAAAGCATCAGGTTAGGCATGAGCAACGGCAGCCAAATCTTGAAGTAGGTCCTGATCCATCCGGCCCCGGAAACGCGTGCCGCCTCTTCCATGTCCGCGCCGACCTGGAGAAGCACGCCTTTCATGATGTTGACCCCGGTGGTACTGCCCTGGAGGATCACGACGATGATCAACGCCCAAATAGTGCCGAAAAGGAAACTGAGCAGCGGTGTATCGACGAACAACCACAGGAGCCCGAGGCCGGCGAGAATGCCGGGGATCGCCCCGGAACACCAGACCATCAGATCGAGCGCGTTTCGAGCCGGCAAGCGCGTGCGCACGATGATATAGGCAATGACCGAAAACAACAGCGGACTCACAATCGCTGCCGTGATGCCGAGGACCAACGTCGTGCGCAGCGCCTTCAGGAAAACCGGATCCGTTATGACCAATCTCCAGTTGTCGAGCGTGAAGCCGAGAACGAAGTAACCAATTCGGGTCATGAAACTCCCTAGGAGCCTGTCGGAGAATTAGTTGAGCAAAAAATATTTCTTTCACATTTGGCTCAGGATCAATGATCTCGTCCCGGGTAATGGTTTTGGTACCCCCCAAAACAGGCATATTTTGATTACTCCGACAGACTCCTAGTACCAGTACGGACAGCGGCCCGACGGTGAGCAGCACAAGAAGAAGCGCGATGAGGATGAAGCCCAGGGTATTCCACCGCCCCAGGTCGATCAGACCGGGACGAAAGCTCCCGGTGATGGTCGCGTAACGGCGCCGCTCGAGGATCCAGCGTTGCACAGGAACGATCATTACGATCATCAGCAACGTAATGCTGGCCAATACCGTTGCCTCGCCGTAGTTGGGAACCGGGTCGCGGATGAGCGTAAAAATTTTTGTCGAGTAGACAAAAAAGCCGAAAGGCAGCCCCAAGAGGTACTCGGTCTCAAAAGACTGAAAGATCCGTAAAAGTTGCAGAGCGAAGACCAGAACCATCGGCGAAATCATCAGGGGCAGGGTGACCTTGAACAAGGTCCGCAAATTGCTGGCGCCGCTCACGCGCGCCGCTTCTTCCAACGTACAGTCCATATTGCGGAAGGCCGGTGTCAGCAGCATCACTTTGATCGCGATGCTATGGCCCATCAAGTTCGCCCAAACAATTCCCGGGACGCTGAAAATATTGAACGGGCCTTGATCGAGATGAAAAATATTCTTCAGCGCAACGTTGATCATCCCGATATCGGGATCGAGCAACATGATCCACGCGATGGTCGTCGGCAGCGCCGGCACCATGTAAGAAATCCAAAACATAAATTCCAAGGTGCGACTGAAAGGAATTTTACTGCGCGCCAGAATCCAGGCAATGGCGATTCCGATGGGAAAACTAAAGACGACCGTCAATGACCAAATCAGCAGGGAATTACCGAGGGATCTGAGCAAGCCTGGGCGCAAAAATGCATTTTGCCAGTGGCGCAGCCCCCAGACGCGAGGCTCGACGAACCAGTCGGTGGCTGCGTTAAAGCTGTTGATGAGCAGAAGGATGACCGGCCAGATGAGGAAGTAACCCAGCGCTAGCAGCAACACTGCCATGATGAAATGACCGGATCTGGGACGTGCCGCCGGAACATCCCTGGCGATACGAAAATCGGTTACGCTCGATGAGTGGTCCATCTTCAGCGAAGTCGGTTCAAAACGTTCCAGTCGTTCAAATCGTTTAAACCGTTCAAGCCAGCATATTCCTTGACGTCAGCGCGACAGCCAATTAATCTCTGCAGCTCTAATTCCTCCGCGGGTTGCTGCATTAGATTAATTTTCCTTTCCGAAAGCCGTCATTCCCGCATGCCTTAAGCGGGAATCTAGGCGGGTTCGGAACTGGCCCCCCGCTAAAAGCATGCGGGGGTGAGTGCGCCCGTGAGGGTGCCACATCAGCACGGTGAAAGTCCGTGTCGGAGTATGCCACAGCTCCGTAGCCAAAGGTAACTGCGTCGGCTCGAAGCGGCGTGGGGAGCAAGCGGAGGCGAACTGTCGGTCCGTAGGATAACGAACTCGATTCGGTGGGGGAGCTGCGACGGGCTTGCTCACCCAGGGCGAAGTCCGAAACTTGCTGGACACGCTGAGAGTGGTGGACAAAGCGATGTTCAGGCAGCCCAACGTGGTTGGAGACGGAACGACCGGAAGGTGGGGCGAGATAAGCGGGGAGAGCTGCGCTGTGGAGGTGAGCGGCGCAGGAGTCAGAGTCTCCCATAGTACCGCTGCGGGGAGAGCCGCGAGAGGGGCGGAAAGCAAAGCTGCTGCGAGGGAAGGGAGATAGGAAAGTGGAAGCGTGAGCGACACACAGGGGCAAAGCGAAAGCCGAGCGCCGGTAGTGCCTGAGAAGGCTACACAAGGCGCATCCGAACACCTTCAAGTGGATGGATAGCTTTGTACGGCTATGGTTGCGGGCGATTTTGCGAAAGCAGGAGAAGCGACCGGGCATGGGAGTTTGTCGAGAGGATCATCAGCGCTGGCCCAATAAATTCTTCGCGGCCCAAGGACTGTTCACCATGGATACAGCCTGGAAGCTGGCGAGCCGATCCCGATGAGAAAAGCACCGACTGGAGAGCCGTGTGCGGGAGAACCGCACGCACGGTTCGCAGGGCGGGGACGGCGAAAGCCGTTTCCGACCCCCATCAACCTTGATACCACGTAGGGTGGGTTAAGAAGCGTAGCGACGAACCCACCGCTGATTTGCAGCGGCAAGGTCAGCCGAAGGCTGATCAGCCTGTGACTGAAGCAAAGAACAGGCGGCAGTACGCAGAACGAGCGAAGCCTCTCCCGCTTTGCCTTTAGCCCTTTGCCGATTCAACTTTGGTTTGCACCGTCGCTTAAGATTCGTTACTGTGCTGGTTTAAATTCACATCCGCGCCAATTATCTTGACAGCAAAGAATCAAAAACAAACAACGTCCGTCGGTGAAGCGTCGCAGAGAAAGGTCGCTTTCGCGGCCCTGCATCATCGCGACTACCGGAGGTATTTTTTTGTTTTCTTATTCTCGACCATGGGCGACAACGTCGAGCATGTGATTAGTTATTGGTTACTTTTTCAAAAGTTTCACTCGCCCGTTCTTGGCGGTTTTGCCGTCATCAGTCACTGGACGCCGTATTTATTGTTCTCCGTTTATTTTGGCGCGCTCGCCGACCGCCACGATTGCCGCAGGGTTATTCAAGTCGCTCAGTTTATGTATTCCGCTGTCTCCCTGACCTGGGGGATTTTGTTTATCACTGATACTATTCAGGTGTGGCATGCATGCGTGTTGCTGATCATCCACGGGACGGCGGGCGTTGTGGGAGGACCGGGAAGCCAGCTCATCATTCATGACATCGTCGGGCGCGAGTATTTGCAAAGCGCGGTTCGACTCAATTCCACCGGGCGCAATCTGGGAATTCTGTTTGGGCCGGCTATCGGCGGTGCGACCATGTTACTCTTCGGACCGCCGGCCGGACTGTTTATCAACACGCTGATGTTTATGCCAATGTTGTTCTTCATGTTTTTTTTACCCTACACCGGTCACGGGCGGGATGAGGGAATGAGCGGCAGGGCGCCGCGATTTAGCTTGAGTGGGACAATCCAACTGATGCGCGAGACTTCGGCCAATCCGACGATCCTCTCCATGATTCTACTCGGTGGGGCTACGTCGCTGCTTGTGGGCAATGCGTTCCAAGCGCAGATGCCGGAATTCGCCCACGACTTCGGACACGACAAACAAGACATGGCCTATAGCGTGCTTCTCGCCGCCAACGCGGCAGGAGCCGTGCTTGGCGGAATCCTGTTGGAAGGAAAAGGTTTGCTTCAAGCCAATGCACGGAACGCTGCGATCTGCTCGATCCTGTGGTGTTTAACGATCGCGGGCTTCGCGGCTTCTACAAGTTATACGCTGGCGGTCGTGTTGCTCTTTTGCGCGGGAACGCTGAATCTGGCGTTTCTTTCCATGGCGCAAACCCTGGTGCAACTAAGAGCGCCGACAAAATTGCGCGGGCGCTTGATCGGGCTGTTTAACATGTCGAATAATGGCCTCCGGGCCTTCAGCGGTGTGACGGTCGGTGTTGTCGGCGGACTGATCGGGGTTCACTGGTCATTAGCCATCAGCGCCATGATATTGCTGGCTGTGACCTGCGCATTGTTTGCGTTGTTTATTCCGGGACGAGGAAGCGAAGAACTGGGTTAGTCGAGCGAAATCCCGGTTGCTCCGGATTTTGCCGGCGTGGTAATTGAACCAAGCCCCCCTTTTTCGACCCGTTCACGGTCACCGTCCCGCCTT
>JBGPIK010000484.1:0-4965 GCA_041484845.1 Binatia bacterium | reverse complement strand
TGAAGACACGTCGAGAAACACCGGTGGATCTAAATAACGGAGCCCGACAATGTTGAGCAGCGTTTGCGCTTTCCACGAGTCACCCATCGCGCGAGCGTAGCCCATACGGTCGCGCGGTATGCTTCCGACACCAATGGTCTGACAGCCTGCCGCTACAAGAGCGGTGGCCAGCACCAGTGCAAATCGTAAACAAGTTGCGCCCAAAGCCTTGATCCCGTGATTCTCCGATTGGAAGCGGAGTACACGTCGAGGTCATACTCCGGGCTAACGCGTTTATCAAGCGGTGTAGGGTCAGAGCTGGGCCGGAACGTTGTGACCATCCGTTGGGAAGTTGATTCTCGCATGGCGAGGCCAACCGTGCATCTTTGTGCGCGGGGCGTGGTCTCGCTCAAAGACTCCAATGCAATGAAGGAGTCGATGTCCTAGTCGAAAATCTCGACGATTTGGTCAAAAGATAGTTCTTGTCAATTGAAAGAGATTAATAAAGTCGTCAGAAAAATCAGCCCATTCCATCACGACAGGTTCCGGCATGAGCCTTGCTCATCCAAACCGCAAGATTCTACAAATAGGAGGATTAGAGTCATGAAGAAGTTCCTAGCTGTGATTGTAGCTGTGGCGGCCGTGACGGCTCTCTTGGGTGTAGCTACAGTAGTTACGGCCCAATGGCGTGGAGGTCACAGACCTGGTATGGGACGCATGGGTCCCGGCATGAAGGGTCCCGGATTTGGGGCGACCGCCACGCAGATCACCGAGGAGAAGGCCAAGGAGTTGGCTCAACAATATGCCGACAAATGCCTGGCGGGCTTCAAGGTGGTGCGGGTACTTCCCTCCACCGGGATGCCTCACACCATGTACTCGGTTGATCTCAAGGATGCGAAAGGCGAACTGCATAGCATTCACATCACCCCCTTTGGCGGCGTGATGCCGTTCAGTGGTCCCGCGGGACGCAGTTAATAATGACTGCGCCCAGAGCCAACGATCTCCGGCGCCGAACAGCGCCGGGATCGTTTCTCGATTATTTTAAAAAAGAAAATTTGGAGGACTGCGGCTATATGAATATCAACGAAACGGATTCCAAAACAACTCGGAAAAGCATTTTGCTCGGCGCAATTGGCGCGGTGCTTGTAGCGATGGTAGTCCTTTACCGGCCGCCAATCGCGCCGGCTCAAACTCGCCAGGAGGAAGTCGCTGGGCGAGGCGCCAAGGTGATGCCGTTTGATCTCGAACTAACCATGCATGTCTTTCAGAAGCTTGAGGATGGGGGCTTGCAGAAAGTTGTTGTCAAAGATCCATTGAATAAGAAACAGATCGCATTGATTCAGGCCCACTTAAAACAAGAGTCGGAGAAGTTTCGCAAAGGAGACTTTTCTGACCCGGCCAAAATTCACGGCGAGAGTATGCCGGGGTTGGCTGAGCTGAAAGCGGGCGCGAGCAAGATCGATGTTCGTTACGCGGCTTTGCCGGATGGGGCGCAGATTCGGTACAAAGCGAAGGACCCAAAAATGGTGATGGCCATCCACGAATGGTTTGCAGCACAGCTTTCAGACCACGGACATCACGCCATGAGTCACCCGCAATAACGAGTGTCAGCCGGTGAACACTTGGCATCTATGAGAAAACTTGTGGATTCGTTTGCCAGTTCTGGAAATTTGTTTTTTTGGCCGCCCAAAAAGGGTCTGAAAAATGAAACCCGTCCGGCATCATCTTTGCCCTAATGAACAAGTGTGGAAGGGCTCATGATCGAGGAAAATCGCAGAAATTGGGATTATAGGCTAATGAAGGCGATGATTCTGGCAAGTCTAGCCATTTGGTTCCTGCTGGTCCCGGCCGGCGCTCGTGGCGAGCAGGTTGACGGCGGCAAGATCGCTGTGGCGACGCAAGGCGATACCGTTGCGTCCCGCGTCAGCCCGCCGGCCGGTTTCAGTCCCTTTTTTCTGCTCTTTGACCAGCGGGGAATTCTGCTCGAGACGCTGAAGAATCCGGCGCAGAGTGGTGCAATGGGAAGCGGGACGGCGGTGGTTGATTTCCTCGTTAAGAGGGGCGTAAAAGTGATAATGGCCGAGGGGTTCGGGAATAGGATCGTCGAGTACATTACGGGCAAGGGGATGAAGCCGGTGGAGTATAAGGGGAATACTGCCGAGGCAGTAAAGTTCGTCCTGTCCTCCAAATGATCCGGGGGATTCTCCGGCCGCAAATCTGAAGGTTCAGAGATGTGTCTCCTATCAACAATGAAGGATCTTTACGAAATAGCCAGACAGACCGATGGGGTGATCACGGTTTAGTTAGTTTGAGAGTGTTGAGAATCCGCTGGGTATAAAGTTTCCGTACGGAGAGAGCCATCTAATATGAGTCTTATTGTCGCGCAAAATTTGAGCAAGACGTACGCAACGGACAGCGTGGAAGTGAAAGCCGTGCAGAGCGTGAGCTTCGAGATCAAGGCGGGCTCCTTTCTTTGTTTTGTGGGTCCCTCGGGAAGCGGAAAAACCACCCTGCTCAACCTGATTGGATGTTTGGATAAGCCTAGCAATGGTAGCCTTGAGGTAGCCGGGGTCGATGTGCTCCACCTCGACAGAAAAGCCGCAGCTGCTTTCCGCGGAGAAAATATCGGTTTTGTCTTCCAGAGCTTCAACCTCATGCCGGTCCTGACCTCTTTTGAAAACATAGAATACCCGCTTGTCATGGTACAGAATAAACCACCTGGAGAGAGAAGAACCCGTGTGCTGGAGTTGCTGGAAGCGGTCGGAATGTCGGATCAGAAAACTAAATTTCCGGAACAGCTCTCCGGAGGGCAGAAACAACGCATAGCCATTGCCCGGGCCCTGGTAACTCAACCCAAATTGGTTTTGGCAGACGAGCCGACCGCCAACCTGGACCATGAGACCGCCTATACGATCATCAGGCTTATGAAAAAGATGCGCGATGACCTCAATACCACGTTTATTTTCTCCACGCATGATACGCGGATTATCGGCGAGGCGGAAATCATTTGCACGTTAGAAGACGGGAAGCTGCTGCGTTGTGAGGCAGGCCATGGGTAACTTATTCAAAATCGCTCTGCGCAACCTGAGTCGCTACAAGCGGCGAAGCGCGCTGACGATTTCACTGATTGCGTTCGGAGTCCTTTTCGTTTTGGTCTTCGTCGCCGTGACCGCCTCGATCAAGGATTTCATGATTGCCCAGATCACCAAATCGTATCTCGGGGATCTTGAGATCCATCGTGGGGGTTACGTGGCCTCCATAGAAAGCCTGCCTTTGAATCTTAATCTTGCGCCCGCGGCGGTCGCGCGATCCGAGAACACGCTGGCGAGTATTAAAGACGTCCAAGCCTATTCCGAACGGATAAAGTTCGGCGCTCTGTTCAGCAATTTCAAGGAGACGACCAATATCCGGATCAATGGGGTTTATTCGGAAAAGGAGTTTGCTACCTGTCCTCAGATGCTCTCGCGAATTTCTGAAGGCGAAAAAAGTATCCGCGCGCTGGAAAAAGGAAAAATCCTGGTGCCGAGACTCCTGGCCCAAGGGTTTGGTACCAAAGTCGGCGACACGGTCGTGGTGGTCGCGACCAACAGGGATGGATCGGTCAACGGTAAGACGTTTCTCGTGAGCGGAATTTTGGAGAGCGCAACCGGACCGGGAGGCCGGGACGGCTACATCAATTTTGAAGACGCCAGAGAAATCCTGCGGATACCCGGCAATGAAGTCAGCGAGATCGCAGTCAGCGTAAAATCCCTGGCGCGGGTGGAAGAGGTCGCTCAGAATATCCGAGGAGGGCTTGGCTTAGGAGAGAAGAAACAAAAGGGGGGGAGTATCGAGGTCCACACGTGGTCCCAACTCTCCCCCTTCGCCAACATCGCCAACATGATCGACTTGATGACATTCTTCATTAAGCTGATGCTCATTGCCATCGTGCTGATCAGCATTCTCAACGTCATGATCATGGCGGTCTATGAGCGGGTGAGGGAAATCGGCACCATCGCCGCGATCGGGACTCTCCCAAGCAAGATTCTTTCGCTCTTCCTGGTTGAGGGCTTTTGCCTGGGAATCACCGGCGCCGTAGTGGGTGTTTTTTTCGGTTTGGGAATCATCTTGGTGTTAAACCTTTCGAAAATTTCGTTTAATTTCGGCCAGGCCACGGGACTCATTCTCGCCCCCACGATAGCTCCGGTAGAAGTTTTGACTGCTTCTCTCATGGTGATCATCGTCTCGGTTCTCGCGAGCCTGCAGCCGGCCTACAAGGCCTCCAGAATGGAGCCTATCGACGCGCTACGGCATATATAGGGAATGCTGACATGAAAATAGCTCTCTTCGCGCTCTCCGTTACCCTTTTTTTTGCGACGCCCGCACTGGCATTGGATGGTGGCGCCATTCTGAAACAGGTCGATAAAAACCTTCAGCCCGAGTCGTTCGAATCTTATCGAAAGCTCATCAACATCGAGCCCAACGGAGCAAAAAGGGAATTTCTCCTCTACACACTAAAGAAGGGCAACGACAAGATCGTTTCTCTGTTTCTCTCGCCGGCGAGTGAAAAAGGCAGAGCTACCCTCAGATTGGGAGACAACATGTGGCTCTATATTCCCAATGTCGGCAAACCGGTTCGGATCACAAGTCTCCAATCTGTTGTGGGCGGCGTCTTTAACAACGCGGATATAATGCGTCTTGACTACAACGTGGAATACGACGTTCAAAACATTGCCGATGAAAAAAGCGAGTACGTGCTCGATTTGAAGGCGAAGACCGGAACGGTTGCCTACGACAAACTGAAGATGTGGGTAGATAAGAAGACGGTCGTCCCTACCAAAATCGAGTGCTATGCGGCCACTGGCCTTTTGATCAAGACCCTTTACTTCAAAGAAAGAAAGCCGTTCGACGAAGGAGTCTTGCGCCCGTCGGTCATCGAAACCGACAGCCCTCTTTATAAGGGCTATCAGTCCATTTTTGTTTATGCCGGGGTCAAGAGAAGAACCG
>JBGPIK010000483.1:0-4967 GCA_041484845.1 Binatia bacterium | reverse complement strand
GAACGGCAAATGTTCGGCGGGCAGATCGTCAACGCGGATCAGATCGAGAATTATCCCGGTTTTCCGGATGGCATCTTAGGCGCGGATTTGGCTTCACAGGTGCGCATGCAGGCGATGAAGTTCGGCGCCAAGATGGCCTATACGGAAATCATGGGTTTCACACAAGAAGGGCTTAGCTTTCTTCTTGAAGGTTCCGAAGAGGCGTATGCTGCGCGCGCGGTCATTGTCGCCACCGGCGGTCGACAACGAGCGCTAGGGATACCCGGCGAAGTAGAGTTAGAGGGCAAGGGTGTGTCGCACTGCGCGACGTGCGACGGCGCTTTCTTCGCCGAAAAGTCTGTCGCAGTGATCGGCGGCGGCGACACCGCTTTTGATGAAGCGCTTTACCTTGCCAACGTTACAGAGAAAGTGACCATTGTGCATAAAGACTCTGAGCCCGCCGCGAGCGCGACGCTTGTTGCGCGCGCCAAAGAGAATCCGAAATTCGAATTGCGGGGAAACTCTACGGTTGAAGAAATTATCGGCGCCGATTCAGTGGAAGGTTTACGATTGTCCGACGGATCGCAACTGCCCGTAGCCGGCGTGTTCATTGCCGTCGGGTTCGAACCGGAGACAAGTTTACTACGAGACTGTGTGACGCTCGACGCCGGCGGACATGCGGCCGTCGATCTGCAGATGCAAACCGGCGTCCCCGGATTGTTTGCCGTGGGCGCCGCGCGCCAGGGCAACTCCGGCCAATTGGCGAGTGCTGCCGGAGACGGTGTTACTGCGGCGCTAGCCGCGCATCGCTATCTGCAAAACCGGTGAAGGTTCTTCTTGCAGCGTAAGGGCGACTTTGCATATATAAGGTGAGAAGACTGAGTCTGGCTGCACTGTCGTGACACCGATGGTCGTGCTCTTCGCGCGACCGCGTCAATTCCGGTCGGCCCGCAAACAAGCGATCCTTGCCCAGGAGGTTGTTGTCCATGGTGACGATGAAATTTCTCGATCCGAGAGGATCGGTAAACCCTGAAGACCGTCCGCTGATGCCGGGACTGGATACGCTGGAAGGAAAAGTCATCGGCATTATCGATAACGGTCAATCCAATTCGACGACGATGTTTCAAGAATTGGCGCAACTGATTCGGGAAAAATGTCAGCCCGCTGAAGTTATTTTCAGAACCAAGCCGACCCACATGCAAGGCGCTCCCAAAACGCTTATGGAGGAACTGATAAACCGGTGTGACGCTGTCATCACCGGTTTAGGCGCTTGAGGGTCCTGCACATCGTGGAGTGTCCACGACGCCATCGAGCTGCAAAAGAACGGAAAACCGACGGTGACTCTCTGCCAGTCGATTTTCATGGAGCTGGCGCGCACCGAAGCCAAATTCTTCGGCCTCGCTAAGCTCCCGCTGGTGGAAATTCCCCATCACCCGAGCGGCGGCGCGCGTCCCGGCGAGCACCGGGCGGATGCGGAAGGGGCGGTTGAGAAGGTCAGAGAGCGGCTTACGTTGGCCGCATCCGGAGATCTTAAGCAAAAGCGAGTAGTTTGATCTTGAACGCTGAATATTTGCGCCGGCGCGTCTGGCAATTATTAGAACTCGTTCAAACGCGTCGCATTCCGATTCCTTCCCCCTTTTGCGGGGGAAGGTTAGGATAGGGGGCCGTGGGTACATTACGAACTCGAGCCCGAGACCTACGCAATAACCCCACGGATGCTGAGCGATTCCTGTGGAGTCAGCTGCGGTTGTGGCAGCTGGGTGGCTACAAATTTCGGCGGCAACAACCATTGGGACGTTATATTGTGGACTTCGTCTGCTTGGAAAAACGAGTGGTCATTGAAGTGGATGGAGGACAACATGCCCAGCAAGTGGCTGATGATGGAGAGCGTGACGCGTGGTTGCGACATGAGGGATTTGTTGTTTTGAGATTTTGGAACGACGAAGTTCTGAAAAATTCCCACGCCGTCAAAGAGCTTATACTTAGCGCACTGTTACACACCCCCCACCTTTATCCTCCCCCGCAAGGGGGGCGGAGATCGGAAACGCAAAGAGCTAAGGCGCGCGCACGGGGCTTGATCACTATTCCTTCCGGAGAGTCATAATGAAGAGTTTGAGTTCTCCCATCATCGAAGTCGAAGACAGCTGGGAAGCGGCCAATGATTGGTTTTGCCGCGAGAAACTCAGCGACGGATTGCCGATCGTGCCGCCGACGCCCGAGCGCGTGGCGAAAATGTTTGACGGCGTTGAGCGCGATCCCCAGGAAGCGATCGGTCCGATTCCGCCGAAGTGGGCGCCGGCGACGATCGAAAAAATTGCCATCAACGCCGTGATGGCCGGGTGCTTGCCGGAATATTTACCGGTTATCATCGCGGCGGTGGAAGCGATCTGCGAGCCGCGCTTCAATCTCTACGGCGTACAGGCGACCACTGGCTACGTCGGTCCCGCGTTGCTCATCAATGGACCCATGCGGAAAAAGCTGGACGTAAACTGTGACGCTGGCGTTTTTGGTCCGGGCTATCGCTCGAACGCGACGATCGGACGCGCGATTCGTTTAATATTGATTACGGTCGGCGGGGGATTTCCCGGCGAGACGGACCGCTCGACCTTCGGCTGGCCGGGCAAGTACACCATGTGCTTCGGCGAGAACCAGGAAAAGAGCCCCTGGGAGCCCTATCATGTTGAGATGGGCTTCAAACCGGAAGAGAGCACGGTGACGGTGTTTGGGATAAACGGATTTCTGCCGATTCACACCGCGGGCAACCGCGGCGAGCAGGCGCTTGCAACTCTGGCCGAGGTGATCGCTATGCATCAGGGGGTAAGTCACCTCGATGTCGGCAGCTTCGGTGGTGGCACGCCGTTGATCGCGCTCGGGATTGAAGACGCCGAAATCATGGCGCGTGACGGCATCACCAAAGCGCAGGTGAAGCAATATCTCTGGGCGCACGCTTCCATGCCATTTGCCGACGTTCCCGCGCGGCGCAAAGGCCATAAGAGCGACGAAGAGTTGTTGCGCGAATCACCCAATGTAACGCCGGATGGAGTTGTTCATCTGGCGACGCGTCCGGAAGATATTATGGTGGTCGTGCTCGGGGGAAAGCACCGTCATTCGGTGTTTCTGCCGATGTGGACGGGACGGAACACGCTGTGCGTGATCAAGCCGATTCGTCAATGATCTGGAGTGTTGGAGTGATGGAGTATTGGAGTACTGCGGGGATCGGATGATGAGGGTCGTCAGCGCGCGCCGTGTAGGCCTCTGCATCGCTCTCATATGGACCTCCCTTTCATGGCAGCTATGCCCGGCACAGGAGAAAGTTCGCTTTCCCATTGGCGAGTCCTCCAAAACATTGAGCTACGGGCCGCTTTGGGTCGCTGCAAAGATGGGCTTTTTCGAGCGCGAAGGGTTGGACGTGCCGATTGTGACCATGCGCGGCTCGCCGCTTATACTTCAGGCGCTGACGGCGGATTCTATTTACATCGGCAATGCCACAACCGATTCCATCATCGGCGCCAATGAAAAAGGCGCGGAGCTGGCGATGATCGGAGGATTGATCAACGGCTTGGGCTTGAGCATGGTCGGCGGAAAGGCTTACAAGACTTACTCTGATCTTCGCGGCACCACGATCGGAACACAAACATTAACATCGGGTACGGGTTTCGCTTTGCGCCTAGTTTTAAAGGCTCATGGTCTGGAGTATCCGCGCGATTATAACCTGCTGAATATTGGCGGCGCGTCCGATCGTTATGTGGCGCTGACATCCGGACAGATTTCCTCCGCGCCGGTGGGAGTGCCGCTTGAAATTACCGCGAAGCAACAAGGTTTCAATATCATCGGCTATTTCGCCGATGACGTTCCCAATTACCAATTTAACGTCTACACGGTGAAGCGTTCGTGGGCGGAAAAAAACCGGCCGCAGGTAGTCCGATTCATGAAGGCGATGGCGTTGGCGACGCGCTGGCTGATGGAAAATAAAGAGGCGGCCTGCAACTACCTCTCCAAAGAGATGGTGATCAATCCAGACCATTGCCGCATGGGCTGGGAGTATAATGTGAAACATGCTATTTGGGATCGAAACGCGGATTTAAACGTCGAAGGCGTGCGCACGATGATCAAAATTTACGCTGAGCTGAACAATATCAAAGAACCGTTGCCGCAACCGTCAAAATATGTGGACTCAAGCTACTTGAAGCAGGCACTGGCGGAACTGGCAAGGAAATAAGAGAGGCGAAGCGAAAATGTCGAGAAAACTCCTCGCCTATGCGGCGGCTCTTTTCGTAGTCGCCTTAGTTTGCGCGCCGGCGTTCGCCCAGGAAAAGATGCGCATGGGGCTCAGCTCCGTGAGCGCTCTTCATAGCGCGGTCTGGATCGCCGAACAAAAGGGATTGTTTCGCAAGCACGGTGTCGATGTGGAAGTCATCGTCACCGGACAAGGGGGAACCGCCGTTAGCGCTTTGCTTGCCAACGATATCCAAACGGCAAGCTCGGCCGGAGACTCGCTCGTCAACGCGGCCCTGCATGGCGGCGAGACCGTCATGATCGCGGGCGTGATCAACAAAGGACTGCAAAGAATTATGGTGCGGCCTGAAATTAAAACGCCGGCGGACCTCAAAGGAAAAAAAGTCGGCGTGACGCGTATCGGCGCGGTTTCTCATTCGGTGCTCTTGATGATGCTCAAACGGTGGAACATGAGCCCGAACGACGTTCAGGTGATACAAGTGGGATCTTCACCCAACATGCTCGCAAGCCTGGACCGGGGCGGTATCGATGTGGAAGTCATCGTCACCGGACAAGGGGGAACCGCCGTTAGCGCTTTGCTTGCCAACGATATCCAAACGGCAAGCTCGGCCGGAGACTCGCTCGTCAACGCGGCCCTGCACGGGGGCGAGACCGTCATGATCGCAGGCGTGATCAACAAGGGGCTGCAACGCATCATGGTGCGGCCTGAAATCAAGACGCCGGCGGACCTCAAAGGAAAAAAAGTCGGCGTG
>JBGPIK010000482.1:0-4968 GCA_041484845.1 Binatia bacterium | reverse complement strand
GCGGCCGCAATGCGTCCGGCATCCAACGCCGCAACCATTTCCGGACCGGCGCCCATTTGTAGAATCGTCATGTCCCTGTCGGGATTGAGACCGACGTGCTTCAGGGCGGCGCGCAAATAAAAATGGGTTGTTGACCCGTAACGCGTGACGGCGCTGGCGAGGCCTTTGAGTTCAGCGGCGGATTTAATCTCGGGGCGGGTGATTAAATAGACCGGGTCCGCGTCGACAGGGCAGGCGAGCAAGACCACATCGCCCCCCGCAGCGCGCGCGGCCACAACGGATTCCGCGCCAACGCCTGAAAATTGCAGATTGCCGGTTATGATCGCCAGCGTGATCAACGAGCCGCCGCGGATTTGCACCGGCTCGACATTCAGGCCGTAACTCTCAAAGTAGCCCGCGTCTCGCGCCACCCAGACCGGCAGGTTCGACGCCGATGCGGTCGTGCCGTAGAGAATTCGTTTAAGTTCTTGTGTTGCGGCTGGTTGCGTCGCCCCGAGTATCGCAATAACCGTTGCCACGATTGCAAGACAGCGGCCGTTCATGATCGCGCCAGAGCCCTTTGCAAGGGTCCGTTATCCCGGAACAGTTCAGGCCGGCCGACAAATTCTTTCGGCACCGATCGTCGGTTCGCCATATCCTTCAACACGTTTTCAATTCCCTTGTCCGGCACATAAGGCGCAGACTTGAAGACCGGCGCAAAGCCTTCCACGGACTTTGTCAAAATGTAGGGATCATTCTCCCTCGTCCATTTAGCCAGCGATCGCTCGGCGAAACTCCGATCCTTCTTGATCAGTTGAATTCCCGCGATATAGGCGTCCAGAAAGTCCTCGACGAGCCGGGCCTCGGATTTCACAAAGGCGCGGCTGCTCGTCACGCATGAGGAGGGATAGACAAGGTCCGTTTTGGTCAAGTCAACAAGAACCGGCCAATTGCGCTTGAGAAACGGCAACGCATAGCGGAGGCTTAGCGCGGCCGCGGATATTCTATTGCTTTCGAGTGCCGCGGCCATTTCCGGACCGGCGCCCAATTGCAAAATCGTCAATTCCTTGTCTGAGAGACCGGCATATTTCAAAGCCGCGCGCAAATAAAAGTGCGTCGACGAGCCGAGACGGGTCACCGCACTTGCTTTGCCGCGGAGTTCAGCCGGGGATTTTATCTCGGGACGCGTGATAAGATATACCGGTTCCAAGTCCGCTGGGCAGGCGAGTAACACCACATCACCTCCCTCCACGCGCGCAGCGACCACGGACTCCGCGCCTGCCCCGGAAAATTGCAGTTGGCCGCTCATGATGCCCATTGTGATCAACGCGCCGCCGCGGATGTGCACCGGCTCGACATTAAGACCTTTCTTGGCAAATAAGCCGCTGTCCTTCGCGGTCCAGATCGGCAAATTCGCCGGAGATGCCGTCGTGCCGTAGTGAATCCGTCTCAATTCCTGCGCGAGCGCGTAGTTGGATGAGAACGCTGTTGACACGATGATAAAAATGAAACTGAGACGATTGAGTTGCATCGCTAGTTGTCCTTAAATTATTTGTTGAATGCCTTAACCTTTTCTTATCACACTTGGCCCCTCACTGCTGTTGACTTTCAGGGGGATAGCTCCCCTCCTTAGACTCCTTACTGTTGGCTGTACGACAACCCTGCTGCCGCGTCAAGTTCCGCTTTCCGTCCGACCAAGAATAAAGCCGGTTAGCAACGAGTGACTCCGCGTCAATCTAGTGCTATAGACAAGTCAGCGTTTTAATCGCCAATTCAGGGTGAGGTGGCTGGAATGAAGTTATGGACTGGTTTCGTCATCGGTGTTGTTTATTTGTTCACGTTGTTGGGTACTCCTGCGCAGGCCGCGGAACCAACTAAAATTCTGCTTGCCCATGGAGCGATCAATAATTTCGTCGAGCCGCTTTGGATTGCGAAGGAGCAAGGCTTTTTTAAGAAATACGGGCTGGATGTCGATCTTGTGTTCATTATTGCCGGCCGTGCCGCGCAGGCCATGTTGGCGGGACAGGTGTCCGTCGCCATGGTGGGCGCGACGCACGTGACGAATGCCGTAACCGCGGGCGGCGATCTCACCGTCATTTTGGGGTTGCAGAACAGTCTCAATTATTTTTTTATGGCGCGTCCATCGATCAAAAGGGCGGAGGAGCTAAAAGGAAAGAAAGTCGCGATTGGTACGCCTTCCGGCTCCGCTTCACTGGCGACGTATGTCGCTCTTGACTATCTGGGCTTGATTCCGCGCCGCGACAATATTGTCCTTCTCGGTATCGGCGGCGAGCCCGAGCGACTGGGAGCGTTGCGGGCCGGCTCCGTGGAAGCCGCGAGTCTTTCGCCCGAGTTTGGCCAGATTCTCGTCAGCGAAGGATACCGGGTGCTTTTAGATACGGGCAAGGAAAAGGTTCCGTTTCAGTCGTCCGGCATGGTCGCATCTCGAAGTTATATTAAATCTAACCCGCAAACTGTTGAAAACTTGGGGAGAGGGATTGTGGAAGGGGTAGCGTTTATACTCAAGCCCGCTAATAAAGAAATCGTCGTGCGGTCCCTGGCTCGGAACTTGAGATTGGACAAGCCGGATCGCTTGGAGAAGGCCTACGTGCAACTCATCGGCGAACTTCCGAAGAAGCCGTGCCCGTCAATGGAAGGTGTAGCCTCAGTACTCAAATTGATGGTTCAGCACGGCCTGAACGCCAAAGCCGCGCAATTGAAACCCGAAGATATTGTCGATATGTCTCTATGCAAGAAATTCGAAGACAGCGGATTTTTCAAGAGCCTCTATTGAGGTTACTAAACCATAGCAGTCAGGCCCGTCCGATTCTCTGCCGCGCTCACCGCACGGTTCACCCGCAAAGTGTTCTGCGCCGAGCCGGTAAGACAACGGCGTGGATTCAAGGTCTGCCCCGGTAGTCAAGATTCATGGCAGCGTCAAAGTCACTTTCACCTTGGTGAATTGAATTGATTTCGCAAGTCCCATTTGTTCAAAAATCCCCCCTGCCCCCTTTTCGAAAGGGGGAAATTGAAAGTCTCCCTTTGTAAAGGGAGATTTAGAAGGATTTCAATACTGTCAACACGACTTTGACGAGACCCTAAGGCACGATTACCGTCTGTTGATGTTCGAAAGCGGTTCATATATTTACTGCAAATTGTTTCATAAAGGACAGGAGAAAAAAATTGTATGCCTTATTTGGATTTACACCAGCACCTGAGAAATCTCGAGGAGCACGGTTTGCTGCGGCGGATCACCCGGCTGATTAATAAAGATACCGAGTTGCACCCGCTGGTTCGCTGGCAATATCGCGGCTTGCAGGAAGAAGATAGAAAGGCATGGTTGTTTGAGAACGTCACCGATGCGAAGGGTCGCCGCTACAATATGCCGGTGGTTGTCGGTGCGCTGGCGGGAAATCCGGCGATTTACTATCTCGGCATGGGCTGCAAAAGCGTCGATGAAATGGACGAACGCTGGAAAAAAGCGCTCTCCGAGCCCGTCGCGCCGGTCACTGTGAACGTTGCCAAGTGTCAAGACGTCGTCTTTACGGGAGACGAGCTCGACAAGGAAGGGTGTGGCCTCGATCGATTTCCCGTGCCGATTTCAACGCCGGGATTCGATAACGGGCCTTACACCACCTGCTCTCATTGGATAACGCGGGACGTGGATACCGGGATCGCCAACATTGGCAATTATCGCGGCCAGATCAAGTCGCCCCGCCGCGTCGGCGTGTTTCCTTCCGGACTGGGCCAGGATATTTACCTGCATTGGAAGAAAGCTCAGGCCAAAGGGCAACATTTACCGGCCGCTCTGGTCATAGGCGCGCCACCGGTCGTTTCTTATGTCGCTGTGCAGAAGCTGGCCTATGGCGTAGACGAAATTTCGATTGCCGGCGCATTGGTTGACCGGCCGATCCCGATGGTGCGGTGCAAAACAGTAGACATTATGGTTCCCGCCGATGCGGAGATCGTCGTCGAAGGATACTTGAACACCGAATACCTCGAGCCGGAGGGACCGTTCGGCGAATCGCACGGCTACATGCATCCACGGCAACTGAATCCGTTTATGGATGTAACGGCGATCACACATCGCAAGGATGCCATTTATACATCGTGGCTGAGCCAACTTACCCCAAGTGAATCCTCGGTCATTCGCAAAATCGGCTATGATCGCCTCATGCTGGTGCACTTGCGCGATGAATGCCGCATTACCAGCGTGCTCCGGGTTGAGATGCATGAGCCGCTCACCAATACTTACAAACTGGTTATTGTTCAGATGCGCCGGCCGAATGAAGCCGAGGTATGGCGAGCGCTGCACGCTGCCTGCTCCTTCCACCCCGGCGTGGGCAAGATTGTCGTTGCCGTCGATGAAGACATCGATCCGTCCAACGAGGCGGCGGTTTTCTGGGCCATGTGTTACCGCATGAAGCCGCATAAGGACGTTCACATCGTCGGCGGAATGGAGAAGGGGCATGCTCCACCGTTTAATTATCAGCATGAAGTGAGGGGCACCGACGTGGTTTCTTATCACTTGCCGGCCGATGAGTCGGCGATGCTGTGCAACGCAATTCTCAAGGAACCGTTTCCGCCGATATCGTTGCCGAAGCGGGAATATATGGAGAACGCCAAGAAGATTTGGGAAGAGCTCGAATTGCCCAAGCTACGTCCGCAGATGCCGTGGTTCGGGTACTCGCTCGGCCAGTGGGATGATGAATTGGATCACGAGGCCGAGCTTGCGGTACAAGGCCGTCACTTCGAAGTTGGCGAGAAATTGAAAGCCGGCCGGGTCAAAGCGAAATAATATCGGACGACCCCCACCTATGTCCTCCCCCGCTCGCGCGCTACTCTGTGGACGTAAGTATGGGGGCTGGACACTGAAAATGATTTGTGGCATTGTTTACGTAGGTGGACAACAGCGTGGTGGCGTGTGGACGGGTAATTCCGCACGCGGTGATAGAACGGATCAAGGCGGCAGTGCGCGATCATCCCGAG
>JBGPIK010000481.1:0-4969 GCA_041484845.1 Binatia bacterium | reverse complement strand
TGTCCGTCGAGCGCGTAATTAAAGAGACCGACCCGGCTTGTTTTGTCTCGGTTTCCAGCAGGATCCTGCGGCAATATCGAGAATTCGAGCGCACGTCGACAACGGTATTAAATGCCTACGTTGGCCCGAAAGTTAGCTCGTATTTAAATGATCTCAAGGCTCATCTTGAGCACAGCGGATTTCACGGAAATGCATTAATCATGCAATCCAATGGCGGGACCATACCGCTCGAGGTGGCCAAACAACAGCCCTGTCGGACCATGGAATCCGGTCCTGTTGGCGGGACGATCGGGGCCGCCCATTTAACCAGGTCTTTGAGTTTTGGCAACGCCATAGCTTTCGACATGGGAGGAACGACGGCGAAAGTCAGCACGATTCAGAACGGAGAGATCTCACTCACCGATGGATACTTCATCGGCGGGTATGAGAAGGGCTTCCCCCTTCAGCTCCCGGTTGTCGATATTTACGAGGTGGGATCCGGCGGCGGAAGTATTGCTTACGTTGACGAAACGGGGGCTCTAAGAGTCGGACCGGTAAGTGCCGGCGGCGTTCCCGGTCCAGCATGCTACCGGCTGGGTAATACCCGTCCCACAGTGACGGATGCCGACCTGATACTCGGCAGGTTAAACCCTAACTACTTTCTTGGCGGAGAGATTCTCCTTGGGCTAACAGAGGCTGACGCCGCTATACGGACTCATGTGGGAGTACCGCTAGGCTTGGATCTGGTCGAAGCCGCCCAAGGTATCACCCGAATTGCTGACACCAACATGGCGCAAGCTGTCGAGGTCATGACGGTCGAGCGCGGCTATGATCCGCGGGATTTTGTGCTAGTGGCTTACGGCGGCGCAGGCACTTGTCACGCGGTTTCCGTCGCAAGGGAACTCGGCATTAAGAAAGTGGTGATTCCCAGATTGCCCGGCCAGTTTTCGGCCTTTGGCATGCTGTTGACCGATCTTAAACGGGAGTATGTTTTGAGCCACGTCAAAATTTTGCAAGAAATAGACCCCGAAACGTTAGAAGCGATGTACAAGAGCCTGGAGCAAGAAGGACGCGCTGAGTTCAGACGCGAAGGTTTCTCAGAAAAAGAGCTGATGGTTAAGCGCGCAGCAGAGATGCGCTACGCCGGGCAAGAATTTACGCTGGTCGTCTCTCCCGTAGGCATGCCGGTGACGGCAAATGCTCTGATCGACCTTAAGCGCCGCTTCGATCAGGTTTATCAGTTCAGATACGGCCACGCATTTCCGGCGACCGAAGCGGAACTGGTCAGTCTCAGACTCGAAGTTTACGGACTATTAACCAAGCCCGATATCGATAGAATGAGTTTGGTTGAAAATATTGACCGCGAGGCGTCCGTGGGAGAAAGATCAGTCTATTTTGTCGGCTCGGGGTTCACGTCGTGCGCCATCTATCGCCGTGCATTTTTAACTCCAGAGGAAAGAATCAGCGGACCGGCGATTATCGAAGAACCTGCGTCCACGACGGTGATCCATCCCGGCGATGTCACCTCCTCAGATGCGTCCGGCAATTTGATCATTGACATCAACGTCTAGCGACTTCGTTGATGTTGGGAGTGCATTATGAATAATGGGCCGCTTTCAACCCTATCTCGCCTTGCTTCGATGGCATTGATTGTTTTGCTTCTCGCTATCCCCTGTTGGGGCAACGAAAAGATTCGCATTGCGTACCCAAGCTCGCTTACAGGGATTCAAGTGTGGGTCGCTAAAAAGCAGGGCTTCTTTGAGAAGAACCGTTTGGACGCAGAGCTCTTGGTTATTCCAACAGAGATAGCGCTTATGAGTCAAATGGCGGGAGAGCTCGATTTCTCGGTTTTTGGGACGAGTGTGCCTGGCGCAGTTCTCAATGGGGCACCGCTCAAAATTCTCATGTGGCTTTACGACAGACTTGATTACACTTTGGTCGCCCAGCCGGAATATAAGACGGTGGAATCCTTAAAAGGAAAAATTATCGGCATCAGCAGCTACAACACCAGCACACACGATGCGGTCCGAGCTATCTTCCGCGCGCATGGTATGGACGCCGATCGGGAGACCAGCATTGTTCCGATGGGTAGGGCCGCATTGAGGTTTCAGTCGTTCGTGGCCGGGAGAGCGGCCGCCAGTGTCTTTCCGAGCCCACGTGATTTTTTTGCTGAAGCGAAAGGCATGGTATTGCTTGATGACGTAAGGGACAAACTCGACTGGCCGATGACAGGGGTCACGGTTACTAATAAAAAACTGACGGGGAATAGGGATCAAGTAAAGCGCGTCATACAGAGCCTGGTTGAGGCCACCAAGTTTTACACGGACAACAAAGAGGCGTCGATTAAGCTCATAGAAGATTGGCTAAAACTTCCCCGGCCGGTGGCTGAGAAGTCCTATTTGAAGTCCCTCCGCTATATTAGCTATGACGGCCGGACAAGAGAGACGGCCGTTTCGAATCTAATCGAGGCCACTAAGAAAGATTTGAAGAAATCGGGTGCATTTCCTCCATCGCTCTTTATCGATTACTCGCCGCTCAATGAAGTGTTATCAAGCAAATAGGTCGAAGGTGCGCTATCGCCGTGAGAGCGGCAATAGCATATCAAAAGTGTTATCTCCCGCTCGCGCGTGACGAACGTACAACCAGTAGGAACTCCCGTCTCGGTTGGACCCTGCATTCGCTTGGGTCACTGTTATGAACTACCCCGCAGCAAGCTGATGGGCTATCAGAATACAGCGATGAGAATTTTCTTAAAGGCGTCACCCCCGAATGTTTTTGTCGGGGGTCCAGTTCCGAACCCGCCTGTGGTGAGCCCAGTCGAACCACCGCTTAAAGCATGCGGGAATGACGGACTTCGGATCGGCAATTTACTTAACGCAGCAAGCTTCGGAGAATTGAACTCGAAGTGATTAAAATTCGCTTGGCTCAATCAAAAGCTACTCTTTTCAAAGAAGCCCGTTTTGTCCAGCCGTTCGACAAACGAGGCATCGACAAAGGAAGCCGGATTGACCCCTTTCGCCTTGGGGTTGGATTCTGCGACGGTTTCCAAAATGATCTTTAATCCATTTGGGTCGGGATAAGGCTTTTTCACGGTCATGTCGCGGTACGTCTCATAGCCTTCCTCCACCATCGCCCTGTTTTTGTCCAGCGAAACGCGTAAATATTGGGCTAAGATCTTGATGCTTTCCTCTCGGTTAGCCGGATTTTTGTAAAACTGGATTCCTTCGGACACCGCCTCGACAAAGCGCGAGACAGTCGCGGTATCCTGCTGCAAAGATTTTTCGGTCACGGCGACGACCGATCTGAGGTAAGGGACATCGAGCTTCGCAAGGTCGACAAGTACCTTCATCCCTTCTTTAGCCGCCATCGTGGTAAAGGGAGGATCTAAAACGGCGGCAGGAACTTTATTGCTTAACAGCGCCTCATAGCGGGCTGTTTTCCCTCCTGTGCTAAGCGGGACAACCTGGTCTTTTGTCAGACCCAGTTCCTTCAAGCAGAGAAGCAGCGCGGTGAAGGGCAGCCCGGAAAAACCTGATATCGCAATCGGTTTACCCTTTAAATCAGCCGCCGTCTTGATGCTGGGATGAACCAGAAGCGCGAGATTTAACCCGCGGACGGTTCCCATAATCGTTTTTACGGGAAACCCTCCCAGCGCGCTGTGAATCACCTTGTCCGGGGAAAGAAGATCAAACTGAATATCGCCCGCGACCAGGGCATTGATGTCGTTGCCCCGGCTGAAGGTAATAATCCTCGGGTCAAGCTCTCTTTTTTTGAAATACCCTCTTGCATCGGCAATATAGAATGGCGCATACATCGCGCCGCGAACGGCTTCGCCGATCATGATGACTCTGCTTTGCGAATAAGATGGGACGGGAATCAGACCAAGAACAAGAGCCACGAGACCAGTCACAAGCGCGTATCGATTCATAAGATTTTCCTCATCGGGAGAAATGCGGGACGAACTTCGCAATTTAAATTCGGCACTCCACACAATCCACCGCTTGCGTGCTATTCTGAACCACGGTCGTCTGCATATGGGTGGCGGTTCGGCCCGGGATGAATGCCGATTTCACGCCCTTGCCGCCCGCCACGATAATCCAGATATCTTCCGGCCGATCAACAATGGGCAATTCCCGCAAGTCGGAGCTCTGGAACCACAGGGGCCGTCGTTTGGCTAACAGTTCAAGATTCTCTTGAGAGATTTTTTCATGTGGGATGCGCGCTCTGGCAAATAGTTCTTGCCGAATGATGTTTTTCGAATAGCCTCCCGCTGAAAGTGTGGCGGCGTGTTCCGGACAAATGATAAGGAGAGCCTCGCTCGATGTAACTCCGCTGGTTGCGCCACCCATCATGGAAAGCGCCATCGTCATGATTAGCCCTTTTGCCGTTTTACTCGCCTCGTCAATGATGCTGTGCACTCCGCTGCAGCCGGTGACACTTACGGCGTCCGTCTCGCGACTTAAACCGCGCTCGACGTGAAGCGGTCCCCAGGGATTCTCCTCCTCGTTTTCGGCAATGCAGAAAGTATATTTGGCAGGTTGACCCAGGGTTGCTTTATCGTAGAGGCCGGGCGTTGCACCGCCTATATTGGTTAGGAGGAGCCTAATGGTTCTTCCGATAGTGGAATTGGCGCGCCAACCCTGACCTAAGACATTGCTCGAATAGTTGATCTCCAATGAATTCCTGCACGGTCCATTGACGATAATGAGCGGAGCAACGTTGCCCGTGGTCGTTTGAACACCATTAAGGTTGAACCCGGGCTGGAGCAATCCTTTCACTGCGGCAATAACGATGGGGAAATACTCGGGCAAACAACCGGCCATGACTGCATTGGCGGCAATTTTTTCAATGGTGGCTATGCCGTTCAGCGGAGGAACGATGCCGAGTCTGTCGTCTCTATCTAACCCACTCGCATTAATCATCTCGTCAACTGCCTCATGGGTTGGCGGCAAGACCGGCAGGCCGTCGGTCCAACCTCTGTTTAAAAGAT
>JBGPIK010000480.1:0-4976 GCA_041484845.1 Binatia bacterium | reverse complement strand
TCAAGTCCCCACACAATCGGCTGCCCCGGGCGGGCAATCTGAAAACTATTTAGGATCATCAATAACAGAGGCGTCAGCACAAGAAACGCGACGATCGTGAATAGAATCGCCATCGAGAGCGAGGGCATGCGAAAGCGCCATGCAGGCGTCCGCCACGATTCTTCAAATGCGACGCCTCGCGTCAAGAGCGGCGATTCTTCCCTCATATTCATACTCTACTTTCCATCGGGCTCACCGCGACTGTGTCATTCATGTCCGGCGCAATTCCCTTCTTTTTCAGCTCCGCCCGATAGATGCGCCTGATCTCGGGATCCTCGTCTTGATATTCGATGAGAGTGCCGCCCTGTTTCACCGACGTGTAAACGCCCGCCCGAATCGCGCCGACTCGAATTCCAAGCGGAAACTTGTGGCTGCCGCAACGCAACGCCAATTGCAGCGCGGCTTCGGCACCGGTATTGAAATGCTGATGAAACCAGTTGGTCGGTGGACTAAACACACTGCCCGGGACCCAGTCTACCCGAATCACGCGGTCCCCACGGCCGCTTTCGTAGGGCCGCGCGCCCCACTCGTTCGGCCACATGAGCGAATAGCCTTCCGAACGCAAGATCAGCAACACCGCGCCGCCGCCGTGATAGTGCGCTTTATGGTATCTTCCCCTCGGCCATTCGGCGAGGTGGCCGATGAGTGTGTTGTTGGCCATCTCGAATTGCGTGATTTGGACCCCCGTGCCTTTTTGTTCTTGAGCGTCGATCGTCGCCCGGCGCGCATCGGGAATAAAATTCGTCTCCCAGATCCATTGGCGATTGTTGGCACCGAGATATCGTTCCTCACCCGGAACAAAGTAATCTCCTTCACCGTCGTAACGATCGGAAAACGCAAACTCATTGTTAAAAACAAATTGCTCATTATGAAAATGATCGAGCACCATGGGTGCCGTGGTCACGGCGACAAACATCGCGGGATCTTTGGAGTTATTGATAAACCGGTGGGTCGCGTTCAGCGGCGGTGAAAAAAGACTGCCCGCTTTACAACTGATGGATTGCGGCACCCTTCCACGCTGCTGAAACTCCGCGACGCCCTCACCGTGGATGACGTAAACGATCTTCTCGTAAAGGTGCTTTTCCGGCTCGGTCGTCGCGCCGGGCGCGATTTTAGCCGCGTAAACCCCTGTGATGCCTTCGAGACCGCGAAGCTGCAGATAGGCACCGTCGCAGCCCAGCCGCTTCCAAGATCGCAGCGGAATTTTGCGGACGTCGCTCACGCCGAAACCTTGGACGATCGGAACGCCCTCTTTGTCCAACCAGCGTTCGTAATAAGTCTTTGCCCGCGGTCGGGCAAGCGCTAATTTCGGCGTATTAGAAGCCATATTCGGTCCATCTCCTTTTCAGGCGCTCAGCCATTGCCGGCGATACAGTGGTGCCGACGGGCGGATAACGATTGCCGCCGTATTGCTCCTGGGGTTGCAATTGCCAATTGATCGTTGCGTCGATCAGGACACGCGTCCATTGGCCATGACCGTACTTGACGGAGTTTCGCTCTTCTAAAGGCACGCTCGGGTCCAGCATCGAGCCGCCCGTTCCGGGAAAAAAAGAGATATCCCCCAAAGCCGCATTGACGCGATAGCAAAGCGCCCACTCGATCGCTTCCCAGTCGTAAATATCGATATCATCATCGACGACGATGAGGTGTTTCGCCGCGTAATTGCCCAGGTGGCAACCCCAAAGAACGCTGGCGACCTGTTGCGCGTGGCCGCGATGGCTCTTGCGAATCTGCACACGCATGGTTTCGGGCCATTTGCCGCGCCACACGCCGGTGATGTTGGGAACGCCAGCCTGCTCCAGATAGTGCCAGGCCATCGCTGAAAAAGTCGCCGGTGTCCAAGTCGTGGCCTCATTCGTTCTGCCCGGACTGGCGCCGGTCAAACAGCCATGGAAAATCGGATCGTCGCGGTGGGTCATGCATTCCACCCGGAGCGTGTGCTTCAGCGATTTGCTGCCGCCGTAATATCCGGGATAGTCGCTGAACGGTCCTTCGAGGGTGAATGTTTTAGGATCCGGCGAAATCCGTCCCTCCAGGACGATCTCGGCGCTGGCGGGAACCAGCAAGTCACTGGTCTCGCATTGCACCAACTCGACCGGCTCTCCGCGCAGGGATCCCGCCATTTCATACTCGGGATAATTCACCGGCGTCGACGCCGCGACGAAAAGACTCTGATCCCAGCCGATCACGACGGCAACGGGCATTTCCTCGCCGCGGGCTTTGTATTTGCTGAAATGTTTGCCCCAGCCTTGCGTCATCGCGAGTAAAACGCCGATCGTGTTCTTTCCAGTGATCATGCCGCGATAAGTTCCGACATTGAGGACTCCACTATCCGGATCGCGCGTGACCACGCTCGCGGATGTCATGACGTATCGCCCGCCGTCCAACGGATTCCATTTCGGCACGGGGAGTTGAAACAAATCGACCGCTTCGCCCCGGATGACGTTCTCCTTCACCGGGCCACGCGCCGAAGTGACGGGCTTCACCGGCCGCGCGAACCGTTCCTTAAATAGGGGCACCATCTCGCGATACGAAGTCTCTTCCGGCACCCCGATAAAACGACAAACCCGCTCTCTCGTACCGGTTCCATTAGTGAACAAGCGCCGGCAGAAGGTGTTCTTATGATCTTTGATATTTTCGAAAAGCAGCGCGGGACCGAGTCGGCTAGAGACTTCGCGTGTAATCGCGCCGATCTCCTCATCCCAATCGACTTGGGCGCTAATGCGCGTTAAATCTTTTCTCTGCGCGAGATCGTCGATCCAAGCTCGTAAATCGTTAAATGCCACTTGACGAAGTTCTCCTTGCGGTTACATTCACCCTCACAGGAATCACCTATACCGTCGACCGAGGCGTGAGCCCTCGCGTGGGTAAGTTCAAAAGTTCAATGTTCAACGTTCAATGCTCGGTCCGAAACCGTTGAACCTTGAACCTGGAACATTGAACCACTTCCCTGTGCCTTCGCTCCTCCAGGCTCACCCATCGACTGATACAATTTCATAGTCTTTCCTCGGATCATGAATAAGGCGGCTTAGGAGCCGAGCAGCTTGCGCGCTGCGGCGGCGCCCGGTTCTCTTAATTTATAGACCTTGTCTTCCGATTGATTCTCGAGGCGGTGAAACTGCTCCACGGTGAGCCCATCTTTCGAAGCGATCACGCCGAACTCTTTGAGCCATTTTGTGTCGATGTCGAGGCGCCGCGTTCCCACTCCCATGCCCCGACCGAAAATTTCCTGCCCATCTCGTCCCAACAACCAGTTGATGAAAACCTTTGCCGCGTTGGGATGGGGCGGGTTCTTGATAACCATCAAATGGCCGTAGCCGCCGGTTGTATAGAGGCCTTCCTTCGGATAGGGCAGCGCCGCGACCGGCAGTCCTGCTTTTATGAAAGGAAGCAATTCGGAATAGCCGATGCCGACGGTCACCGCGATCTTCCCTTTGCCCAGGTTTTCTCCCAACAGGCGCAGATCACGCGCCACCAGAAGTTTCTGCGCGACAAGTTTTTTTAAGTATTCCTCTCCTTTGACCGACAGCATGTGCGACCACATGGAATTCCCGGACCCGGGCGTGCGCGGATCGCTGAGGCCGATTTTGTTTTGCAACTTGGGACTCAACAGATCGTCGAAAGATTGAAATTCAGCGGGCTTGTATTCGGTGGAATTGCACCACAAGCTCACGGTCTGGTATGCGACAAAGGGATAAATAAACCGCTTGGCATTATCCACCCACATATGGCCGCCCCACCACTGCTTCGGATCCTTGACTTCCGGCAGAACAAAGTAGGGCTCCACCGGCTCCAGCACGTTTTCCGACAGCAAGCCTAGGATCGCCGACTCCGTGCCCCCGATATGCACGTCGAAATAGTGAACACCCGCTTTGCTTTCGCTTACCATCCTTTGAATGATGGCGCTGCCGCGCACCGGCACGAATTCTACTTCGATGCCGTAGCGCCGGGTAAAAGCGATCTCCATCCCCTTGCGCAGTTCCGCGCTGGGCGGAATCGACGCGACAATCTTGCCTTCCTTCCTGGCCGCCTCCACGATCTTGTCCCAATCGACGGGTCTAGCTTGGCCCGTTTGCGCGCCAGCGCCAGCGGCGCTTAAGTGGATGGCCACAACCCAGAGCAGCAATAAATATTTTCTTATTGGTTTGCCGATCTTTTGCATCTCAATTGAACAGCTTCTCCGCCAATTGCATGGCCGGCTTGCGCACCTTTGCGATGACATCTTCGGAGCTGTTCTCCAATTCGTCATACTTTTCCGGCGTCAGAGCCTCCTTTGCGGACACGTGACCGAACTCCCGAGTCCATTTCGTGTCCACATCGAGACGCCGGGTCGGTTGTCCCAAAGCCCGGCTGAACACCGCCTGCCCTTCCTTGGACAGCAACCAGTTCAGGAACACCTTTGCCGCATTCGGATGAGGGGCATCCTTGATCACGACGACATTGCCGCTCCCGGTGGACGCGTAGAAGCCTTCTTTGACAGCGCTGATCGGTTTGACCGGAAGCCCTGCCTTCACGAATGGTAAATAGCTGTAGTACGATAGTCCGATGGACAGGGCGCACTTTCCCCGCGCGACAGCTTCAGCCAATTGACGCAGATTGCGCCCGACCAACATATCTTGAGCCGCCAGCTTGGCAAGGAAAGCCGCGCCTTTAATTTTCCACAGGAACGCCCAGGTCGACTCCCCCGAGCCTGCGGTACGCGGATCCAAGATGGCGATTTTGTTTTTCCACTTGGGGTCCAACAGAGCGTCGTACGAAGTAATCTCCTCGGGTCTGACCAGAGTCGAATTGTACCAGGCGGTCTCGGTGATGTACGCGGTAAAGCTGTAAACATCTCTTTTGGCGTGATCCGCCCACAGATGACCAGCCCACCAATTTCTGGGATCTTTGACTTCGGGCAGCATCATCATGGGCATAATCGGCTCCAGCAGATTCTG
>JBGPIK010000479.1:0-4978 GCA_041484845.1 Binatia bacterium | reverse complement strand
CCCGGCTCGCGCTCTATCGTCGCTTGAATGTAGGCGAGGGTTGGTTCCGAAAACGTTTGCCGACAAACGATCACGTAGGCAAAATAGCATTTAGTCTCCCCCGTGTCCAGTCAAAAAGATGTGTCGCACAATTAGGTTTTACATACGTAACTATGTGCTTACCTATGAAGTGGGCCAGGCCGCCGGCCGCAGCCGCTTAACCAGCATTACCGAGAAGGACGGAGGCGTGAACGCCATGCCTCAATGGCAATTAAGCTGGCAAGACGGCGGCTCCTCCGGGGTCTATAGCTATCCCACCGATCCAGACTCCCCCAGCGGAAATTTTAGCAATGCCGCCGCATGGACAGGCGATTTCAATGGCGATGGCAAATGGGACATTATCACCCATAACAACGGACAATTGGTGACCTATGTTTCTCAAGGCGGTGGCCAATATAACCCGGTCTCGGTTGCTGATCCCGTCAACGGTTTTACCAACACCACGGTCTGGGTTGGGGACGTCGACGGCGACGGAATCATGGACCTGTTGGTTTGCGGGGTCAGGCCTTTAACTCTTGCTAATCTTGACCATTTCTCGTTAACTCGGGCACGCAAGTGGGGCCGGGGCTAGCATCGCAGCACCTCGACGCCGGGCAGACAAAAACCCGACCACGAGCCGGTTCTTCCGTCGACTTTGTAAGAGTCAACGATAAATACGGGAGAAATCCCGTTCGTCAAGACCTGCTTTTACTGCTCGCGGGCCACCGGCTCGCAGCGGCTTAACAGTTCAAGGCAATAGAATCGCACAGTATTGAATTTGTTATGTTTCGTACGCCGAAAATAATCTGTAGAGCCTACGAACAGTGGTCAAAATATAACATTCACCGCGTGCTGACATTTTGGGAATGCTACGATGTTGGAATGAGAAGGTTTATTATTCCGCCGATTTAACAACAATGGCTTGTGGTTCGGGAGTCAAAGTAAACTCAGGAAATGGGGGGAAAGAAGGGGTCAAGTACGCTTTTAGCTGTTTAGCAAATGAACTACCCCGCAGCAAGCTGACGGGGTATCAAAACATAGCGGTGAGATTTTATCCCAACGGCGTCGCCCCCGAACGTTTTAATCCGGGGCCCAGGTTCGGCCTCGCCTGGATTCCCGATAGAAACATTCGGGAATGACGGACTCTTAGAGGTCTGGATTAGCTCCTTAAGCAGCAGCACCTGCCGGGGTCTGACTTCGCTATTTGGCCTATCTTCACGAGCCAGAGTTGTCTCTCGCGTGTCGGTTTCTCTAGACCTCATCTCGTCCCGGCCCTTGAAACACCTCTCTCACATGCCATGCGACCGCGGTCTCTTCAGGATAATAGTTTGGCCGCTAGGGCGGTCGGATCGGTTTGCCGTGAAATGCGATCACCCATTCCTGAAATCCTTTAGGTCTCGTCGTAGGTCGCGGCAAAGCGGCAGTAGCCGGGGCCGGGGGCGGTGATGCGGATACGCGCGTAGATGGCGTCTTTGGCGGTGTCGACGCCGACGATCCAGACTTTGGTGCCTTTGTATTTGGCACTTCCGGGTTTCCTACGGAGAAATATTCACACAGAGACACAGAGTTCGCGGAGTTCGGATTATTTTTTAATCAAGAACTCTTTACTCTGCGTCCTCCGCGCCTCCGCGGTGCAATCTCCGACTCCTTGCACCGAAATAGCGCCGGCCAGGCTCGCCACAGGAAAGCCAGAACAACCAAATTTGTAAACGTGTCACCCCAAAATTTTTGCTCGACAGGAACCCAACGAGCACATCATCTTGACAAAGCAGACCTAAGAAGTCTATATTCAAACAGCGGTTAGTTACGTGAAAAGGTCGAAGGTGAGAACAGAACGAAGCTCGTTAATGAACGTCGGTCGGCGTGTCGACTATGCCGTTCGGGCGCTGTCCTATCTTGCGGGGCAACCCTATGGAAAGGTCATTAGCCGCGCGGATATTGAAAAGAGTCAGGATATTCCGCCTTATTATTTGTCGAAAATCATGAAGGATCTCGTGGCTGGCGGGCTGGTTTGCTCCCACATTGGTTCAAAAGGGGGGTTTACGCTTGCCAAGCCGTCGAGCGCGATCAGTATTAAAGATATTTATGAAACCGTGGAACGGCGCTTGGTATTGATGGAGTGTTTGGACAAGGGAGCCGATTACTGCTCTTTCTGTGCGGTCTGTTCGCAAAAATCGATTTGGGAAGAGGCGCAAAAAGTTCTCGCGGAGTTTCTTGGCCGTACCTCCATCGCAACAATTGCCGATCGGCAGGGACTCAAGGGAAGGTTATTCCATACTCCTTTCCAGAGGGCGGGGTAGGCGTCGGAAGGAAGAGTGATGCTGGAAATTAGAAATTTACGCGCGCAGGTGGGGGGCAAGGAAATTTTGCGTGGTATCGATCTGACTATTGGCACGGGCGAAGTTCACGCCATCATGGGACCGAACGGTTCGGGCAAAAGTACGCTCGCTCATGTTCTCTCCGGACGCGAAAACTATCAGGTTACTGGCGGCGAGGTCATTTATGACGGCAAAGATCTCTTGGCCATGGCTCCGGAGGAGAGGGCACGCGCAGGTATTTTTTTGGCCTTTCAATATCCCGTTGAAATACCGGGTGTGAGCACCACCTATTTCCTCAAGGCGGCATTGAACGCAGTGCGCAAGCATCACGGCCTGGAGGAACTGGATGCGATGGAGTTCTTGACGTTGATTCGGGAGAAAATGAAACTCGTTGAGATGGACCAAGCTTTGAGCAACCGCGCTTTAAATGAAGGTTTTTCCGGCGGCGAAAAAAAACGTAACGAAATTTTGCAAATGGCCGTGCTCGATCCAAGACTGGCGATCTTGGATGAGACGGATTCGGGCCTCGATATCGACGCCTTGCGTATCGTTGCCGGCGGGGTTAACGCACTCCGATCGAAAGATCGGGCGATGATCGTGATTACTCATTATCAGCGGCTGCTCAACTACATCGTGCCGGATTTCATTCACGTGTTGTATGACGGGCGCATCGTGAAGTCGGGCAAGAAGGATCTCGCCTTAGAGCTGGAAGCCAAAGGCTACGACTGGATCAAAAGCGAAGTAGCGGCCCTGCAGTAATTCATAGCCTGGAAAGTCGGCGGCCCTTATGCTCGCGAGCGAAAGTAAACAACACTATCTATCGAGTTTCAGGCACGATTATAGCAACGGGCGCTCCGGCGCACCCGCATGGTTGAAAGCGCTGCGGGAGTCGGCGATCGGCAGCTTTGACAGCTTAGGCTTCCCGACCAGAAATGATGAGGAGTGGAAGTATACGAGCGTCGAGCCTATTACCTCTCAGTCGTTTGAGCGCAGCTTGCACCCAGAGGCAGTCAGCGCCGAAACGGTTCTGGCCCGTTCATTCACGGACGCCGACTGCAATCGTTTGGTGTTCGTGAACGGGACTTTTGTGCCGCAACTCTCTCTCTGGCGCGATGTGCCGGCGAATGTGCGCGTACAAAGTCTGGCGGACGCAATCAAACAGGACGATCAGATCTTGGCGCCCTATTTAGCGGCGTGCGCGCGCCATGAAAGGGAGGCTTTTTTCGCGCTCAACACGGCTTTCATGGAAGACGGCGCTGTTGTCATTGTGCCGCCGGATTGCCGGTTGGAAGCTCCGCTCCATTTCATATTCGTTGCGATGGCGGGGGACAGACGGATCGCCCTCTATCCGCGAAATTTGATGCTGGTTGGGGCCGGCAGCGAGGTGAGCATTGTTGAAAGTTACCTCGGGCTTGGAACCGGAAACTACTTTGTGGATGCGGTGACGGAATTGATCGGCGAAGAAAACTCCGTGATCGACTACTACCGGGTGCAACGAGAGAGTGACGC
This sequence comes from Binatia bacterium, assembly GCA_041484845.1. Taxonomy (GTDB): domain Bacteria; phylum Desulfobacterota; class Binatia; order UBA9968; family UBA9968; genus JBGPIK01. The sequence continues at coordinate 1,133 of JBGPIK010000479.1, read as the reverse complement.
GGGATTTCACATCGGCGCGGTGGACGTTAGGCTGAAACGCAATTGTCATTTTACCTCGCACGCCGTTACTTTGGCCGGCGCCCTGGTGCGCAACGACCTGCATGTCGCCCTCGAGGGCGAGGGTTCGGAGTGTATCCTCAATGGAATGTATCTGCTCGATGGCCACCAGCATGTCGATAACCATACTGAGATAGAACACAGGCGGCCGAGAGCGACGAGCTTCGAGCTCTATAAAGGAATTTTGAGCGGGAACGCCCACGGCGTGTTCAATGGCAAGATCATCGTGCACAAAGACGCCCAGAAAACGGACGCGCGCCAGACGAACAAAAACCTCTTACTTTCGGAGCATGCGGCGGTGAATACCAAGCCGCAGCTGGAGATTTATGCCGATGATGTAAAGTGCAGCCACGGAACAACGATCGGCCAGCTGGACGCCGATGCGCTGTTTTACTTGCGCTCCCGCGGCCTCGACATCCATGAAGCGCAGAGTCTTTTGAGCTACGCCTTCGCCAGTGATGTGGTCGGTCGAATTCGAATCCCTTCGTTGCGAGCGCGGTTGGACGAGTACCTGTTGACCAAGTTCGGCAGAAAGTGAATATCGGGGATGCCATGAAAGCCGCCAAGGAAATGGTCAAGCCGGAGTCGCAGCGCAAAGCGTTTGACGTCAAAAAAATCCGCAAGGATTTTCCGGTTCTGGCGCAAAAAGTACATGGTAAAGCTCTCGTCTATTTGGATAACGGCGCTACCAGCCAAAAGCCGCAGGCGGTTATTGACGCGGTCAACCGCTACTACACGGCGGAAAATTCCAATATTCATCGCGGCGTCCATTATTTGAGTGAACAAGCCACGGCCGCTTACGAAGCCGCGCGCGAGAAGATCCGGAGTTTCATCAATGCGGGGCGGACCGAAGAGATTATATTTGTGCGCGGGACAACGGAAGCCATCAATCTGGTCGCGCAGAGCTACGGGCGAAACTTTCTGAAGTCCGGTGACGAGATCGTCATCTCGGCGATGGAGCATCATTCCAACATCGTCCCATGGCAAATGCTTTGCCAGCAAGTCGGAGCGCGGCTGCGCATCATTCCCATTTCTCATGACGGCGAGCTTGTGGTGGATGAATATCGCGCTTTGCT
>JBGPIK010000478.1:0-4986 GCA_041484845.1 Binatia bacterium | reverse complement strand
GGAATCATGTTTTCTGACTTTAGCAGCTCATTTTTACGGGCAAAGTTCAACCCCGTAAAGCTTCACTCGATTCCTGCAGCGCATACATCCCTTTTCCCTGCGCTTGTGGGCTTGAAAATTTTAGCGACGAGGCAAAAATAAAAATTTCGTCAGAGCCTGTATGAACCGGCCTGTCTGCTGGAAATTTCCAGCGGAATGATCAGGCTTTCTATCTTGTGAGTGTTGACAAGTTCGTGCCGTCTCTGTTAGCCGGTGCGGAAGTTAATCATCGCCCGCGACGGAATATTGTTATCCACCTAGGCCAAGAAGCACAAATCAAAACGAATGGGAAGGAACTCACATGCGCACCGAACTTATCAGCATTCCGACGCCAACGGATCCCCTGGATGCTGCCTACTACACTCCCGATGGCCCGAGCAAGGGCGCGGTGATGTACTGCCACGGCAATCAGATGAATTTTTATGTCTGTGCCGCGCGCTTTTTGGCGCTGCACATAACGTCGCTCGGTTATGTTTTCATGCCTTTCAACCGGCGGGGTCATGACTCCGTAAGCACTTATAATAGCCGCGAGTGCGTCGGTGGGGCTTACCAAACCGTGGCGGAAGGGCTCGAAGACAATGAGATTACGGCAAAATATTTAGCCGGCAAAGGCTTCACAAACCCGATTGTCATCGGTCACAGCAACGGCGGCGTCCTGGCCAGTGAGCATGTGGCAAACCATCCGGAAACACGCGCGCTGATTCTGCTCTCCGCCCACGCCGGAGGGAACCGGCTGACCCATCCGACATCGACGCACAATTTTTCGCTTGCCGGAAACGTCGAGGAGCAAAGAAAGGAAGCCGACGCGCTGGTCGCGGCCGGAAAACCGCGCCAGCTCATGCTTATTCCGGCCTGGTGGTGGGTGATCTCCGCGCGCACGTTTCTCGACCGCCTCACCAACGCGCCCGATCTCGTAGAAAATGCCAAACGCATCAAATGCCCGGTGCTGTTCGTTCGCGGTGATCAGGAGCCGATGGAAAATTATCCGGCAGAGCGGTTCAAAGAACACTGCGGTGGACCATGCAACATTGTGATCGTACCGAACTGCGATCACTTCTACGTCGGCGCGGAAGAAAGAGTTTCGAAAATTGTGACTGATTGGTTAAAAAAGACGTTGAATCAAGGGCATTAAGGTGACACGCTACTTCCTCTCAAGTGTTGGATCGCGAAGACAGTTTCAGTAACCACGGTAGGGGTAGATAAGGATCTGGCGAAAGCAAATTAAGAAACATACCGGCGGTGGTATGATGCTGATCTGATTTACAGTCCTAATTTGCCGTCTTGCGAGCGCACCCGGCCGCTGTGCTCGGCAGCGACGGCAATAGTTTTGCTAAACTTTGGCTGAAAAATACGAGGAGGAAGAACCATGGCTACATTTACCGGAGGTTGTATTTGCGGCGCGGTGCGCTACGAATGTGCCGCCGACGCGTTGTTTATGGGTAATTGCCACTGCCGCGATTGCCAAAAGGCGGGTGGCGGTGCGTATGATCCTTGCATCGGACTGCCGGCCGCTGGTTTGAAGATCACCGGTAAGGTTAAGTATCACGACGTTAAAGCGGAGAGTGGTAACACGCTTAGCCGTGGCTTTTGTCCGGAGTGCGGCGCACGTTTGTTCGCAAAAACCAGCGGTGTGCCGGACCTCGCAATGATCACCGCCGGTAGTCTCGACGATCCCAGCCAATATAAGCCGAGTATGGAAATCTTCACGGCGAGTGCCCAACCTTGGGATCACATGAATCCGGCGCTGCCCAAATTTACGAAAATGCCGCCGATGGGATAAACTTTACTGTCCAATTTTCAACCCCACCGACGTTGACGGGAACCGCCGCCGGTCCTTAGACCGGGCTTGGAACGCTCATGTTATAAAGTCGGGCGACATTTCCCCGCACAAGTTTAGCGCGCACCGCAGCAGGGAGATCGCCTAGGTCCCGGGCTACGATCTGGCGGGAATGGGGCCAGGTCGAGTTGCCGTGGGGGAAGTCGTTGGACCACATGCAGTTGTCGGCACCCCACCATGAGAGGATGCGGCCACCCACGGCGTCATTGAAAAAAGTGGTGTAGATCTGATTGTGGAAGTATTCGCTGGGAAGTTTCTTAATTGCCAGGTCCTCGCGTTTCGCGCCATGGCGTTTGAAGTAGTAGTCCCACTGCTCCAAGACGAAGGGAATCCAGCCAAGCTCATTCTCGACGAGAACAACCTTTAGCTTGGGAAAACGCTCGAGCACGCCGGAATAAATCAGTTCGTAGAGGCTGTTGATCGACTGGAATAGTTTCATGTTAACGCTATTGGCTTCCTGGGTGAGACCCGTTGCAGTGTCTCCAAGGCCGAAGGACCGGCTTCGGCTGTAGCCGTGCCCGCTCAAGATATGCAAGTTGACCGGCATGTCGAGATCCTGAGAGGTGGCCCAGAACTTGTCATAATGCGATGAGGAAAACGGTAGTTCTGCCGGCGGTACCTGCCATATCACCGAGCCGCGCACGCCGGCCTTCCGACAGCGCTCCAGTTCCTGGACGGCACCGTCGATGTCGTACATCGATAACATGGCGATGCCGATAAGCCGTTCGGGCGCGGCGCTGCAGTAGTCGATGAGCCAGTCGTTGTAGACCCGCGCGCAAACTGCTTCCAGCTCATGATCATCGAGGCTCAAGCACTTCAATCCATGGGTCGGATACAGCACTTCGGCGCTGACGCCGTCGGCGGCCATTTCGGACACGCGCTTGTTCTTGTCCTGGGCACCACCGGGCGTATCGTTGGGTCTTTGCCCGCCAAAATCAGGGGCGCGGTCCCGAAACGCCTGTGGCACTTGTTTTTTCCAAAGACGCTCCGGCTCAATAACGTGCGAGTCGGACGAAATTAAAACTTCATGAATGACGGCGCTGCTCGCTTTCCCATACGTTCGTTCAAGAATGCCCATCGTTTTGGCTCCTTTGTATTGTGACGATTGCGCGAGCTAGCTGTCGTGCGAAGGTGAGAAAATCTGTGACTGCCGGTTACTAGATGCACATATCCCAGCGGGGGTCACCGCGCAAGAGATGAGCACAAGGACGCTGTCAACCAACTGGGCAGCTCTCGCGCGACGTTAACGCGCCGAAAAAATGCAGCCCAGTTGGACTAGCTCGCCTCCGCCGATCGCTCGCGACGTTCCAAATGTTCCAACAGTTGCAATCGTTTCAGTTGTTCCATCGCTTCGCTTCGTTCCACGCGCAGCGACTCAAGCGGCCCACAGCTTTTTGCTCGCCAGCGCAGCGCCTTCGGATAGCACGCGCAGCTTTGCCCACGCAATCTGCGGATGCACTCGCCCGCCCAGGCCGCAATCGGTCCCGGCGATGACATTCTCGCGGCCGACAATATTGGCGAAGGTCAGGATACGATCCGCCACCAGCTCGGGGTGCTCGACGACGTCGGTTGCGTGGCTCACCACGCCGGGAATGAGGATCTTCCCCGCCGGCAACTTGATGTCCCGCCAGATTTTGTATTCGTGCTCATGGCGCACGTTGCCGGCTTCGATCAAGTACGCCTGCGCCTTCACCTTGAGCATCACATCGGCGATGTTTCGCAAAGGGATATCCGTCGTGTGCGGGCCATGCCAGCTCCCCCAACAAATATGGTAGCGGACTCGATCCTCCGGGATGCCTTCCAGTGCACGGTTCAGCGCCTCGACGCGCAGCATCGCGTAGCGCCTGTACTCGTTGAGGCTCGGCCGTGGGTCCAACATGTCCCACGCGCCAGGCAATCCGGGGTCGTCGAGTTGCAAGATGAAACCGGCCTTTACGATCGCCTGATATTCCTCACGCATCGCGGCGGCGATCGCCTGGAAAAATGCCTCGACTGCTGGGTAGTGGCTGTTCTGGCCGCGGCAGAACATCTCCAGGCTGCCGGGTGCAATGGAGGCGACGAACGCCTCGTCGACGCCCGCGTTGTCCTTGGCCGCTCTCAAGTTCGTGAGGTCCCGGGACAGGGCTTCATGTCCGATATAGGCGATTGGACCGGCGCACATCGGGCGGCTGGCAGCAGTACTCGGCGCTCCCAGCCCCGTGTCGGCGTAGAACTCGGCGAACTCCCGTTGCTCCCAGCGTACTCCGACGATTCGCATCGGCGCTCCCGGTGCCGCCGTATCCGGCGCAACGGCTTCCGGCGGCGTCGGGACGAACCCAGAGACGCGGTTGAAGATGTAGTTGCCCCAGGCGCCGCGGTCCGATGCGGCGCGCATCGGCTTGCCGAACTCGCCATCATTCGGAATATCGATGCCCGTTCCCATCTGAGCGAGCACGACCTCGCCCACGGCCGATCGCAAGCGTGCCTGCAGCGCTTCTTCCGCGGGCCCGCTCGTTTGCTTCGACCACATTTCGCGCAGGTCGGCAGGCCGGGGAAGACTGCCGACATGGGTGGTCAGAATTCGGTCAGTGCTTCGTCGCATCTCTCAATACCTCCACTACGTACTTCTCCTTCCGAAGAAAAGTGTTCATGTGGCGTTCAAATTAAGAACACAATATTAATTTCACGATGCCACTTGAGTGATCCTCGGTCTTTCACAAACGCAAATCGCGTCCTGTTAACCTTAATCGACTTCACAAAATTTAAGTGACGTGATGAGGATGGAAGAGGGCTACGACTCTTGAATCCTAGTCATGCAATGGACGCTAGTCGATTTGCACTTTTCCCGTCAAGCAGAAATTAATATCGTCTCCCCAGAATACTTACTCTGTCGAAGCCGGCGAAATAGCGAAATCACTGTATCGCCATAAGCTGACTAGGTCATCGAACCGTTTTTAGCTCTTCTTTGCACTCGTTTAGCACAAGAGATACGAACCTTTGAGGTAACATCGCTTTTTTGATCACCCCGCCCGCATCTTCAGCAGCGTCGGAATATCTATTTTTTCCTGATACGGTCGCAGTTCTTTTTCTTTACGCTGCGCGCCGAGCATGGCCATGCGGTCGGCGAGTTC
>JBGPIK010000477.1:0-4987 GCA_041484845.1 Binatia bacterium | reverse complement strand
TCAACCCAACCCCGTCCAACAGCGCGCGCTCAAACTGCTCGCTTCCATTACTGTGTAGCCACGCGCCTGTACCCCATAATTCGCCTAAACAACTGACTTACAACAAAATTATGCCTCAGATAAGAAAGAACTTCAGGTTAATCAAAGGTTGAAGTAGCTTCGTCCGGAACGAAGTGAAAAACTCCGCAGCAAACTGCGGGGTGTCAGAACATAGCGACGAGCATTTATCCCAAAGGCGTCACCCCCGAATGTTTTTATCGTGGTTCGACTGTGCTCACCACAACCCTGAGCCACGTCGAATGGGTCGGGGGTCCAGTTCCGAACCCGCCTGGATTCCCGCTTAAAGCATGCGGGAATGACGGACTTCGGATAGGCAATTTACTTAACGCAGCAAGCTACGGAGAATCGACCCACAGAGATTGAACCGCTTCCGAACTCGAAGCGTTTGAGCCTCAAACGCTTCACAAAATTCAAGGTTCAACGGTTCAAAATTGACAATCGTTCGAAGTCTGTCTGCGCGGGGGAGCCCAAGAAGGTGCGACACCCCGGCGATATCATCGTCCTTTCAGTGTCTGTGCCAACCCCGTCAGGATCTCCTCGAAATCATTGAGCGCATTGGTGCGAGGCGAACCGCCCAAGTGAGGGGTGATGATGGTATTGCGAAATTGTGTCAGAGGCTCGTCGGCAGCAGCCGGCTCTTCATAAAAAATGTCCAGACCATAGCCGCCCAAACGGCCTGAGGCGAGCGCCTCGCGCAACGCTTCGCGATCAACCAGTTCCGGTTGTGACACATTGATCAATAAAGCGCCGGTTTTGATCGTCGCTAGCTCGCGCCGGCCGATGAAACCGTGCGTCTCGGCCGTGCGTGGCAGATGCAGGCTCACGCAGTCTGAGTTGGCAAGCAATTCATCAAGCGGGCGGTAAGTCGCTCGGTACGATTCTTCTACATCTTGAGCTAAACGATGACGCTGGGTATAGACGATGCGCATCCCTAACGCGGCGGCACGCAAGGCGAGTTCGCGGCCGATTTCTCCTAAACCGATGATGCCGAGCTGCTGGCCGTAGAGCGTGCGCAGTCCCTTAATCCTGGCCCAGTTGCCATTGGGGGTGTGCGCGCGGGCGAAAGTTGTCGGCGTGAAACCCGCCGCCTGCAGCTGTTCAACACTGACGCGATTGGAATTCTGATTAAGCTGACGAGCGAGCGCGAGCATGAGCGCCAGGCCATGCTCCGCAGTCGCGATGTTGGCGCGCCGCCGGAGCGTAAGCACACGAATGCCGGCTGCGGCGCAGGCAGCATGATCGATCCCTGTGGTGATGGTGCCGTACTTTTGCACAATTTTAAGCGCGCTTCCTGCTGCCGCGATCGCTTTTGCGCCGATGGTGATGTCCTCTACGATGACAATTTGCGCGCCCGGGAGGTTTGCGAACAGCTCTGCTTCATTCTCAACCAGGCGGACCTCGGCGGGATAGAGCTTGGCGAGTTTTGCCCGCAAGCGCTCGCACCAGCCGGTGAAATCAGGCTCATCATGAGCCATGAAATGAACAAAGGCGGCAACTCGATCTTGAGGCGTGGTCGGGTCGAGAATGACCTGAATAAGCCGTAAGAAGGGATCATCCTCAACGGCGACGATCGGGCGCGGCGAAGCCATGTTATCAGCTTTGACTGCCTGTTGGTTCGGCATCGACCTCGAGCGCTTGCAGGAATCGGGTGAGCATATTGTAAGCGCCGATCAGCATGGTCAATTCGACAGTCTGACGCTCGGTGAAGTGCTTCGTTACCTCCTGGAAGACGGCCTCCGGTACCTCGATTTCTCGGGTCATCGCATCCACGTACCCGAGCAGCGCGCGCTGCTTTTCACTGAACAAGGGGGAGGGGCCGCCAATCGGCCAGCGCATTGACCTGTTCGGGCGTGAGAGCTTCTTTCAACGCATAGGCGGGGCCGTGCGCGCGCTGAACATATTGAACATTATTGAGAATCGCCACGCGAATCACCGCGAGCTCGCGGCATTGGCCGTCGATCTCGGTGCCATAGCGAACCGCTTGATTGAGGTCAAACCAGGCTCGCGCCAGGGCCGGACTGTGGAGCATGAGGCGATAGATGTTGATGAGCCGCCCGCCGCGCGCCCCTTTGATTTTAGCAATCGTCTCAGCGAGCTCGGGATGCTCGCTCTCCTTTATTAAAGATACGCGTGCCATGAGGTTTCCTTAGAGTAAAATGAGTTTTGAGCTTTCTTAACGCAATGGCCCTGAAATATCCATCACTTCGCTCAGGCAGCAACCACCAACCGGTGGAGCGGTGGATGTGGATCTTTCAAAAATAGCGCGGACCGGCCACTCGGACGAGGTCGTAGATTGTGAGTCGCCGGCCAGGTGAGCTTTCGGTCGACCATTGCCTCAAGTTATTATGACGCCTCGCTTCAATTCTTTTGTCGCTTTTCCAGCCGAAGGGAAAGCGTGCCCTTTTTTATGTAGATGCTACCGCGATGCGTTTGCTTGGTCAGTTCCTCGATCAAAGTCAAGAGCGGCTTGTCAGACGCATAGATGCGGGCGGGTCCGGCCAGGTGCATCTGAGCGACCTCGTCTTTGCTGGTAAAAAACCGCAGCAAAATCTCTTCATCGGACACGCCTTGACCGCCATGCTTTCGGCGTAGCTCGCGCAGGGTTTGCTGCGGCGGTTTTCGTTCGGCGATTTCTCTGGCGCGCGGTCGGCGCAAGATTTTGTCCTTGATATTGCCGTCCATAAGCGTAGCGCCTTCTTTCCCCCAGACGCCCATGGCGTACTCGATGGTCTGATCCGTGACTTGCTTATAGCGTTCGCCGACAATGACGTTGATCGCGGCCTGGCTTCCGACAAACTGGGAGAGAGGCGTGACCATGATGGGGTAGCCGAAGTCGGCGCGCACTTGAGCCGCTTCTTCCAAGGTCCGGTCGATCTTATCTTCCATCCCGACACGACGGAGTTGATGGCGCAGATTGGAAATCATGCCGCCGGGGATTTGGTGAACGTATTGGGCGTAATCGTATTCCGGCGTCTTGCCGACGGGCAAGCGTTCCTGTTTGGCGACGGCGGCAAAGTGGTTTGCGACGAGACGAATCGGCTCCATATTGAGCAGCGGCGGATAGCCCATCGCCCGGGCGTTCATGGCGACATTGAAAACCGACGGATTGGATGAGGCGTCCGCCAGGGGAGGAATAGCGGTATTGATCGACATCATTCCCGCTTGGATCGCCTCCAGGCAACAAAGTGTGCCCAGCCCCGTGGTGCAGTGTGTGTGAAGCTCGGCCGTCGTACCGTTGGCCGCGGCCAGCACGGCGGGCACTAATGTCCGGGTGCGCTCAGGCGTGAGGATACCGCCAGGGTCTTTGAGGCAGACTCGAAACACGTTCAATTGGAGCGCTTCACGGGTTCTTCGCGCATAATATTCGTCCGTGTGCCGAGGCGAGACCGTATAGATGAGATTAATGATGGGCTTGAGGCCCGCCTTGCGCGCTTGTTTGACCCGCCATGCCCAGTCCGTGGCATCGTTCCAGGAGTCCGAAATACGCGCTTGGCTTATTCCAACCGCCGCCATACAACGATCATAAAGCTCATGCACGGCGCGCGGGTAAATCGCGAAACCGCTGCGCGTGCCATGAATAAGGCGGAGCGGGGTTTTTTTGATTTGAGCGATCAGCAGCCGGTAGCGCTCCCAAGGGTTTTCGCGCAGCTCGCGCACGCATTTAGCCAACTCAATCGGGGCGCCGAACTCGATGGCCTCGAACCCGGCCTCGTCCATTCGAGCCGCGATCGGGAGCATCATGCCGGTGCGCATGCCGTAAGCCCAGAGACTTTGTTGCCCATCGCGCAGGGTCGTATCGACAAAGCAAACCTCTTTCATACGATGCTTCGCGCTTGCCTATTTTTCCAGCGGGATTACCACTTGCAGTAGCGATTTTCGATGGTCGTCGCCAAGCTGACGAGCCCTATGCCGAAAAGGGCGAGGAGTACGATGGCGACGAAGGCCGGAGCCATATCGAGAGCGTTGGCTTTGAGATTGATAAAATAGCCCAAGCCCTTACTCGACATAAAGAACTCCGCGACGACGACCCCGACAATGGCGCGGCCGATACTCGTACGCAGACCCGCCAGAATGTACGGCACGGCGGATGGCAATGTGATGGTGAAAAACATCTGAAAATTGGTTGCCGAAAAACTCTGCCCCACGCGCAGAAAATTTTCGTCCACCGCGCGCGCGCCTTGAATCGAGTTGATGGTCACGGGAAAAACCGCGGACCAGAAGACGATGATCACCCGGGATGTCATGCCGATGCCCGTCCACATGATGATGACCGGCAGAAAGGCGATATAAGGAATACCGTAAATGGCCGCGATCACCGGTTCAAAAGTCGCATTGAGCCGGGGGAACCAGCCGATCGGAAGTCCGGCGAATACGCCGACGAATGAGGCGATGAACAGTCCGAGCAAAAGACATTGGACGGTCGTCGATACATGGCCCATGAATTCCTTCGAAGGAATGACTATAAACGCGGCGCGCAGAACTTCCAACGGAGAGCTGACGAAGAGCGGATCCCAAATTCTTAAAGAGGAGCCGATCTGCCACAAAAACAAACAGCCGACGATGCCGAGCGAGCCCCACAGGAGCCTGAAGTAACGCTCGGTCCAAGGCATCGGCGGAAGTGTCGGGAAATTGGCGGTTGCCTTTGGTAACGCCTGGTCGGTGGCGATTGATGACATGGAGTACCTCCCACTCTCAGTTCGAAGTTTCGATAAGGCTCCAGATTTGTCTCACATAGTCTTGCACCGAGGGACTGTGTTTGGTTTCCAAGGAGCGAGGGCGAGGAATGGCGATTTCGACGATCTCGCGCACGCGTGCGGGGCGGGCGGTGAGAACCACGACTCGGTCGGAAAGAAAGACCGCTTCGGCGATGTCATGGGTGACAAATAGCATGGTCTTGTGAGTCCGTGCCCAGATCTCGGTCAGCTCC
>JBGPIK010000476.1:0-4988 GCA_041484845.1 Binatia bacterium | reverse complement strand
CTGATGGTGAGCCCGACGTGAAGCACCCCCTCCGGCAAGAGCTTGCGAAATTCTTCCGCCGATGTATCCAGAATCGCCGGTGCAATGTGACCGATGCGAGCACGCCAGCCGTAACGCATTGTTTGCACCTCCTCGATCAACGATAAAGGGAGTTGACGAAGCCGCTTTTTTGCAGTTCCTGAAGAATGCTGTCGTCGTAAAACTTGCGTGGATCCTGGCCCTTGGCCTTGGGATTAACTTGGGCCAACTCATCGATCACCGAGCGAAAAGCCTCGGGCGTGGGCAGCGGCACTCGTTTAAGATACTTGGTGATCGAAACGTCATAGGTCTCGTCCAAGACTTCTTTGTCGGAGATGCGCAGATACTTGCCCATGACTTCAACGGCGAAGGGCTTGTCCTTTTTCAATCGCGCGATTCCTTCCAGAATCGCTTTGACATAATTCGTCGCCACATCGCGCCTTTGCTGGAGCAAGGCGCGTTTAACGGTAATTCCAGTGGAGGCGTAGGGCAGTCCCAGCGATGCAACGTTGAGCAGCTCGCGGAACCCCTCGCGGCGCGCCTGAATGATTGACGGATAAGTCAAAATGGCGCCCTGAATTCGCCCGCTGCGTAGCGCGGCAATGTTGGATGCCACGGCTCCGATCTGGACGATGGAGACGTCTTTGATCGGCTCCATCTTGAAGTGCTGGATGGCCATGCGCGCCGCCGTATCGATCGAGGTGCCGAAACGGCTAATTCCCACGGACTTCCCTTTGAGATCTTCCGGCTTTTGAATGGAAGGGACAACCACAAGACTGGCTACCAGGTGATCGATGGTCGTAGCGAGCGCCACCACGTCCGCGCCGCCGATCGCCGCGCTCGCTGTGGTGCTCCCGGCAATCGCCAGAAATTCCAGCTCGCCGGCGATCAACGCATTCATCCCTTCGTTGCCGCTAGGCATCGAAATGAGATCGATATCCAACCCGTATTTTTTAAAATAGCCGCCGTCACGCGCGGCCCAGAGCGGCGTCATGTTGCCGGAAAACGACGTGTACGCTGCTCTTAACCTCCGGCCTTCCTGCGCGGGAACGGAAATCGCGCTCAAGAGAATTGCTGTGCAAAGACACGCTGCCCAAACCCGAGCCTTACAACCCATTATCCGCAATACCATCAGTCGCACCTCCTTCAACACTGCTAATTGTCTTTACCCCAAATCCGGAGAAACTAAAAACGGCTCACCCTAGTAAGGGAGTGATGGAGTAATGGGAGGGCAAGAAAAAACCCAATACTCCAGTACTCCAACACTCCATTGTAACTTCCACCGTTCTACTGGTCCGCTGAAGATTTTTCTGATAACTGGGAAGGAGCAAAGCATCGAGCCGAATCACATGGCAGGACTGCCTATCACACTAGCATGCCGCGATTACGATCATACCCGCGCCCTGCGCGACGGCACGGTCGCCATAGACGGCGTCCATCTGCGCATGATCGCCATTTCTCCTCCTTCGCAGATCTTCCTGCGCATGCTGCGCAATGAAGAATTTGACGCCTCGGAGATGTCTTTGTCCAATTATATGATTGCTCTTGGCCGCGGCGACGCCCGATTTGTGGCCATCCCGATCTTTCCTTCGCGCGTATTTCGTCATTCTTACATTTGGATCAATACCAAGTCCGGAATTAAAAGGCCGCAAGACCTCAGAGGCAAACGCGTAGGCATTCTGGACTACTCGATGACGGCTTTGCTTTTTATCCGCGGCATGCTCAGGCACCAGTACGGCGTTGCGCCGGAAGAGATCTTGTGGTTTCGCAGCCGCTCCGAACACGTGTCGATTGAGACGCCGGCGGGCATTCGCATAGAAAATATTGACAAGGCGCAGACGCTCGATGAGTTGCTCGAAGAGGGCAACCTCGATGCCGTGGCGGTAACTTCGGCGCCGCGCGGCTTTCGCAGAGGACTGCCGTTTATACAGCGTCTTTTTGAAAATAACCGCGCGGTTGAAGCCGAGTATTACCGCCGAACCAAAATCTTTCCGATCATGCATATGGTGGTAATCCGCCGCGCCATTTACGAGCAGAACTCATGGATCGCCGCGGCGCTGACCCATGCTTTCCAAAGTGCCAAAGAACATGTCTACGAAAGATTTAACGAAGCTCTTTATCCGCTGCCATGGATCAACTTGGACTTCGAGTATGCCCAGGACATCATGGGCCTTGATATCTACGCGTACGGCGTGAAACGGAACGTTGCGACGTTAGAGGCGGCGACCCTGTTTTCGTACGAACAAGGGCTGACCCGGCGAAAGCTAGAAGTGAGTGAGCTTTTCGCTCGGGAAACTTTGGATCTGCTTGATGAGTAATCGCAAAGGGTTTGGTTTATCTGAGTTCGCAACCGGGAGGAGACAAGGATGAGAAATTTCGCGGGCATTTACTTTAAGTTCTGTACCTTTGTTGTTTTGGCAACACCACTCATCGCATTTACAACCCGGACCGGAGCCGCCGCCGATGCGCCCAAGCTCACGCACCTACGGCTTGCCTATAGCGCTATTACGGTCAATCAGGCGATTCCCTGGATCAGCCATGATGCCGGTCTGTTCAGAAAAAATGGACTCGACGTCGAGGTTGTTCATGCGAGTAGCCTGACGGCGTTGCAGGCGCTGCTTGCGGGCGAGGTAGCGATCGCGCAATCGGTTACGGATGGCTGTGTCAGCTCCAATCTTAGCGGTGCCGACACGGTTTTTATGGGCGCGATCCTAGACAAACCGCTCTATAGTTTCATCGTGAATTCCAAGATCAAGTCGCCGCAGGATCTTAAAGGCAAAAGAGTCGGCGTGACGAGAATCGGATCGACGCCGGACGCGCTCGCCCGGGCCACGCTCAAAATGTGGGGCTTGGATCCGGACCGGGATGTCACCATCGTTCAGCTCAACGAAATGGGTCTTCTGGTTCAGGGATTAGTGAACGGCGTCATCGATGCGGCGCCGATCTCGATTCCCAGCAACATACGCGCAAAGAAACTGGGATTCGTCGAGCTCTTCGATCTGACCAAGATCAATAAGGCCTACATCACGGGTTCGGTGGTGACAAGAAAACGCTTTATCGATGGACAGCACGACGTGGCCAAGCGCTTCATGCGGGCTTTTCTCGAAGGGATGAAGACTTATCTCGAGGACGCCGAGTTCAGCATGAATGTCATCCAAAAATGGACGCGTGCAAAAAACCGCGATGAGGTCAAAGAGGCTTATGAGCTGCAAGCGCGCCACATGCTGAGAGTGCCGCGCACGCCCGTCGACGGCGTGAAAACCATTTTGGAGGGCATGGACCGCATCCCCGCTGCCAGAACCGCCGATCCGCGGCGCTTTATCGATTCGAGCATTATCGACGAGTTGGACAAGGAAGGTTTTCTCAAGACGTTGTACAAGAACTGATCTCGCGATTTGGACAGTTCGGTGGAGTCAGAAATGGGGCCTATTTACCGCTTTCTTGCTGCGGATCACGCGCGCTTAGACGCGCTTTTGCGACGCGCCTTTGCTAACCCAAATCAGATTGACGTCGAATCCTACGGCCAATTTCGCGCCGGTCTGCTGCGCCACATCGCCATGGAGGAAAAGATTTTGCTGCCGGCGGCGCAAAAAGCGCGTGGAGGCGAGCCGCTTCCTATTGCGGCGAAGCTCAGACTGGACCACGGCGCGCTGGCTGCCCTGCTCGTTCCAACTCCCACCGCTGCAATTGAGGCATCGCTTCGCGTCATTTTCGCGGCCCATAACCCGCTCGAGGAGGGACCGGATGGACTCTATCAAGCGTGCGAAGCGTTACTGGAAGACGAAAGTGAAGATATCGTTGCCAGGTTGCAGTCCGCGCCGGAGGTGAAGCTGGCGCCTTTTAACGACGGCCCTCAAGTCATGGAAAGCGCAAGGCGCGCACTCGCCCGCGCCGGTTATGAACTGAAAGACGATTGACACTATGCAGCGCCGCTCCCTCGTCGTATCAATCCGTGACTAAGAGATTTCCCCTTCCTTTTTTGCAGATTTCTGAAGAGACTCGGAAGTTCTTCGCGTATGTGCGAAAAAAAAGTTCTGCTAACCGGAACTTTGACTGACTTCATAATATCTTTTGATCGAATGTCGCTGGCACATTTCCTGCTCTCGATGCCGTAGAAGCCTCATAAAAATTATTCCCTAGGAGGTGCATCAGTGAGTTGGAATACCGCGCGTTGGGTTTTTTATCTTGGCACCTTCATTTCTTTGGTCCTCTTTTTGGCGCTGACTGTAGACACTCACCGGCAAATCCGGGCATTGACACACGCCGACCAGCTTAACGAGCAGGTCGTAGCCGGCAAGAGGGTATGGCAGAAATACAATTGCAACGACTGTCATACGATCCTGGGGTTTGGTTCCTACTACGGACCTGACGTGACCAAGGTCTACTGGCGCCGCGGGGCAGAGGGGATTAAGGCAGTAGTCCAAACCCCCGAGAAATTCACCACATGGCGGAAGATGCCGCACCTGCCTCTAACAGAGCGGGAATTGAGCGATCTTGTCGTTTTTTTCAAATGGACGAGCGAGATCGACACGCATGACTGGCCGCCCCAGGATCAAAAGTTTCGCCCGGCGGCCGGTCGGGCAGTCGTATTGGGAGTCGGTCCTGGAGCGTCGCTCTTCCAGGAGAAGGGCTGCTTCGCATGTCATCGGATATACGAGACTGGCGGTCAGTTAGGCCCGGAGCTGACGCATGTCGGCTCTCACCTGAGCTATGAGACGATCGAAAAGGTCCTGACCGATCCTCGCTCGGTGAATCCGCTGGCGACTATGCCTCCGGTTTCGCTCTCGCATCAAGAACGGGACGAATTATCGGCCTTCCTGGCCAAGATGAAATAGGGGCAAGGAAAGAAGGAGGAGATGTAATCATGCCTTTAGCCTATCCGTCGCAGCGCATAGCGTATCCTTATTTCGTAATTGCGCTTCTTCTTTTTGTCCTTCAGGTGATTGTCGGGATCTGGCTGGCTTTGAGCT
>JBGPIK010000475.1:0-5016 GCA_041484845.1 Binatia bacterium | reverse complement strand
AAGCGCGTGCCGCTTATGACCAAGGACGAGGTCCAAGCCGTGTTGGACGTGGTAAGGAGTCCGAAGGCGGCGCAAGCCAAGCCGGAAGACTTTTTCGACAACTCGTTTGTGCAGAAGTTAGACGCTTCCGGCTTTATCAATACGTTGTATGCACATTAAATTGGTGTGAGCCCGGCGGTCTGTGTCGATATCCGTTCCGCCGTCGTTCCTTTCTCTATCGCAAGCACGCTCCAAAGTTGGCTGCGGCCCTCCTCGCGCATCTGCACACTTTCAAAGCGAGACGGGTCGCCTGGGGCGAAGACCCATTTCGGACGCCTGGGGTTCAAATGAACTAAATGCCAATAAAATTTGGCCGAGTAAACGTTTCCTGCTCCATGGTCGTCAAAGGGATGAATTCAATTTCTCATCTTCTTCTGCGATTATGTGTATAATTCCTGAGCCGACCGTAGGTGCTTTATGACCCGCTCCGTTCACATCCATATACGATCGTTGAACGGACGTTTGCTATTTCTTCTATTTGTCCTGATATTGGGCGGTTTCGTGCCGCTGGCGAACGCGGCAGCGATGCCGTCCGAGCAACGCGAGATACATGTCCTCAACCGTTTAGCCTTTGGTCCAAGCCCCGAAGACATCGAACACGTCAAATCCGTCGGGGTGGAGAAATACATCGAGGAGCAGCTCTCGCCAAACTCTATTTCCCTCCCTCAAAGTCTTGTTGACCAACTCAATGCGCTTTCAACATTGCGCTTGAGCGCTGCCGAACTGTTCGTTGAGTATGGCCCGCCCTCGTATCGTGGATTGCAGGGAGACAAAATGGCTATCCAAAAAGCGCGGCAAAGAGCCCGCGTGATCGTCGACCAAGCTGTACACGCCCGTCTCATTAGAGCCGTGGAAAGCCCGCGACAGCTCGAAGAGGTCATGGTCAATTTCTGGTTCAATCACTTCAATGTTTTTGCGCAAAAGGGTTTGGATCACCTTTGGATAGGCTCCTACGAACACGAGGCCATTAGGCCCTATGCCCTCGGCCGTTTTCGTGACCTTCTCGGCGCTACGGCCAAAGACCCCGCGATGCTTTTTTATCTGGACAATTGGCAGAACACCGCACCCAATAGCCCGGGAGCTCGCGGCAATTTCAAAGGGTTAAACGAAAACTATGCTCGCGAGCTGATGGAGATCCATACGTTAGGCGTCGACGGCGGATATACACAGCAGGACGTGATCACGCTGGCGCGCATTTTGACCGGTTGGGGCTTTCGCCGCCCGGGGCAACCGCCACCAGCGCGCGTAGCTCGTGCCGCGGCAGCGCAACAAACCGAGAATGTTTCCAACACCAACATTTTTTATTTTGATCCAAATCGCCACGACTTCAGCACTAAGGTTTTCCTCGGTCACGCCATTAAAGGTTCGGGTATTGGAGAAGGGGAGCAGGCCCTCGACATCCTGGCAGAGCACCCGTCGACCGCCCGCCATCTCAGCTACGAGTTGGCGCAGTATTTTGTCAGTGACAATCCGCCCAAATCTCTCGTAGATCGAATGACTCGAGAATATCTCAATACACGCGGCGATATTCGCTCTGTGTTGAAAGCCTTGTTTCATAGCCCCGAATTCTGGGACGAGCAATATTTTGGCAAGAAGTTCAAGACGCCTTACGAGTATGTAATCTCGGCCGTGCGCGCCGCGGGAACTCCGGTGACGAACACGCGGCCTCTCTATGGCACGATGGCCGGGCTCGGGATGCCGCTCTATCTCTGCCAAACACCCGATGGATACAAAAACACACAGGAGGCGTGGCTCAACCCGAACGCCATGACACAGCGCCTCAACTTTGCGACGGTTCTGGCGGCCGGTCGATTGCAGCTCAATCAACCACCGGCCAACCGTATGGAACAGATGGGCGAAACCAAAACATCGGCAACGGATAATCGGCTTGCTCGCGTCGAGCCTGTAGATTCCACAAGGCTCATCCATGTCGTCGGCGCTATGCTATCGGCAGAAACAAAGACAGCCATTGAAAATTCGCGCCCGGAGTTTCGGGCGCCGCTGATTCTTGGCAGTCCCGGGTTTATGCACCGGTAATCAAGGAGACTGTGTCGCAATCAAAACAATCGCATGAATGTCATTCTGAGCAAAGCGAAGAATCTAACGTTTCCGCCACTCACCAGAACGAGATCCTTCGGCTACCGCCTCAGGATGACATTGCGACACAGTCTCAAGGGAAGGAGAAGAAGAGATGAAGCGAAGAGACTTCTTGCAACTAACAGCGCTCTCGACATCGGGTTTACTGCTCCTGGGTGAGAATGGCTGGGCTGCTAAAGCGGTGGGTGATGACAAGAACCCAAAGCGCTTGGTCGTCGTATTCCTGCGCGGCGCGGTGGATGGGTTGAACGTTGTCGTACCCTACAGCGAAGCCGCTTATTACTCTGTGAGACCGACGATCGCGATTCCGCGCCCAAATGAAACCGGCGGCGCATTAAAGTTAGATCAGCATTTCGGCTTGCACCCCGCGCTGTCTTCTCTTATGCCGTTCTGGGAAAAAGGAACATTGGCGTTCGTTCATGCTGCCGGCTCGCCGGATTCAAGCCGGTCCCATTTTGATGCGCAGGATTATATGGAAACTGCGACGCCGGGGTTAAAGACCACGCCCGACGGGTGGCTCAATCGTCTGATTGACGTGTTGCCGGGGGCGCGAAGCGCAACGGAAGCGATCAGCGTGGGACCCACTTTGCCGCGTATTCTTTCCGGTCGGGCGGCAGCGACAAATTTAGCCCTCGGCAACGCGGCGACCCGACCGGCGCCCCTCGACCGGCCGGAGAACCAAGAAGCCTTCGATCGGATTTACCAGGGTAATGACGCGCTGAGCATTGCGTATCGAGCAGGTCAATCTTCGCGCAAACAGCTCTTGTCTGAACTGACCGAAGAGATGACCCAGGCTGATAAAGGAGCGCCATCTCCGGTTGGATTCGCCGATCAAGCGCGGAAATTGGGTCGACTGATTGGCCGCGACTCGACGATCAAAGTAGTATTTTTCGCGCTCGGTGGATGGGACACGCACATCAATCAAGGGTCTGTGGCCGGGCAACTGCCAAATCGACTGAAGGCCCTTGGCGAGACGCTCACGACTTTTGCGCAGGCCTTAGGCCCGACCTATGCAGACACGGTGATTTTGGTGATGTCTGAATTTGGCCGCACGGTTCACGAGAATGGGAATACCGGAACGGATCACGGCCACGGCAACGTGATGTGGGTCATGGGAGGCAAGATTCGCGGTGGACAAGTTTACGGCCAATGGCCGGGGCTCTCGGGCAATGAACTCTATGAAGGACGAGATCTGGCCATTACTACCGACTTTCGCGAAGTGATCGCGGCCCTCCTGGAATCGCAGTTTGGACTTGGCAGCACGCAGCTCAATAAAGTCATCCCAAAGGGACCGAAACCGAGCCGCGAGATAAGAGAGTTGATGCGCGTTTAGTTTCGCAAAGGGCTGGAAGCATCGCACAAAGTGTTTTGACTCGCTCCTTGCCCGGTGGAATTTCGTGACTTGATACGGAAAGCGGATATAACGTGAGTCGAGCATCGACAATAACTCGTATGGAGGACACTGCAGTCCGGTGTTGACTTATACGTTCGTGAGTAACCCCATACCCTTCTACCGTGTTTATTTGGCCGGATTCGTTTCGATAAGTTGACTTTGCTCTTCAAAACTCTTGAATTGATTGGATTTTAAACTGTCCAAATACTTAACGTCGATCAGCCAAACAATGGTTAGTTTTAAAACCCACAAGATCAACGCAAACAGTACGAAGCCAACCAAGTAGCGCAACCTAAATGAAAGTTTCTCGAGGAGCCCCACACACAGACGCCTAAGAATCAGTTTAAGAATAAGGATGGGACTCGTGTACACGTTTGTATGCGTCAACGCGAATGTCTTAACTATACGCCCAAAAAAATCCAATCATATCATTGATCGAATGTGCCAGCACAAGTGGATAGAGCCGACGTATCTTGGTAAACATCCAGCCGTACACAAGGCCAAATATGAAAGTATACGCAACCGAGGTTACGCCCTGTGGCATATGCCACGCTGAAAAGACTAAGGAAGAGTAAATAACGCCCGCTACGGGTCTACATATCCGTAACAACCGAGAAAGGAAATAGCCTCGGATCAACAACTCCTCCCCAAACCCCACAAGGATACAGCTAACGCATATCCATAACGACTCAGCGGTAGTGGAAGGGCTGACAAAAGGCCTAGTAGGAGGTTTGTCAAAAGCAAAAACTCCAAGCTTCTCGATTAACGAAGTGACGGGCAGCCAAATAAGCATCGTCATGAATATGAGAAATAATACGATGATGAAGTCCCTAGTCCAAAGGCGACTCGTTAGTCCGAGTTCCGTCCAGGATTCTTTTCTGAGCGACACGATGAAAAGCACCAGCCCGATGAGGTATAGCCCTCTCAAAGACTCCGTAAACTGATAGTAGCCAAATGGACGAACGGGAGGGTAGCCCAACCAGTATATCACGGCAAGATTATTGGCGATCGCACGCCCCACCGTAAGGAGCGTGACTGCGATAATCTCAATGCCAGTAGTGTTATTCCTTTCATGAATGTTCATTTCTATTCACAATCATCGAAATTGGCGTGGCTCACTTGGCCAAGCCGCATCTTTTGACGCGGTTTATTGTCCCATCAACTTATTCATTCGCGCTACCAGCTCTTTAGGTTGCGTCGTGACTTCCTTCGCTAGTGTTTCCAGTTCTTGTCCGGTGGTCGGCTGGATCTCCAAAGGCGTCTTTTTTGCTTCGACAAGGAGAGCCGGATCCTTCATGGCTCTAGCGTAGGCGTTACGGAATAATTTAAGTTGATCCGCAGCCATGCCGGGAGGGGCGACGAAAGGGCGACCAAAGTCGCTGGAGGCAAGGACGAGTTTAGCCAAACTACGGTTGCTCGCCGACGTTTTAAATTCGTCCATCACTTCATAGATCGTCGGAACATTGGGTAATCTCGCGTCGCGCTTT
>JBGPIK010000474.1:0-5022 GCA_041484845.1 Binatia bacterium | reverse complement strand
GCCATTTGCGGCTGATCCTTGAGAAAAACTTTGCCATCGGCGAAATCAAGGTCTTGGACGTTCGCTTCGAGCATCGAGCCGGCGGCTTCTGCAATCTGCTCACGAGCGTGAATGGCCGCACGCCGCACGGCGTTGCCCATGTGGTATGTGCTACGGCTCGACGTGGTTGACGCGTCATAAGGAATTACGTCGGTGTCGAGGGGGTGCATGTGGACTTTTTCCATCGGCACTTTCAATTCTTCGGCCGCCACTTGCGATAGAATCGTACTGCAACCCTGGCCGATCTCGACCGTCCCGGCGAGGACTGTGACATCGCCCTTGGCATCAACCAAGACACCTGCCGCCGAGGTCGTGGGGCTGCGCGTGGGCTTCTGAATGCAGGCGAAGCCTTTTCCGATCTTAACGCCCGGTTTTGTCTTCGCGGGCTTTTTGCCCCATTCGATCGCTTCGGTTGCTTTGATCAGCGTCTCTTTGAGTCCTACGGCATGCAACTGTTCGCCCCAGTAGGACGTATCGCCTTCGACAAAAATGTTCTTCATGCGGATCTCGATCGGATCCATGCCAAGACGTTTGGCGATTTCATCCATTTGCTGCTCGCCGGCCCAAGCCCCCTGGGGAATGCCGTAACCGCGATAGGAGCCGGCGACGGGTTTGTTAGTGTAGACCGCATAGCCGTCGACTTTGACGTGGGGCATACGATACGGACCGGGGGCGGGCAGGCTGCCGCGGATACAGACCGTCGGGCTCTTTTCCGCATACGCGCCGGCGCCCCAGTAAAGCGTCATCTCGCGGGCCATCAAGGTGCCGTCTTTTTTCACTCCGGTTTTGGAATAAACCACGGTTTCATGGCGCGTGAGCGTCGAGATGAAAGTCTCTTCGCGATTAAATTTAACCCGTACCGGGCGGCCATTGGTGTGAAAGGCAAGAGCCACGGCGATGGGTTCGACCTTTAACCCGCCCTTAGAGCCAAAGCCGCCGCCTTGCAGCGGGTTGATGAAGCGGATCTTTTCTTTGGGCATGTTCAACGCTTCGGTGATCTCGTGCAAGGCGCGGAAAGGAGCGTCGTTAGCGACCCAAAGGGTCAGCCGCCCGCTTTCCTTATCGAATTGTGCGTGAGCCGAATGCGGCTCCATCGCGGCGTGCTGAATGATGGGCACAAAGTATCTTTCTTCGAGCACGAGATCTGATTCTTTAAATCCTTTGGCGACGTCGCCGGTCCTGAGCTTGAAATGCTCGGCAATGTTGGGCGCGGCCCCACGAACGATAAAGTCGGCCTTCCGATACTTGTCAAACTCCTCATGAATCTCGATGCTACCCGGTTTGCACGCTTCTTCCGGATCGGTATAGACGGGAAGATCTTCATACTCGACCTCGATAAGCTTCACGGCTGCTTGCGCAATATCCTCGTCTTCGGCGGCAACCGCGGCTACCGGCTCGCCGATATAGCGCACCCGGCCCTGAGCCAGGAACGGTTTGTCTTTGATCGATTCACCGTGGGTCCATGGGGCGTCTTCAGCCGTGACCACGGCCACCACGCCGGGATAGGCCTTGGCTTTTTCGGTATTGATCCGTTTAATTTTCGCGTGGGCTTTGGGACTAAACAGGGTTTTCCCATAAAGCATGTTCGGAAGAACCAAATCATAACCGTAAATCGCTTGACCGGTGATTTTTTCTTCCGCGTCAACGCGGGTGACCGGTTTACCTATGACTGAAAGTTCCGCCATGTCTTTCTCCTTCGACGAAAAAAACTGGTTCAATTCGTTCAAGCCGTTTAATTTGTTCAAACTTGGAAGCGCGATGAACCGTATAACTATGCGTTCTTGGCGCGCAGCATCGCGGCAGCGTCTTGCACCGCCTGAATAATCTTAGCGTAGCCCGTGCAGCGGCAAAGGTTGCCCGAGAGGGCAAAGCGAATTTCCTCTTCGGTTGGATTGGGATTTTCATCAAGCAGCGCCTTGGACATCATCAACATACCCGGCGTGCAGTAACCGCATTGCGCACCGCCGTCTTGGAAGAAGGCCTTTTGGATCGGATGCAACTCCGGGCCGATTTTCAGCCCCTCAATAGTTACGATATCCGCGCCGTCGAGTTCGCCGGAAAGCACTAAGCAGGAGTTCACGGGTTTACCGTTGAGAAAAACCGTGCAGGCACCGCAGTCACCCGTGCCACACCCCTCCTTTGTGCCCGTTACTCCGATCTCGTCGCGCAGCAGGTCGAGCAGGATCCGGTGGTTTGGAACTTCCAACCTGGTGGGTTTACCGTTTAGGGTGAATTGGATCTGCTTCTTCATGGTTACCTCGGAACCATAGGATTGGAATGATGGAGTATTGGAGTGCTGGAATAATGGGATCGCATTCCGAACCCAATACTCCCTTACTCCATCATTCCATTACCCCAGTCTTTCTAGTACCTTCGCTCGCGCCGTTCAACCCAGGATTGGGCGGGTCCGACGGCCGCATTGAGCAAAGCCCGCTTGGTCATGGTTCCGACCATGGCGCGGCGATAATCGGCCGATGAACGAACATCGCTAATCGGTTTGGACTCCTCCGCAGCGCTTTGTCCCGCTTTGTCAGCCAGCGCCTCCGTCAAAATCTGACCTTCAACGATGGCTTCGGCCTTGCGCGCCCGAATGGGCGTGGGCGCAACCGCCCCAAGGACGATCCTCACGCCTTCGCAGCGCTCTTGTTCGCCGAGTCTGTAGGCGACCGCCACGCCGACATAGGCGAGGTCCATCATTTCCCGAGGAGAGAATTTCATGTACTCGCCGACGAGCCGCGAAGGGGTTTTCGGAATCACAATTTCGGTTAAAATTTCGTCCGCCGTCATCACGCTTTGTCCAGGGCCGCGAAAAAAGTCTTCCAAAGCGACCATGCGCTCGCCGTTCGCGCCGACTATTTTTGCCGTGGCATTCAGCGCGATCAAGCTCGGCGCCACGTCGGCTGAGGGGGTGGCGTTTGCCATGTTTCCCCCGATGGTCGCGCGATTGCGAATTTGAATTGAACCGACCTCCGCAGCGCTTTGAGCGAGAAACGGATATTTTCTCTTAAGCAGAGGTGAAATCTCGATCTCGCGCATCGTGGTCAACGCACCGATTGCGATACTGCCGTCGGTATTTTCGCAAATTCCCGTTAAACCGGGAATCCGTTTGAGATCGACGACGTATTTCGGTACCAACCCCTTTTCTTTCATGGCGATAACCAGGTCAGTTCCTCCCGCAAGAAATCGGCCGCCCGGACCATTTTCTTTAAGGAGTCGACTCGCCTCTTGAAGAGAAGTCGGCTGATACATCTCAAGTGGTTCTGTGCGTTTCATGGCAATAGTCCTGAGTGCTGAGTCACGAACTTGAAAAAATGGAGTACTGGAGTCATGGAGTGATGGGCGAAACCCAATACTCCAGCGCTCCAACACTCCAATCTTAAACCAAGGGTTTCAGCATGCGACCGATCGGTTTGCCGCAAGGTTGACCGTCTCTCATCTGCACATGGCCGCGCACCACTGCTAAGACCGGCAAGCCTTTGACTTTCCAACCATGCCATGGGGACGGTTTATTCTTGCTGTGAAGTTTGTTGACGTCGATGGCGCCCTCCTTATCCATATCGACGACGGTAATGTCGCCGTCAGAACCCAGGCGGATGGCGCCTTTCTTGGGAAACACCTGCCAGACTTTTGCCGGGTTTTCGCAAGCGACTTTGACGTATTGATTGAGCGTCAAGCGGCCCTTATTGACCTCGGTCAAGATCAGCGGCACGCCGGTCTCAACGCCACAGAAGCCGGAGATGCAGTCCCAGATCGCGGGTTTGGTCAGTTTACCGTATAGATCTGAGCCTTTTTCATCCAAGGTGTGCGGTGAGTGGTCAGTTGCGATCGTGTCTACGAAACCCTCGCGTAGCCCTTGCCACAGCACTTCAGCATGATCTCTAGTGCGCACCGGCGGGTTCATCTTTAACAACGAGCCCACCGTGTCCATATCGTTAGGCTCGCGCAAGAGATAGTGTGGCCCGGTTTCCGCCGTGACTCTTAGTCCGCGCGCTTTGGCGTCGCGCACCATATGCGCAGCCTGCTTGGAACTCATATGAAAGACGTGCAGCTTTGTGCCGAAAGTCTCCGCAAAAAAGAGGGCGTGATGCACGGATTCGGCCTCGCAAATATCAGGACGCGACGATTCCCAATAACGCGAATCGTTTTTGCCTTCGGTCTTAAGTTTGTTGGTGCAGTAAGCCATGATTTGACGGTTTTCCGCATGAATGCCCAAAGGCAATTTGGACTGAGCGATGAAATCGAATGCCTCTATGCACATTCCGTCATCGGGGAAAGGGAGATTGCCGATGGTTTCACCGAAGAAAATTTTGAAACCGATGGCACCGGCCGCAGCCATGGGAAGAATCTGTTTGGTGTTGGTTTGCACGACCACGCCGGTCACGCCAAAATCGACCAGCGATTTCGCCTCGCCGAGCTGCTGTTTGACTTTAACTTGTTCGGCATCCGCTGTTGGCGGGACGGTATTCGGCATATCGACGACGGACGTTACACCGCCGCAAACCGCCGCGGTTGAGCCGGTGGTAAAGTCCTCCTTATGAGTCATGCCGGGCTCTCTGAAGTGAACGTGCCCGTCGATCACCCCGGGCAAAATGTGTTTGCCCTTGACGTCGATTTCCTCTTTTCCCTGCGGCAGTGAATCGTTCGCGCCGATCGCAACGATGGTCTGGTTGGCAATCGCAACGCCCCCCTTAAAGGTCTCTTCGGGTGTAACCACCCATCCGTTCTTGATCACTAAATCTGCTGCCATTGTCTTTCCTTTCTTTGTTTTTTTAATTTAAATCAAATTACCGCGCCGTTGCCGCGCGATTCACGCATCTCCTGCCGCCGTTTCAGATCGGCCACGACGTTTTCCCTGCCGGCTCGAATGTGCGCGCGGATGATGGCAACCGCCTGCGAAACATTGCGCTCTTGCATGGCTTGGTAGAGGCTGAGATGTTCTTGATGGGCCAGGGTGCCGCGCAAGCGATCGTACAGTCCGTCGGT
>JBGPIK010000473.1:0-5044 GCA_041484845.1 Binatia bacterium | reverse complement strand
CGATATTCAACTTGAGGTTCCAGCGCTTCGCTATCAGGATCTCGCCAGCAAGGACGCCGGGGAACCGTCCACTATCATTCGGCAGCGAGTTAACGCCGCGCGAACGATTCAGTTGAAACGTTTTGAGAAGACGAAAATACACGCGAACGCGCAAATGGGCGCAAGAGAAATCAAACGCCACTGCTCAGTGAACGATGATGCGGAGAAGTTGCTTGAGATGGCGATCAACAAACTGGGCTTGAGCGCCAGAGCTTACAGCCGCGTGCTCAAAGTCGCGCGAACCATCGCCGACCTCGCCGGATCAGAACATATTGAAGCAGCCCATATCGCCGAAGCGATTCAGTATCGGAGTTTGGACCGGAGAACGTGATATATCTGCAATTGTAAGATCCACTACCTTCTTGTTACGCCAAAATTCACCCCCCAGTCTTCTCCGGAACCGGGATGGATATAAAAACTGTTTTTAGTTTTCTCGAGATGGGAAATTGCTCGCGGTCCCTTCCCTTTTAGAAAGATTGTCAGGACAGTCGTGTCTGACCCCAGTGGCCTGACGATCTGCTCCTCAACCTGCCTCTGTAACGACGACGTTAAATTGCTATCGCGGATGGCAAGTCTAAGAGATTTTTAACGGTACCCTGAGCGTAAAAACCGATCCCTTTCCTACCTCGCTTTCAACTTCAATGTTGCCATCCAAATGTTCGGTATACTTCTTTACGATGTAAAGCCCGAGTCCCAGCCCTCCGTACGTCCTTGTCTGTGAGCTGTCTACCTGCCGGAACATTTCAAAAACAAAAGGCAGCTTTTCCTTTGGAATTCCTATTCCTGTGTCGGACACCTGACACTCTAAAACATTTGAACCCGAGCAAAGTCTTGCCGAAATAGTCACTAGGCCTTTCTCCGTAAACTTGACCGCATTGTTAATGAGATTCTGGAGAATATGCCTGAGCTTTTCACTATCCGATGTCACAACGGGCAAGTTTAGAGGATAGTTCCAATTGACTCTGATTTCTTTACTTAAAGGAATTTCGTAGGAAGACTTTAGCTCATCTAGAAAATCAACAAGATTAAACTCTTCGCTCTCTAGTTTTGTCTGCCCAGCTTTAATGATCGTCACTCGCAATAGGCCGTCAACCATGTTTAACAAATGCCCTGACTGCTTGGCTACCGTCGCGAGGGCTGCTTCTTGCTTCGGCCTAATCTCGCCGAAGGCTCCATCCTTGACCATCGTCGTGTAGCCTATAATAATGTTCAAAGGTGTTCTCAGCTCATGTGATATGATACTAAGAAACTCGTCTTTCCCTTTGTTTGCTTTTTCCAGCTCGACGGTTTTCTGTTTAACCTCTGAAAACAGGTTCGCATTCCCTACAGCAATAGCGAGATGGTAAGCAATCGAGTTTATCAAGTGAGCCTCACTCTCGGGAAAATGGTGCGGCTCTCTGCTGAGGAAGTTCATTACCCCCAGACATTCTCCTCTGACCTTTATTGGAATGAAAAACGACCCACGAAAGCCCGCCTTGAGCATGACCTTCTTTTGAGATGCCCGAGCAAATCTGGGATCGCTCTGCATGTCATCAAAAATGATGGTTTCTCCGTTTTTTACAGATGTTCCCACAAGCCCTTCGCCAATTTGGTAGTTACTTGGCGGAGCGGCACCCTCGGAAAACCCCTCATGGGCTACGAGGCGCAGTTCCGTTCCGTCGCCTTCGCGGAGGTAGATGCGAGACGCGTCGAAGCCAAAAATTTCCAAAACTTTGTGCATGGTCTTGCGTAAGATAACGTGGATGTCCAGAGACTCACTGGCGATGCCCGCAACCGAATAAAGGGCGGAAAGCTCTTTAGCGTTTGTTACGGTTTGTTGATAGAGCATCGCATTCTCAACGGCGATGGCGATCTGATTTGTCATGGACGTGAGTAACTTAACTTCCTCCTTGTTGAGCTTGCGAGGTTTTTCTCCTATACAAACCAGGGCTCCCCAGTTTTTGGCCTTCGTTTTGATCGGAAACGCCGCGACGAAGAACGCTCCGGCCTTTTCCGAGGTCTTGCTTTGGCTTAGTTCTCGATATCGGGGGTCGTGGCGAATATCTTCAAAGATTAACGACTCTCCTGTCTCCGCGACCGTGCCCACAATTCCCTGTCCGCGTTGAGAGATCCTCACTTGGGTCCAGAATTCCGGCTTAACCTCAAAAGCCGCCTTTACCTCCAATTCATCCATCCCGGCGTTAAATAGAAAAATCCGTGTTGCGTCGAAATGAAAGATTTCTGTGATTTTCTTGATAGCCTCTTTGAGTACGACATTCAGATCTAACGACTGGGTAGCGGCGGCAGTCAAAGCGTGCAACGCGGAAAGCTCGTCGGCCCTTTGCTTGGTTTCTTCATAAAGTTGGACCTTATGAATGGCGATGGCAGACTGCCCCGCAAGCGTGGTTAGAAACTCTATTTCCTCGTCATTGAAGGAGTGCTCCCCTCTTGTGTAAAAGGAAATGACGCCCACGACTACCGTCTTGGCAATAAGTGGTATCCCAAGATAGGAGACCAAACCGAATCGGCGCACGAAACGATCGTTCATGCTTCGCGGATCTGTTTGAAGGCTCGCGATCGTTATTGCGGTCTTATTTTCCAATACGATCTTGGTGAGGCCATGAACGTCTCTGTGACTCTCTGCGCGCCAGGCATCCCCGTCGATATTGCGACAGGCGACGGGCTCCAATTCGCCGGTCTCTTTATTGACTAGCCTGATGGTGGTAACAGCGTTCGGTAGAGCGATATCGATCTTTTCTAATAGGAGATTCAGCATGGGAAGCCGGTCCAGAGTCGAGGTAATCGCCAAGTCGATATCGTGCAGCGCCCTCAAACGCTCAAGGTTTTTTTGAATCTGCTCCTTGGAGCTGCGGGCTTCGGCCCGCCGCGCTTCTAGGTTTTGGGCCATTTTATCCACAGAAGATGTAAGTCGACCGATCTCAGTTTGTTCGTGAGGCAGCCCCGTGCGCGCGCTCAGGTCGCCCGCGCTTAGCCTTTCGGCAACACCGATCAAGACTTTTAGTTTGCGTAAGACAAAAACATCGCCTCCAAACCAAGCCGCCATGAGCGCCAATAGGCTGACCAAGATCACCGCAACCAAGTTGCGAATCAGAACTCTATTGGCATCAGCGAATGCCACTTCGGCAGGAATCCCGACCGTGAGATGAATCCGTCCACCTTGGGGCAACTCGGCGAGCCACGTGAATCCATAAAGGCGCCTTTTACCGTCCAATCCAACAGCTTCAGTGACCCCCTCTCCCTTAGCCAAAACGGTTTTAACGACATTGACATTCGGTACCGATTTCCCCACCCATCTCGCCGAGTCGGGATAACGGGCCAGGATCGTCCCTTTATGGTCCCACACGGTGATTGTATAGTGTCGGGGTAAATGGGCTGCGGCAACGATTTGATTGAGCCAGGTTAGATCCAACGCGGCGAAGACTACCCCGTCGAGGGCACCCAATTTGTCAAATACGGGATAGGCAAAATTCAAACCGGCTCTGCCGATGATACGGCCAATTTGATATTCACCGACTGCGAAATCTCTCTGTTGTAGAGTCTGCCGGAAATAACTCCGGTCAGCTATGTTGACCGGCTTACTGAGCGGCACGGCGCTGCAAAAGATATCTCCTTTCAGGTTCGTAGCCCCCAAGTTAGAATAAGGCGGGTATCCTTTCAGCAGTTCAGAAAATAGGGAGCTGCAGACTCGCGGCTCGTGCCTACGCACTTCGGGAAGTCGCGATAAAACGACAAGCAGTTGACGCGTACTGTCGATCAGCCGCTGGTGACTGATGGAAACGACCCGAGCTAATCGCAGTGCCTCGCTCGTGGCATCACGGCTGGCCCGGTGCCGCTCTTCAGCGGCGGTGTAGAGGATCAACCCCACGGCTGGAAGAATAGCTAGAAGGACAAGCTGGATCAGGCGAGCGCGAAGACTGAAGTGATATTTGGTGCGCATTTTATTAACCCTTGATCTAGTCTCTCGGTTTACCTTCGGGACTCCGCCATCGCCACCCGATGCTTACGGCGGGCATTTTCTTGAGGCCTGATGCTCTACTCTTCAAACCTTCAGCATCCCTGCAGTCTTCGGGTCGTCGCCAAACGGCAGAGTAACTTCTATAACTCGTTAAGGAGAAGCAAGGGACGCGCCACAAAAAAGAATCCGTGCAACCCATTTATATTAAAGCACAACCTTAAGATTGTGCGACGAGGTGCGTTTGCGCATGCTGACAGGGATTAGCAACAAGAGACAAAAAGCGACATCGCTTCGGGGGCTCGGAAGGCCCGGCGGTTCGCTTGCAGCGCATATTTTCTGTCCAGCCCTGGAGAGCTTCAATTTTTTTGTATTAGTGCTCAACTTTTTGACTTAACCGAGGCCGAGAGAGTAAGGAACGCTTCAATAGCAGCAATAGATTTTTTCCTTTGCCATCCCTTCCCTCTCTCCCATCTTGCGAGCGTTGTCGGATCAACCCCGAGCCGTTTGGCCATGGCCTTTTGAGTCAGACCCAAAAGCCGCCGCTCCAATACCAGCTTCTCTGAAACTGAAATCGGCTCTGGAAACGGCTCGTATCCGAGGAAACGGATAATACAGCGAATGTAGCGTACCGGCGGTCGGGTTGCATTGCTTTCCCAGTTCAAAATGGTGCTCTCCGTGACTCCAATCTGCTCCGCAACCTGCCTTTGGAACAGTCCAAGGTCGAGTCTTCGTTTGCGAATATGATCGCCTAAGGTCTTGAGTTCTTTGGGGTATTCTGGAGATTTGAGTTTTGTAGCTGTGAGGACCCGATGACAGAATGGCAACGCATCCCTGTTTGTGCGGCTTCCTAACCGACTCACAGAAAGAGTGCAACTGCACTCCATTGCAGATCCAACGTTATCGATCGAGAGTTTCCGGTCCTCTGCTTGATCGCATCGATATTCAACTTGAAGTTCCAGCGCTTCGCTATCAGGATCTCGCCAGCAAGGACGCAGGGGAACCGTCCACTATCATTCGGCAGCGAGTTAACGCCGCGCGAACGATTCAGTT
>JBGPIK010000472.1:0-5046 GCA_041484845.1 Binatia bacterium | reverse complement strand
CGCGCGAAAAATGTCTCGCCGACTACTTCTGATGCTCATAGCGCGCTTTCCAATAGGAGTCCCAAGTCGCCAGCGCCGGCTTGGGGATTTTGTCGCTGTTTTGCATCCCGGTAAACGCCCAGATCCGTGCGAGATCGTCGAGCGGTGGGCGCAGTCGGGCCACGAGTTTTTCGGAGTCTGTGGTCGCGAAATTGATGACGAACTCATAACCGTCGCGTGCTGCGGTGGCTAAAAGCAGCTTTGTAAACTGCGTTTGGGCCGCGTCCGAACCCGCAAGTTCGATACCGTAAGTCCGCAGGGCTACGGTTCGCGATGTCATGCCGCTGTCGGAGACCGCGACGGGTTTCTTGAACCGCGTGGCGAAATCGAAGAAATCCGGCGGCAATGGGCGCGGCACATCGACACTCATGTGCGGGTAAACACTCATCGCGAAAAGATCGCTGGTGCGCATCAGCTCCGCTACTTCTTTTTGCTGATCGGCGCGTTTGGAATCGCGCGCCAGCTTCTTATAATGCAGAACATCGGTCGTGAAGAAGACCGGCAGTCTTGGATAGGCTTTTTTCACTGCCGTATAGGTATCGCGATATAAATCTTTAAACTGTGTCCACTTCGCCGCATCGCGCGACAGCAGCACGTTCGCTTCCATGCCGATCGCCAGATAATCGGGATGGAGGTCCTGGACACAGCGCAAAAGAAAATTCAGAAAGGCCTTTTTTACTCTTGGACTGTTAAGCGGCTCTTGGCCCCAGGGTTTTGGGAGCGCGAGGTTTTCCTTTTCTCCCCAGTACGGCGCGAGACCTCTGCGGTTCTTATCGAGCGGTGAAATCGCTAGCAGCAATTTCTTGCCCTCGGGCGGCCGATAGGCCAAATTATCGCGAACGTCTTGCGAGAATTCTTTTCCGTTGAGCGCCTCGGGCCAGGGAAGTCCGCCGAGAAACGTCACCGAAACAATATCCCCGTGGGCATAGGCAAATGCTTGCGCCGTCACCAACCCTTCCAGTGACAGATCGGCCGGCCACAACGTGAATCCCATCAAGAATGGCCGCGTAGCCGGCCCGCGCGTTTCAACACGCGGCGGCGGCTCGGCGAGCCGGGGCTCGCTTATTTCAGGGCTATAGCATCCGGCAGTCGCCATCGCCGCAGAGAGCATGAATATAAAGAATCGCATGCGTAAGCTCATAGATCTGATTATTCGCCGCCGATCTCCAGCGGTCAAGGGTTCCGGCATTTTCCCGCAAGTTCACTTGACTTACTACTCAAATCTCTGAATGATCTTAGAACTAGCGAGCCTCAGCGGATACCAATGGCCTTCCAACCAATAGGGACCCCCCCCCGGCACACAGCCAATCGAACGCGGAATGTTTTGCAGCGGCTCCAAGCCCCAGCAGCGCAAGTCCCGTATTGGGCGAATCGCAAGCCAGAACCGTGCTTAAGCCCCTATTCTGCGCCTCTCCTATTCACTCTAGCGCTCCCCGTCATTTTCCTTTTTTTCGCCGGGTGCTCGAGTCAAACCGCCGCCCCCGAAGCGCGTTACGTTCCCGCCGGCAATCTTCTCGACATCGTCAAAGACTTTCAACGTCTGGCTAAAGAAGACACCTATCGCTTTTCTATTCCAAAGGACATAACCGGCATCAACATTATGAAGGCAACACTGGTGCGGTTGGGCGACTATGAGAAAAAAAATCCGGGTCAGTTCAGTGACATTGTCGGTTACAATAAAGCCGTGGCCCTAGAGCGCCTCAGAGACTACGATCAAGCCCTGGCTCTCTTCCGCAAAGCCGCCGAAACCGAAGGGCGTCTCGGCACAGAAGCAGCGAAGAACGCGGAAGCGCTGGAAACTTTTCAACGCATTTTAGACAAACCGCTGCCTACCGAAGACCCGTTTAAGTATATCGCCGGACTCGATGAAAAGGTCGCGGCGTGGAATCAGCTCATTCAAAAATATCACGGGACGCCTTACGAGTATTTGGCTCGCGTTGAAGAGGAGCGAATTGATCGCGCCAAAGTCGCTTTCGTGGAGGCCAATCGCTATCGGCTCAAAGAGGGCAACCAGATTGTCATTCTCGGTTACAGCCAGCTGATAACCAAACATCGCCAAAGTAAAAACATTCACCGCTTTTTGATCGACTTCGGCGATTTTTACGCCCTGCTTGCAAAAGAATATGCATCTCAGTACGATCCGGAAGGTTTGAGCTTTGATTTCAAGACCTTTGACCAATTTGCCAACTCGGCCTTAAAGCTTTACACGGAAGTCGCGCAAGTCGATGGTATTGTTGAAAAGATTGAAGCGCAGGGAAAAATCGAGGCGATGCGCGGTTTCCTCGAAAAAATCACGAGGCTTAACCGATGAATGAGAAAAAACGCGTGGCGCTTTTCGCGGCACTGTTCATTGTCGGTTCCGCATGGATGGGACTTCCTTCGAGTCCGGCTCAAGAGCGCGCCATGCCGGTGGAAAAGATCCTTAACCCTCTCCCTGAATTCGATCCCTTTGTAAGGCCCGATCCGACGCCGCAGTTTTTTCCCGATAACGTCGATAAGCAGGTCCGTGAAACCCTTATCGATGCCTTAACCAATAATAAGGAATCCTTGACCGATCATCTGAAATTCTTCAAGAGCGAGGACGCCCGCCTGCAAAAACAATACGGCGCTGTGACGGGATTAACCGAACAGGCGCAGGATTTGGTCAATAATACTCTGCAGAATCGCGACCGTTATCTCGCAGCGCAAAAGGAAGCTCTTAAGAACGCGTCGTCGCCGGAGCAAAAAAAATATCTCGAATCGATCATCAACAACGATGATTTGAATCTCGCCGACCAGTTGACACGGCAGAGTACGACAAACTCGTGGGGAGGGATATTCAACCGCATGCTGAGCTCGGTGGACTTGGTCGGCGTCGCATCGGGAAATTACGTGGGCGCAGCCGTTGAAAGCGTCATCACCGAGATCTATGCCTTGGCCGACCGCGACATGTCGATCGAGCAACGGCGCGCTCTGGCGCGCGAGCTCGATCATCTGAAGCGCTACCCCGACGATCCGCGCAACGCGGAGATCCAAAAACGCGTGGAAGCTCTCGAAAAGCAGAAGGTCGGCGCGCTGGTGAGAAAGCAGCTTGACAAGGCTAATGACGCTATTAAAAGAGGCGACGTCGACAAGGCTTTGTTTTTCGCCGAGCTCGCATCATTTCTCGACCCCGAATCACGGGACGGGCAAAAGACCGTCCAACAGGCAAGCCAAATGGCCCAAGCCCGGGAACAGGGAAAACAAAAGTCACTAGCCGCCGCTCAAGAAACTAGCCGGCCCGCGGAACAACAACAAGACGTTAAACGACTACTCCAAGCCCTTAGCCTGCATGATGCCAATCAAGTGGAGCGCTTGGCCGTCGATATAGAAAAAAAGTATCACGGCAAGCCGCTGGGAGACGCCGCCCTCGACGCCGAGGCCGTCGCTCTGGAGATGAAGGGTTGGCATGAAGAGGCCAAGAAAGCCATTGAGGAAGTCGCGCGTTCTTCCGCGACGCCGGAGGCCCAAAAACACGCCACCGCGTTGCTGCAAAGTCCCGAATACAATCTGCTCGCGTCATTCCGAGATGCCCAAACCGATCGCCAAGTGCAATCGGTGAAGTACGTCTTGCTCGGCGAAGACCTGCTGAAAAAAAACATTCTGTACGCCGCCGGTGCGATGGCGGCAGCCGGTCCGGCAGGCGCGGCAACATTGGGAACCGTCAACGCTATTCTCATGGGCACCAATCTTGTCCAAGTCTTGACCAACAACCCGATCTCGGCGCAGCCGATCATCGACGCGGGAGTCGCCTACGTGCGCAGCCATCCCAATTCCGGCAACGCCACCGAAGTGTACAAAGTTTTGGGCAATGCTTATGAAGAACGAGGTTTGTTTGACAATGCGATCAGTTACCACGAGCTGGCCGGCACAGCGAAAGAGAAAATTGCCCAACTCAAAGAGAAAGCCGCGAACTCCCTCTTGACTTCCGCCGGTAAGAGCAACGATCGAGGAGCCCGCGAGTATTACTTGACCTCTATTATTGACCAGTACCCCGAAAGCCCTGCGGCCGGTGAAGCGACCAAGAAGCTCGCGGACATGGCAAAAGATGAAAACCAGGGACTCCGGATGAGTAAGCAGTTTCTCATGGAGCATCCGGAGCTTTACGGTCCCGGCGGGCTCGGCTTGAAAGCCTCTTTATTCGACGGGAATCCGAAGAACATGGAGCTTGCGGATCGAGGTGTAAACCTGATTGCCGACAACGAGCTGCTGATCTATTACCAAACCCCGTGGGGTATTCGCAGTCAAATCCATGCGCTTCCCAAACGGACAACGGATCGTTTTTTCACCGCGCTCCGGCAAACCAATCACGAGGTCGCACTGGCGGACGTAAATCAGCGCGCCAGGGGGAGCGTCGGCGGCATTCAAAACGTGCCGCCCCTTATCCTAACGGCCGAACGGGAGAAAAAAAGCGAAAACAATAACGAGCGTGAGGATACCACATTTTCTCTGTTGCGCGAGGCCGACGGTCCGGTGCCGTCGTTTCCCAAGGTGCTCGACCACGAGCTGCTGAGTGAAAACGAGCGCAATCCAGGGAGCAAATATAAAATCCCGCCTATTCAAGGCAGCATCTCTCCGAGAACGTTCAGCCTGAACGGCGCTCTCCCGACCGGTCTTTGGGGTAACCAACTTGCCGTGGGCACGGATCAAAAAGGCGGGTTCGCCGGAGTGCAGCTGCCGATTCCGCTGCTCCAGGGATTTGTACCGTTGGACTTCATGGTACAGGGCCGCCCTGGTGGTTTTTCTGTTTATCCCAGGATTCACACCGGCCAGGACAAAGGCGAAGATCCGGAACTGTATCGCTGACGAAAGGGGAACAGCTTGCCGAGAAAGGAGATCGTTCGCGGGTGCGTATCTATATTCGTCGGCGTCGTTCTCTGGGAGATGCTCGCTCGCCTGCTGCTGGAAAATGAATTATTGATTCCCCCGCCGAGCAGCGTCCTGCGTTCTTTTTGGAGTCTCGCGCTGAGCGGTCAGCTGAAAAAACAT
>JBGPIK010000471.1:0-5052 GCA_041484845.1 Binatia bacterium | reverse complement strand
CGCCCGTGGCAAAGCGCAAGCGGCGAACCGAGCACCGAACACGGCATTGAAACTGTTCGCCTCTGTGCCTCGCTCTTCCGATCTCGCCTCTCGATCGACACAGTGTCATCCGTTTCCTCGCACTGTGAGAAATGCGGGCTAGCGCATGACTCGTTGACGGCCCCTGTCATGCTAGCCACTTCGAGTCATGGTTTAGATTAGGGAATGAAAACTCGTCTGGAGTTCAAAAATCCCTATCTCCCAACCGAAAGCTCTGCTGCAAGTAAGCAATTCCGGTCTAAGGTGTGTATTTGAAGATACGGCGGGTTGAAAAACCGGCCGGGAATTGTCTGGAAATTAACTGAAAACTAAGTTGAGTGTCAAGCGACTGTGGATATGCCACCGCACGGCACAGTCCAGTACGATGAACGATGTCCTATTTCCCTTCATAGTGACAGCCAGTCGTACACGTTTCAAACACGCTGACTCTCTTCAAGCCCAGAAGTTGAGTTTTCAATTTATCCCAGATCCACTTGGCGAGATTTTCCGATGTAGGATTTTCCAGACCCTCAACTTCGTTCAGATAATAGTGGTCGAGATAATCATCTAAGAGGGGCTTGAATGCTTTTTTGATGTCGTCATAATCGATGAACCATCCAAGCTTGGGATCCACGTCCCCTTCAACTGTTATCGCGACCTTGAAACTATGACCATGTAACCGTGAGCACTTGTGGGAGCTTGGCAGGTTCGCCAACCGGTGAGCCGCTTCAAACGTGAATTCTTTTGAGAGTTCAACCCTCATGAATCGTCTCGGAAAAAAACTCAGGGTCACCCTGTTGATTCTTTGCGGAACTATATCTGTGTCGGACTTGCCAGAGGTGCCTGCTCTCAATGGGTCTCAGCGCAATGCCGACACACGTTGAAAAATCCAAGATGTGACCCGTTTAGATCGGCGACGTGCCGCGGATCGTCAGTTGTCGTTGCACGGGAACCCCGCCAGGTTACCGCGTATTCTACGCGCATGGATTGGGGTGTCAATGGAAAATGGGCATCAGCCGCCGCCAGGATTTCGCGTTATCGGTGGCAGGATATGCCAGGTTCTCATCTCAGCCGGCCTTTACGTCGACTTACGAATGTCGCCCACGCAGATGAATTGAATTCTTGACCTGAAGATCATCCGTAAATGGACTCGTCAGATCTGCCTCAATCTCCCATCGAAACCACACGTCGCGCAATCAACTTGACTCCTGTAACCGATACCTTAAAGTCGAACTAACACACCCCCAGGTTATCCACTCGGCAACAAGAAAGGAGCCTTCGCTATGCGCAGGATTTCGATTGTGTTGTTCGGATGGCTACTGATCATCAACGGATCGCCGGCCCTCGGCCAAAGTGCCAAGCTTGTCGAAGCCGCGCAAAAAGAGGGCGGTAAGGTCGTCGTTTACACCTCGCTCGAAAGTTTCACGGCTGACGCGCTTAAAAAGGCCTTCCAAGCGAAAACCGGCCTGCAGATGGAATACTGGCGCGGCGGTTCTACCGAAGTGGTCGATCGCGTTTTGAGCGAACACCGCGTCGGCAAGCCGGTTTTCGATGTCGTGGCAACCACCGGCGATCACATGCACTTGATGGCGAAGGAGGGCGCCTTCGCCAAATACGAATCGCCTTCGCTCAAAGGATTTCCCAAGGACGCCATCGATCCGATCCTCGGCGCCCGATACCGCAATGTCCTGTACGGGGTCATTTATAATAAGAACGATATCAAGGCAGCGGAAGCGCCGAAAACGCTGGAAGACGTGGTCAAGCCGGAGTACCGTGGCAAGCTCGTTATGCCCGATCCGGTGAACCACACTCTAACAACACAGTGGCTCGCGAGCCTCGACAAAATCATGCCCAAAGCGCGCGCGGAGAAATTTATTCACGATCTCGCGGCCGCCAAACCCATATTCGTCGAGTCGATTGTCCCCGCCGCTGATCGCGTTGGCACGGGAGAGACGCCCATCGGGATTACTTTCGTGCGTTTCGTGCTGACCTATAACAAACAAGGCGCGAATCTCGATTACGTCCGAGATTACCCAATGCTCGGCGACGGCCAATACATCACCCTCGGAGCCAAAGCCCCGCGACCGAATGCCGGTAAAGCTTTCATCGACTTCTTCCTCGATGACGAGAGCATGAAAATCCAAGCGAACACGGGTGAATTCGTGAATCGCAAGGGGATCTATCCGCCACTCGTCGATGCGGATAAGATCAAGTTCGTGCAGATGTATTCGTTCGGCAAACAGGATTACGAGGATAAGAAGAAAGAATACCAGAAGATCTTTCTTCAGCCGTAGTGAGGAGAAAACATGGCGGAATTCGTTATCGACGCAGACGGACATGTAATGGAGCAACATCAGGACCTGTTCGATCATATCAAGGGAAATTTTGGCGAGATGAACTGGCATTCCACCTGGCCGATATTCGATGCCGACGGCTGGCAGCGCGGGCTATCGCGCAAGGGTAAACGTGAGGATCCCGACGCCGAGGCCTGGATTCGTTTTCAGAACGAAAATGGCATCGATTGCGCCGTGCTCTACCCGACTTCCGCGCTCGCTCTGGGAATGATCCAGCTTCCCGCTTGGGCTTCGGCTCTCGCTCAAGGGTACAACGACTGGCTGCACCATCGACTCACGAGTCAGACGCCGCGGTTGAAAGGCGTTGCCTTGCTTGCGCCGCAAGATCCCAAAACAGCCGCCGCCGAGCTCAGACGCTCAGTCAAAGAACTTGGCTTTGTCGGCGGCCTGCTGCCTGCGGTGACGAACAACAAAACCCCGCTCTACGGCGCACCGATTTTTCATGAGATCTATGACGAGGCTCAGAGTCTGGATGTGCCTCTGGCAATTCATGGCGGCGTCAGCCAGAACCTGGGGCTCGACCGCGTCTCCAGTTTTCTGGAAGCCCATCTGTTGGAGCACCCCGTCGCTCAGATGTTGCAAATCTCAAATATGATGTTCCAAGGCGTGTTCCAAGACTTTCCGCGCTTGCGCGTCGCGTTCCTTGAAGCCGGCGCAGGTTGGGCGCCCTTTATGATGGACCGCATGGAGGAAGACTACGAAAAATTCGCCGCGCGCTTGGCGCCACAACTCAAATCGCCGCCCAGCAGGTTTTTCAAATCCGGCAATATTTTTTTCACCATGGAAGTCGAAGAGCGCACCACGCCTTATGTTCTCGACCTGGTGCGTCCGGATGTGATTCTCTGGGCTTCGGATTTCCCGCACGAGCGAGAGCGCGACCAGTTCGGCGGGGATCTTCCTCATTTGAGGGCACGCAAGGATTTGTCCGAGGACGCGAAGCGCAAGATCCTTTTTGATAATCCCGTGCGGTTTTACCGTTTTAGCGAAGGCGATATTGCGGCGGTGAGGAAGGCGAAGGGAAAGTGAAAGAGATTCGAAAAAAACCAGGACCGCTTCAGATGTGCTGATCGCTCCAGAGCGCAAGCCGCACCGGGCAAGAACAGATCTTGCCGTCTCCGAAGGGTATTTGGTAGTTGCAAAATGTGAGATCCAGACATCGGACAAACATGACTTTTTCGTTTACCACATATTCCACATTGCAGCGCGGCCGGCCGCGCTCGTCGAGACAGGCGAAGCCGCTGCTGCACTTAGTCGCTTTATCGATTATTTCTTGAGCTATGTCGCGCGTCATCGCTTCTTCAATCCGGCGGGTTTCTTGCTGGCGCCAACGTCGCCGGAATTTACTATCGTTATTACACCGTCGCGATGCAGTCAAGTTATTGCCACGCCAGTTGTTTCCCCTGGGCTTGAAGGCGCGCGGGCTTATCTGCTTTTGAACCGGCGACGCATTGCGTTTAAGCGAACGCGGCGCCGCTCACATCATGCCGAGCGCGGGAGACGCCGTGCCGGCGGCTCAGAACAGTCCCGGTATCCACCGTTTCACAGACTCGGTGTACTCGATATAAGGCCGGCCGAGGCGCTCCACCAATTTGGTTTCATCGCCGCGAACGCGAAGGTGAAACCAAACGGCGACTGTGCTGGTGATGAGGGCAGCGAGCCACGATTGGAGAGTCAGGGTCAGTCCCATAAGATAGATCAAATGTCCTAGATACATCGGGTTTCGCGTATACGCATAAGGACCCGAGGAGACTACACGATCTGGAAGCGTTTCCAATCCGGGGCCGCCGCCGCCGCGTTTAACGCGGTACAGGCCGCAGAGGCGATATTGAAGGTAGCCCCAGACCATCAGCGGTAAAAACAGGGGATGGAAATTCAGCTTTCCTTTGTGGAAGATTAATTCCCAGGCCAGAGTGATCACCGGATACAAAAGGAATGTTCGTACGGGAGTGCGGCTAAGAAATCTCATGTCACGGTGCTATCGCATTAACTCTGTTTTTCCTAATGGCGCAGAAAAGTCGCAACGCCGACTTCTGGCCTATGAACTTTTCGGTGGCTCCAGCTTGTCACGGGCTCGCCGTTAAATTCACCGACTTGTGTAAGCCTTGAGGCTCGAGCATTGTTCGAGCAATTTTTCGCGCTCTGCTTCAGAGGTGAGCCAATCCAACCACGGGAAAAGAACGTTGTGCTCGCGCGCATGATGGTGTCCAAGCAGACCCTTGTACATGGCTTCGCGGTCGAGCAGCTGGATAATAGCATGTTTCAGCTGGAGTTTTTTCTGATTTCGCAACTGTTTTAGCATTTTGTGGAATTCGGCGACGAAACCCAAGATTTTTTTGTGCTCGCCGGTAAAGAACTCCACGGCGCCGCCGGGAATATCCGATGCGCGCGCGCCGTATATCGGGATTAACAATTCGTCCTCGTCTTTGATGTGCAGGTGCAGATTGGCCTCGTAAAAATCCAGGCAACGCTCCGCTTCACTTAGATCCAACGACAGGAGCGCCGTTTGATGAGCGAGAAAAAGCTCATCAAGCCATTCGTGGACCTGGCGCAGCTTGATAAACGATTTTGCGTTGAACATGTTGAAAACAAGATAAAAGGCTCAAACCAGGGTTGCATCTTGGAGGTGATTTTTCTTTTTGTGATCTGTTGTGTTTTTTGTTTTGAATGATTGTTCGAGTTG
>JBGPIK010000470.1:0-5053 GCA_041484845.1 Binatia bacterium | reverse complement strand
TATTGATGGTCAAGATCGGATCTACGTGGCCGATTCTTACAACCAGAGAATACAAATATTCCAGTACCTCAAAGGGGAAGCGCCGTGAAATTGTAAAGCGCGAAGGGCAAAGCGCCAGATAAAAGGACAAAGTAAAAACGCAAAAGTAAAGAGTGAAAAGCAAATAATGAAAGTCAAAACCAAAAAGGCAAAATGCAAGAGTGCACCAGTGAAAGGTTGCCCTTCTTGTTTTCTGTTTTCTACTTTCTATTTTCTACTTGCTGCTTGCTGCCTGCTGTTTCCTTCTCTCGCTCAGGCAGCAATTGCCAACACCGTCCACAACCTCACCGCCACAGGACCTGGCACCATCAAAGCGCCAGGGGTAGGCGAATTGTGCGTGTTTTGTCACACACCTCATAGCGCCGGCACGACGCGCGCGCTATGGAACCGTGACCTGCCTCCCATTTCGTACAACCTGTATACAAGCTCGACGCTTGAAGCGACGTTAAAACAACCCACGGGATCTTCTCGCTTGTGCTTGAGTTGCCACGATGGGACCACTGCCTTAGGGAGTCTTCGTGTCCCTCCGGCAACCGGCCCGGTGACTCTGGGGGCGTTGACCGGCCGGGTAGCGCTGGGAACCGATCTGTCGGACGATCACCCTGTCTCTTTTGTCTACGATGCCGCCCTCGCTCTGAAG
Organism: Binatia bacterium; assembly: GCA_041484845.1. Lineage (GTDB taxonomy): Bacteria > Desulfobacterota > Binatia > UBA9968 > UBA9968 > JBGPIK01. Next base: position 4,374 of record JBGPIK010000470.1, on the reverse strand, counting down.
CAAGGACAGATTGCCGATCCATCTATTCTGTCAAAGAACACGCCGCTTGACAGCAGCCAACAGATGCAATGCACGTCGTGCCACGAACCTCACGATGACCGCTATCGAAAATTTCTCCGAATGGACGATCGCGCTGGCGGACTATGCACGGCGTGTCACAAGCAAAGAAACTGGACAAGCGCGACGCATGCCACGTCATTGGCCACCTGGAACGGCACCGGGACTAATCCGTGGCCAAACTCACCCTACTCAACAGTAAGGGATAACGGATGTGAGAACTGTCATCGGCCACACGCCGCACCCGAGCCTCCGCGCCTCCTCAGCAGCGCGCAAGAGCGAGCGGTATGCCTCGTCTGCCACAGCGGCACAGTAACGTCTAAAAATCTCGACTCCGAGTTTCTGAAGTCCAATAACCATCCGATTACCTCCACGGATTGGACCCATCAACCCCGCGAAGATCCAAACACGATGGCACGCCACGTCGCGTGCGAGGACTGTCACAATCCGCATCAGGCTACATCCTCCACGACCAGTCCTCCCGCAGCATCCGGACGACTCAAGGGCGTTCGCGGTGTAAACGTCGCCGGAGGAACCGTAACCGAGGCGTTTTACGAGTACGAAATATGCCTCAAGTGTCATGGCATCAGGGACCAAACCACCACCCCAGGAATTCTGCGCTATGACAACATCCGCAACATCCGCTTGAAGATCAACCCGAGCAATGCCTCTTTTCATCCGGTCGCAAGCACAGGCAGGAATACAACTATGGCAGGGTTTGAGCCGGGTTATTCGACAGGAAGCAGCATCTACTGCACAGACTGCCACAATAACGATGAGTGGACCTCGACCGGAAATAAACCGAGGGGGCCTCACGGTTCGCGTTATCAGCCGATCCTTTGGCAGAATTATCAGGTTAACGATCCCTCAACGGAAGCCTTCCAGTCTTATGCGCTCTGCTATCAGTGTCACAACCGAAATTTTCTCATCACCGATCAGGCCCGAACGTTTTTGCATCAAAAACATGTCGTGGAAGAACGAGCGCCGTGCGCGGCTTGTCACGATGCCCATGGATCACGCAGCAACAGCCACTTAGTAAACTTCATGTTGAAGGACCAGACGGGGAAGACTGTCGTAACTCCGTCGCAGAGCCAAAAGCGTCTGGAGTACATCTCTCTGGGTGTGGGGCGGGGCCAGTGTTACCTTTCTTGCCACGGTGAGAATCACGAGCCAAAGAGCTATCCGTAATAACCAGTGAAGTTTCGCAGGCGTCGAAATCTTTCTGTGACACACGGCAGACGCGGTCCTTTTAAAGGAGCTGTAAGATTAAAAAAGTTGTAAGAGAACTTTACAATTTCTTTTTAAGAATCGCGAGTTCGAGAGAGTAAGCCGTCGGGCTACGCCGCCTCTTTTATTCGAGTGAGACTCACGTTCTCCCATTCCGATACCTTTCACACTTCACGTTATCGGAATTCCTTCCCCTCTTTGGCATTTTTATCTCGGTTTGATTTGGTATCGGCATTGCTCAAGTTGCTATCACATGAACACTATCGACAAGAAAAACATCACGGAAGAAAATAGTGTACTCGGGCAAGATACGGAAAGGCTGTTACTGGAACGGCTCAAAAACAGTACGACCGAGGAGGATTACTTTCGCTGGCTGCTGTTTGTTGTGGGATATTACCGCAGCATAAAAAAAGTCGATCTGGCTGTAGACTTACTAGAAGATTTTCTCAAAAAGAAAGTTGCCGATGATGAGAAGAACGCTCACTGTCAGCTCGCTTTGGGTCAAATCGCGACGGATGAACAGCGCCTGGAGGCCGCCCTGGACCACTTTCAAGCGGCGCTTGTATTTGAACCGAGAAAAGAAAAAATTGCATACGTAATCCGCAATAACATAGGGTATTGTCTCAGCCGGCTCGGACGATTTACAGAAGCTGAGCAACACTGTCGCACGGCGATAGCAATCAATTGGAAACGTGCGAGCGGGTACCGCAATCTCGGTGTTAGCCTCCAGGGGCAAGGCGACCTCGCAGGGGCGGCGTGGGCGTTGGTGGAAGCGATAAAATTGGAGGTCTCCGATGAGCGCGCCCGCGCCCTGTTGGAAAAATTGATTGCCGAGCACCCGGGGATGATTGTCCGATGCCCGTGGATAGCGCAGGGGTTGTATCCTGAACTTTCAACGGTAGAGCTTGTCTATGTTTAGGGCATAACGGCAAACCCCACGTGTGCGGTTTTTAAGAATCTCAGGCGTACAGGGCTAACCTTATTTAACTCGCTCAATAAATTAAATTCCCCGCCGCTGCGCTGCGTCTGCTCGCCTTTTGCCCTTTAAGATCGGCCGAATGAGTTTTCTCCTCTAACGCCGCCTTTCCCGATCTCGCATGCTGTCCTGCCACTTGCGTATCATTGGACAATTGAGAAAAAAAGTTTGCCGTTGAACGTCAGTGGCGCGGCTTTACAACCCCATCTTCTGGCAGTACATTCAGTGCCAAAGAATTCACCCTAGCTTATGAATCTACCCCGCATAGCGAAGGGCGCCGTCAAAGGAGGTTTCCCATGGCGAAGGTGAAAGAGATCCTAGCCGTCAAGGGACGCAATGTTTGGACTATCGAGCCTGATGCATCCGTATATGATGCGATGAGGCGCATGGCCGATAAGGGTGTCGGGGCGCTTCTTGTGATGGAAGGGGAGCAACTGAGAGGCCTTGTTTCCGAGCGCGATTACGCGCGCAAGGTGATCCTTCAAGGGCGCTCCTCGAGGACAACCCCAGTCAGTGAGATTATGACCGCCCGTGTCGCCTATGCGGAACTCGACCAGGATATAGAGGAGTGCATGGCGATAATGACGGAGGAACGAGTTCGACATTTGCCAGTGATCGATGCGGGACGGCTGATTGGAGTAATCTCAATCGGCGACCTCGTGAAATATATCATTACCGAACAAAAGTTCATCATTGAGCAACTCGTACGCTATATCAATGGTTGAACCGGGCAAGCCTTCCTGCGTCTCCGACGTGCCCGAGGGTCGCTGTGATTTGACGGAGATGAAATCGGTTTAACAACGCGGGGTGTCCGTGTTTTCAATGCCGTCCAGTTCAGGCCGGGTGAAGCAACACGATACCCGTCGCTTTCATTCGTGCGAGGCCAGCGAATCGACGAAACAGATGATGCTCTTGCGGCAGGCTGCTACGGATTCGGCGGCGCGGGGAGGCGTTCTCGACGGGGAAGTTGCGGAAGAACTCTCGGCACCAGCGGGCTAACGGGTGCGACCTGGCCGGGGACCGGAACCGCTCCCGCAACGCTACGTTGCACAGCGGGCACTCTTGCCGATGCAGGGGCTTCGATCTTGCGAAAATAATCCAAAGCCAGCTCGACCCGAGACGCCCCTTTGCTGAAGACCACATTCTTGTCGCGAATCTCCGACAGATTGAAGCCTTCAAAAACATCGCCGAGTTTGTAACGAAGCGGCCCCGCCGAGCGTCCCGGCGGCGTGGGAGCGCCGCTGGTGCTTGACTCTTGAAGAATCGCGTATTGGTTTGCGCCCAATATGGCGGTACCCAGCAAAACCAGGCTCCTCACCCGTTGCACGGCGCGCGTGTCGGCCTCGGCTTCCTTCGTTTTAGTTGCGCCCCGTTCCGGATCGAAGAGATTCTTGCCGATGATGACTTCGGTAGTCGCAAGCGGTTGCGGTGCGATTGGCAGTTTCGTTTTGGTGACCGAAGCGGGTGGGTCTCGTCTTACCACCGTTGGCAGGTCGCCGAGACCTTCATGCCAAAGTAAATACGTCCGCGTAGCCACCGCTGCGATGGCCAAGAGCAAAAAAATCGTGAGCAGTAAAGAGCGTCTCGGAAGCTCCACGCTTTGTCTCAGCTTTCGGGTGATGAGAAGAATCTCAACGTCGGTCGCTATGAGTCCCGCAAGGAGGCTATGCACCAAAGTCCAAAGCATCACTTGTCATCCCGAACGAAGGTGAGGGATCTTGCATTTCTCACTGCGTTCGAAATGACACCAGAACAGCACATGCAGCTTTTCATGGCACGACACAACAATCGAATCCTAAAAGACGCTTACAATGATTGCGATGCCCGGCGCGCCGTCGCCGCCTTTGCCAGACAGTTGACCGTTGATTGACGCTCCGCCTCCTCCACCCCCGCCACCATAACTGCCGCCAGTCGCGCCAGCCGCGGCGGCACCCCCACTCGCCCGAGAGCCTCCACCACCACCGCCACCACCCCCAGCGGCTTCATTGACTACCGCCGATTCGCCTGGCGTTCCGTCCGTGGGCGACGCGCCGCTCGTGCCCGCAGGGCCGCCATTTAGCGCCTCGCCGCGCGCCAGTCCCCCTTGACCTCCGAATTGTGGTTGTCCAACTGTA
>JBGPIK010000469.1:0-5056 GCA_041484845.1 Binatia bacterium | reverse complement strand
GTTGCGCGCTATGCGCGTACAACGGACTTGGCCGCGGTCGAAGCCACCTACAACGGGCTCGCCGGCGCACTGGTGGGACCTAAGCCTTACGTTCCGCGGGAAGGAATTGTCGAGACCATCAAGGTTCTCGCGAGCAGAAGGCCGGAGGCCGCTAAATTAGACCCGCGGCGTGTTATTCGGGACGAATTTGTCAAAGAATTCGACGACAGCGGTTTCATCGACAACCTCTATCGAAGCCGCTGACGCAAGCGGCCCCTGTCGCTACAATGGACAATTGCGATAGGGAACCATAGAAACTATTCTCTTGACACCGTGCGAGGTTGAAAGTTATAAGCTCGTTCAAACCGGCCAATCAGACAATCAACAAGGAGTCAGTCATGCTTGACAACTGGGCAAAAGCTCCCCTGTTTTTCTTCCTGAGCATCACCCTTGCCGCGCCGACACTCGCGCAGGAGCCGTTCTACAAGGGCAAGACGATTAGACTCATTGTGGGAACATCGGCCGGCGGCGGTTACGACACCTACTCGCGAACGATCGCGCGGCATCTGGGGAAGTATATTCCCGGCAATCCTGTAATCGTAGTTGAAAACATGCCCGGGGCGGCTTTTCTCATTTCGGCCAATTATGCATATAAGGTCGCCAAGCCCGATGGATTGACCATCGGCCATTTCATCGGCGGCCTTTTCCTCCAGCAGCTCATCGGCAACCCGGGAGTGGAGTTTGACGCGCGCAAGTTCGAATTTGTCGGCGCGCCGGCCCAGGATCACTACGTTATCGGAGTGGCGAAGAGCACGGGCGTCAGCAGCATGGACCAATGGATGTCTTCAAAAACCGTCATTAAACTCGGCGGCCTCACCTCAGGATCGACAACCGACGATATACCTAAAGTGCTTGCCGCAACCATCGGGCTTCCGGTTCAATTAGTCAGTGGTTACAAGGGAACCGCGGACATTCGACTCGCCTACAACGGCGGAGAAGTCCACGGGGTGTGCAACGCCTGGGAATCCTTTAAATCGACGTGGCGTCAGGAGTTGGATTCGGGCGAGCTATTGATCATCCTGCAAAACATTGCAAAACCGCATCCGGACCTGCCCAAGGTGCCGCTGGCGATCAATTATGCCAAGACCGACGAAGCCAAAAAGCTTATTCGCGCTATCGTTCACACGGTCGCGCCAACGTCGCGACCCTATATTTTGCCTCCTGGGACGCCGAAGGATCGCCTCCAAATATTGCGCAAAGCTTTCATGGACACGATGAAGGATCCTGAGTTTCTCGCCGAGGCGGCCAAGGCGAAGCTCGACATCAACCCGCTCGACGGCGCCGACCTCGAGCGCAACGTGCGCGAAGTGTTTAACCTCGACCCCGCGTTGGTTCCGCGGGCAAAGGAAATTTTGAAATAGGCTGGCGCAAACCTCGGCGCACAGAAATTTACTCGGCGCCGCGCCCTGTTCCACTATTTTTGCAAACCGATTTGTTTGAAGAAACCGGAGTCTTCCAAGCCCTTAACCAAACTCATGTCGACGAAGTCATCCGGATTGGCCGTCTTGGCTTTGGGTTGAGCGGTCTGTCTTAATGCCTCGGCAATCCCTTCGCGCGTGGGATAGGGGGGTCGCGCGATGTAGTCCAACCCGTATTGATAGGTGGTCTCAAGGATTTCATCGTCGTCGTCCCGGGTGTACTTGCGAATCACCTTCTTGGCAAACGCCTCATCCTTAATCATTCTCTGGATCCCTTCCGAGTAGGCTTTGAGAAAATTGACAGCGACATCCCGGTTAGATCGGATGTAAGAACGCGTCGACGCAATGTTGGTGTGCGGGAACGAAACGCCTGCTTTGGCCATATCGATCAAGACGTGAGCCCCGGCCTTTTTCGCGCGCAGGTTTGTCGGCGACGAGAAGGGCGCGGCGACGATAAGACGTTTGCTGAATGCGGCCGCGAGCTCCGGCATGCCGCCGATTTGGAGGAGCGTCACATCCTTTTCAGGTTGGAGATTGTGCTTCTGGAGCACATAGCGCATGGTAAAGTCGGTGGAAGATCCAAACCGCGTCACCCCGACCGTCTTACCTCTCAGGTCCTCGATGGATTTTATTTCCGGCGCTGCCATCAGATAAAAAGCCGGGACATTGGCTACACCGCCGATAAAAACTAGATCCGCCCCACTCAGGTCGGCGTTCACCACAGGCGCGCCGCCGGTGAGACTGATTTGGGAATCACCCGCAAGCATAACCCGGACGACCTGGGGCGCGCTGGGAACATACAACAAGGTAACCTCCAGGCCGTATTTGCCAAACGTGTTGGCCTCGGCGGCAACCCACAATGCGTTATTGACGCCGCTGATTGCGGGGTAAATCACGTTTAGCTTGGTTCGGCCCTGAGGCCAAGCCATTGGGGCCGCCAAACATAGCGAGAGCGCGAATAGGGCTGAGGCAATTTTTTTCATGGCTTGCTCCGTGGACACAGCACTACTCCAGCGCGCGCATAGTTGTCAACTTTCGCGTGCTGCGCCCGTCCTCTACTCACTACGCCGCAGCCAACTACCTAGCCCGCATTATTCACGGTTAGAGAAAAAACGATGACACTGTGTCGATCGAGAGGTGAGATCGGAGGAGCGAGGCACAGAGACGAACAGTTTCAACGCCGTCTTTGGTGCTCGGATCGTCGCTCGCATTTTTTCTCAGCGTTCGCTCCAGAACCTCCGTTTGCAGGCCTGTCCTGAGCGCAGCCGAAGGGCCGCGCCAAGGCACAGGCGCATTGCCTCGCTCTGGAGGGCTCGCCTCTCGATCGCCCGCACGCATGAATAATTCGGGCTAGTGCTAGTGAATCGTATCTTCCACGCCCCCGTCGTTGAAAATGTCATGGCCGCAACGGGGACACTTAGGAACGCTTTGTGCTTTGCCTACTTGCACCTCACGATGACATTGCTCGCAGCGGAAAGTGCCTCCTTCGCTGACTTCTTCACCGGCAAGAATTGTCATATTGACCTCCAATGTTTCTAAGTGGGCAACGACTGGCACCAATTCGAACAACAATTCGCCACGGACTACTCGGCCGCAAACGATTATAGCTCTCGCAGTGAAATTCGCACCGCTCGTTTTTTGTCCTTGACGTCTATTTTCCCTTCGCGCGCAAGCCAACCGACGGCCATGGATACCATCGCTTTTGGAGCTTCAACTCCCTTTTCGAGACCACTGAGAGTAGACTCTCCATGCGATTGCAAAAACCTCCAGACAAGTCCGGCAGCTTGGCCGATATTTTCAATTTCCCACACGGGCGACACCTCCGTAATCCTTTTTCATAGTTTGGCATTTAAATAGAGATTTGCAAAGATTTCAGTAATTCTAACAGGCTTAGCGAACGAGCGGAGACTAAAGCGCAAGATCAGGAGTAAGCCGCGAGTCCCGAGTGGTTAAGCAAAGAAACGAATGTCGGCACGCCGGTAGTATTCCGTTGCCCTAACTGAAATCCTAATCCACGTGCATTTTGAAGGAGCACCGACACTCTGGCATCAGCGCCGTTGACGCGCAAGCAATGGTGGGAAGCAGAAATGGGATGAAAGCCTTTACGCTTTCGCCGATCGTGAACGCTGGATCTCCTGCTGAATTTCCGATACGGCCTGTGGGCAGTGTTCTCTGGCCGACTCAAGAATCGCCCCCATGCCATCGTCGTCACAGAACATCGCGACTTCTTTCGGCATATTGAGGAAACCCGTAAGCTCAATGCCGGATTTAACCAGCTTATGAACCGCAGATTCCACCGGGGTACCAGCGAGCAGCGCGTCCCGCCACTCTGTCCGCATGCGAATTAGCTTTTCCATGATCGTTACGTTTATCATGGAACCGTTGGAAGTCAAAACCCGGCCACGGGCGTGCCGGAATCCTCCGAACGTTTCTGACCCATAGTAAAGCGTTAGATATCAACCCCAAATGACGTTCACTGTTGTCATTTCTCCTTAGCGGCGTTCTTGCCCGCGATGAAACCCTGGGTGGTGCATCGGCCCATCCCATGTTGGTTGAAACCACCCGCCGACTCACCGGCGCAATAAAGGCCCGGGATAATTTGGCCATTGAGGTCCATGACCTGGCATTGACCATTAATCCGGAGGCCGGAACGTGTGTCATGGACGAGCGGCGTTCCCCAGGCGGCGTAAAATGGAGGCGTCTGGATTTTGTACTTGGGTGTCGGCTTTCCGAAATCTTCATCTATGCCTGAATCTACAAAGGAGTTGTACCGTTCCACCGTCGCCAGCAAGACCTCGCCTTTCATCGGTTTCGCTTGGTACCCGTTTTTGATCGCGGCTGCCAGCTCCGTGAGCGTCTTGGCGCTGAAGAAATAGCCGTCCGGATCGACGTACGGCGGCGTGACTTTCCAGCCGTTGCGCTTGACCGCGTCGGCGTCGAAGATCGCCCACACCGGGCCGGCGGAATAATCGGGCGGTTCCGAATATTCGTTCATCGCCACGGCGGCGTTAAAGAAATTATACTTGGTGGGATGATACTTGATGCTCTCGTTATTGCGATAATCGTTAGGCGTGTATGGATTGTAGTCGTTGTAAACGTTGCCGTGCGGATAGTCCCCTTTCGTTTCGTCGTAAAATCTCTTCCCGCCCTGGTTCACGAGAATAAGATCGTGCCAATCCTTCACATTTAGGCCCTGGGCTTTGACGAGCGGGAAGATCGGGCTCTCGAGCTCCCAGGTCATGTAGTTGTATTTTGTGCCGAGCACGCGCTGGGTACGAATGTTATCGCCGTTTTCCAAGATTTGGTTCGCCAACCCCCAGAGCGACGCGCCGATGCCCATGGCGGCAAGTTCTCCGCTGGCGTCCTGATAGGAATAGGGCTCGCCGGCAACTTGGAGCACCTCGGTCAACCGCGGGTCAAACATGCGGCGGAAGTGCAGGTTGCTGGTCGTGCCGCCAGTGGAGACGACGACGGCCTTTTTCGCGCGGATATTCACGCTCGGCTTGGTGCTATCAATGTTGCCATCGGCGCGGAAGCCCTTTAACGGCGTCGTCTGCCCCGGCATGATTCTCGGCATGTACTGTGCGGTGATACCGATC
>JBGPIK010000468.1:0-5062 GCA_041484845.1 Binatia bacterium | reverse complement strand
TGCTCACGCAATATCCCCGAGCCCACAAATGCAGCCCCCTGAAATTGCGCTTGCAACCTGCTTGTGCTGAATCCAATCCCGCACACGGCAGAGCCTTTGTTTTTCTCACCGCCATAGGCGGTGGCTTAGCGGTTTGAGTTAGTCCTCCGCAACGTCTTCTGCGTCTCGTCCCATCCGGTACTTGATGTCGTAGTTGATGATGAAGTCCAACTCTTCATCCGTAAATCCGTAGTGCGCCGCCAGCACCCGGTCGATTTCGTCGAGGATGGGCTTGCACGGCTTCGAATCAATTGAATCAATCAGCAGCCCACTCTTGCGCCAGTGAGTAGTGTGTGACGCAAAACATTTCGCCAACTTCGGTGAGAGTGCATTTAGCTTTGCCTTTGTTTCGTTTGTGAGCGCGGTTAAGTCGAGCGGAAACTCTGCCACGTCTGACGGATTGATGTGGCGAGTGTCCGTGTACGTGCAGAAAAACTGGTAATACGTCGAACTGTTCAGGACTGCGTGGACAACGTGGCAATCTAACTTTTCATCAAAGCCGATGCTATTCACTTCTCCCCGAACGCGTGGCGGTCCACCGTTCTCTGGTCGCGCCATCGGCGGTTCGAGCAAAAATTGGCAGAAATAGCCCGGAACTCGCACCCAAAATACTTTGTGCTTCCCGTGCTTCGAAGCAAAGAAATCGACCGTTTTTTTGCTTCTAATTCTGTCCAGCGCATTAGCTGCCTCGAGACAGCCAAGTTTCGGCAAAAGTCCGTGGAACATCGAGCCGTCATTCGCCAAAATTTGGTAATGGAGGATCGGAAACAGGTTTTCTCGTTCGTCATTCTTTGCGTCCCAGCGATGGTAGCGCGTCGAAAACAGCCTTGGGTCTGCTTGTTTCCCGGAGGCTACGAAAATCGATAATCTGTTCTGCGCTCCCGTAAACAGTTGGCCAGGACGGTTCGAGAAATGAGAAAGCCAGAACGAGCGGGAAGTTTGGGTGAGCTGATTACGGAGTGGCTGCATGGCTCCAGAACACGCGACCGAGATTGGGATAATCATCCCACTTCGCCCTTTAGCACTGCCCAATACGAACGACCTTTCGACAGTGAACACGTAAAGGTTGGAGCAATTCTCCGTCGAGTAGTTGCGAATCTTATAGTTTTTAACTTTCGAGTATTCGAGATATGGCGGATTGCCTATGATGACATCAAACCCGCCATTACTCATGATATCGTAAAACTCAACGAACCAGTGGAACGGTTGGTGTGCAGTTTTCCATTCGGACAGTTTCCTAGACTTCTTCGCCAACCCTAATTCGTACGTTTCCGCCAGGAAGGCATCGCACTTTAAGCGGACCTCTGCGAATTTTTCTTTCAGATGTCGCTTGAACTCGGCAGGGCTTTGATTACTCTCGGCCTGTGCCTTCAGGAAGCATTGGTAGAGACTTGCAGCGTCTCCGGCAACTTCAAGAACCTCTTTGACTTCTTCTTTTAGCAACAAGTCGCTGGCTGCTACTCTTTCCAACTCTGCTTGCGTGGCGTAGCCAACGAGGGTGTTGCCTGCGCGGATGTTGAAGTCGATATCCGGTAGCGGCTCGATGCCGAGATTGTTCTTCGCAACGTCCGGCTCAACTTGCGCGGCCAGTTTCAGGAAGAGACGCAGCTTACAAATTTCGACGGCCTCTTCCATGATGTCCACACCAAAGAGGTTGTTCAGAATGATGCTTTTAAAAATGAAATAGCTGCGGTTTGGATGCGCGGTGACGTTTTCCAGTACCTTGCGGAAGTCGGAAAACTTTTCTGGCCGATGTTTTTCGCCGGAGCGGTCAAGCTCTGCGACGAACGCCTCCATGCGGTCGAGGCAGGCTTCGTAGAGCGGCTCAAGAACGTTGAGCGCGGCGAACAGAAAAGCGCCGGAGCCGCAGGTGGTGTCGAGGATAGTGACGCGTTCAATCGCGTGCCAGAAGGCGCGGAGCAGCTCCGGTCCTTCGCAGTTTTCAATCACATCCTGGGCGAACTGGCGGATATTGAGATTGAGGGTAATCAGTTCATTGATGTCGCGGACGTCGCCGCCAGCCAGTTTGGCCAGTAGTTCCTCGCAACGTTTCCGCCGGGCGACGACTTCGCGCCAGATTTCGGTGGGTAAAGCGAATTCGGCTGGCGCGGGTTTGTTCCAACCCGTCCGCTGGGACACATCATTTAGCCCAGCGGCGATGTCAGCAGGGAGCGGTTTGTCCTTGCCGTGAAGGAGGGCGGGATAGATATAGCGCTCGGGGTCGGCCTTGAGTAAATCCCAAATTGTTGGCCCGTTAGGATTGTCAAAGGCAATCCTGCACTTGGGTCGCGCGGCATCGAAGAGAAACGGGATGACTGTGTTCTTGCTGATGTATTCGGTAATGTCCTCCTCGGTATAATAGGCGCCCATCTGCTTTTGGTTGATGTATTTCTCAAAGATGTAGCCCAGGACACCAGGGTTGATTTCGTCGCCAGCGCGCAGCGGACGTTCATCGAGGTGCCAGTTCCAGCGGTCGAAATAGTCGAAGATCGCCTCAAACGCTTTGTCGGGAATCTGGATAGCCCTGCCATAACGGTCGGGCCTCTCCAGTTCGTGGATATCGAAAAGACCACCGTTGAGATAAGGAATGCGACCGAGAAGTTTCTCCAACTCCGGTGTCCGCTCTCTGCCGCCTAGACCTTCGTGAAATAGACGGAGAAGAAAATAGCGGTAGAACGAATAGAACTTATCCTTGCCGAAGTCCTGCTTCGTGCGGATCAGCCGATTGCGAAGGTAATCATCATGACCGTCGAGGAAGCCTTTGCGCTGGATGAAGTAGATGAACATGAGCCGGTTCAGCATCACGGAGGCGTACCACTCCTGGTCCTCCTTGACGGGAATACCGGTGATGAACTTGAGGAAGACGGCGTGTTGCTTGCGGAATTCCTCGTAGAAGCGTTTGGTTACCCGCTCGACATCGAAGGCCTTACGGGCGCGACGGGTAACGTCTACGAGTGAGAGGCTCTCTTCCTCTGCCAAGCTAAAGGCAATCGCTTGAAGCTTTTGGATGAGGGCGTCGCCAGGTTGGTTCCGGTGGTAAGTGTGCTCGCGACAGGCTGCTGGTTTTCCCTGTTCTCGTTTCACCCATTGCCATATCTGCGTTGTTTTTTCCCTATCGACGTAAAGAATTAGATGCTCAAGGACAGACTTGGAAACTTGCCGCTCGATCTTGCGACGGATGGCGTAATCAGGAGTCCCTCCTTCAGGCAACGAATCGCAGACGTAAGCCACCATACCCCTCTTTTGGGCAACGGCGCTTAGATTAAAGACTTGGCCGTCGACGGGGACTTCGAGTTGACTTGCATGGCGGTCCCATCCCAGCTCTTCAACGAAGAGTCTATTAAAATCAAAACCTCTTAGTTGTTCTCGGATTCGCGCGGTGTCGAGCATTGTGGGTTAGCTTTTCGTCGTGGCGCTAAGCCCCATAGAGCAAATGATTCTTGGCTCGTGAGTTTGCTCTTCTTGCTCGATTACGCAAAGACGGCCATCTTCTCGCAATGCAATAACAAGTGAAGCCAGACTTTGATCCGATACGCCAGTGCGCAGTTGACGATTAAGCGTGTCCGTGGCGGTCGAACGCAGAGGATAACGATAAATTTCATCGATGGCCTTGTGCAGTTCCTGGGAATCGAACAGTGTACCCTTAATGTCGTCGGCGTAACGCTTAAGCCTTTCGTATGTGCGGAAGCGGGCACCGGAAGGCCGTCCTAGTTGGCCCCCGACTGTTTTCTCTTCTGCTATAATGAACTCGACACCTTTTTTGACAAGCTCGTGATGTTTTTCCTGGCGCGGCAATGCAGGAGTGCCCGGCTTGCAGGCGGCGGCTTCCAAGACGGCGAGCTGCGATTCTGTGACGCTGTTGCCATCTTTATCCACCCAGACCAAAGCGTCGTTGTCCTCGGCTGTCTTCATATAAACGAGCACGCCGTCAGGAGCTTTGTCGGTGGGCGTGTGCGCGCGGGTGGAAAACGCTACCGGCGAAAGATCCGGAATGATCTTTTGGAGCGAGGGGTCTCGCGTGATAGCGTTTTTCCATATCTGATAGGCATAGGACGCCAGATCAACCTCCGAGTCGATGTCTCCGTCCAGCAAGCCCGATTTTTCGTTGTACAAATCAACCACGACCCGGTCATTCCGGTCGTCCTCAAAAAAGGCTTCATCCGTTCCGACAACTTCAGCGTTCTCCCGCAGCCGCTGGCGCACGCGTGAGCGCAAACTAATGATACGATCGACGCCAGCGGCCGGCAGGAAAGAATAACAAAGTATATTTCCCGCCTTCTGACCAATTCGATCTACGCGGCCGACTCGTTGGATGAGACGAATAATCGCCCAGGGTAAGTCGTAGTTGACGACAATCGATGCGTCCTGGAGATTCTGACCTTCGCTAAGCACGTCTGTCGCGATCACTACTCGGAGCTCTTCGGCGGGTACGATTCGATCGCGCTTGTTATTGCTGACCGGACTGAAACGCCAGGCAAGCGTCGTGGGGTCGGCGGAGTCGCCAGTTACTCCCGCCATGCTTATAAGCCCACGGGCTTTGAGTTGCCTTTCCAGGTAGTAAACCGTATCAGCGAACTGGGTGAAAACAATTACCTTTTCTTTACCGTGCTTCTTGCTCACTAGATCGAATAGCGCAGCCAATTTGGTGTCGTGCGCTGGGTCCCATGTGCCCGCCTGGCGTAAGACACCGAACAAGGCATGGGCATCATTCAGCAGGTCTTTCTGAAGGTCGTCTACAAATAACGACGGACGCAGCCATTTGAACCGGCGTTTGTAGCGGGCTGCGTAGTCTCTGTAGATTTCTGCGGCGCGGCGTTTAAAGTCTTCTTCGGATTGCAATTCAGCGGCTTCTACTTTGGCGGATTCATCTCCATCTTCCTCGTCGAATAAGTCGGCGTTCGAGAGCAGATCCTCATCGGCATCGTTGATGCGCGCGTCCAACAAACCCTGGTCTTGGGTTCCGATCGGCAACGGCTGATCGTTTTCTATTGCGTATAGATAAATGTAGTTCCGTAGAATGTGA
>JBGPIK010000467.1:0-5065 GCA_041484845.1 Binatia bacterium | reverse complement strand
GCATTTTAGCGAGCTACGCAAAGAAGCCGCGAACCATCCGCTGGAAAAAGTCGGCGCAGGACTGCGCGCGATGATGCCTTGGCTGGCGCAAAATCGGCTCGTGGATAAGAGCAAAAACTAAGCAGCCGTGCAAATCTTGACTGAACTAAAGCATGAGAATCGCAAAAGAGGGGTATCCCTTAATCTTTGTCGCAGGCCTTTTAGCCGCCTCCGCTTTAGTCATGGGATGGTTGCTGCTCGGGGCTTTTTTGGGGCTTCTCACATTGGCCGTTGCGAGTTTCTTCCGTGATCCGGACCGGGATATACCTGGTGGCGAAGGGTTAATCGTTTCGCCGGCGGACGGTAAAGTTGTCAGTATCGCGCCTGTTCAACGCCCTGTAGTGATGCCGGACGCTGACACCAGAATCAGCATTTTTTTGTCACCGCTCGATGTTCACATCAATCGTATGCCGGTCTCAGGTGTGATTGAGGATATCCAATATCAACCCGGTAAATTCATGGCTGCATACAAAGACGACGCCACAGCGGAAAATGAACGGAACGCCGTGCATATTCTTGCGCGCGGTGGTAAACGATTGGCGGTGGTGCAAGTCGCGGGGGTTTTGGCGCGACGAATTGTCTGTCATGCCAAGCGCGGCGATCAGCTGAACCGTGGCGATCGATTTGGCCTGATTATGTTCGGATCCAGAACGGATACTTATCTTCCCGCGGGCTGTCGTGTCGAGGTCGTCGAAGGGCAGAGGGTCAGGGGAGGGGAGACCATTCTAGGGAGGTTTGTATGAGTGGCAGTGCTCCAGAACCAGAACAGTTTCCTGCAACGGGGAAGGTTCGACTCCTGCGTCGGCGCGTTAGAACGCGCGTCCCGTTGCGAAACCGAATGCCCGCTGAAAAGCTCAAGAAGGGTGTGTATCTCATTCCGAGCATGTTTACGGCGGGAAATATCATGTGCGGTTTCTTTTCGATCATCTCCACATTTAATGGCGAATATCTTCAAGCGGCGATGTTTATCATCTTTGCCCATCTGCTCGATGGCGTCGACGGTTACGCCGCGCGCTTGACGAAGACCACCAGCCAGTTCGGCGTAGAGTTTGATTCATTGGCAGACGTGGTTTCGTTTGGGGTGGCGCCGGCGATTTTAGTTTATTTTTGGGCGCTAGTGCCCTGGGGAAACTGGGGATGGTTGGCAGCCTGTACCTATGTCGTATGCGGCGCGCTGCGGCTGTCTCGTTTCAACGTTCAGGCGCGGAATCTGTCGAAGGGTCATTTTGTCGGTCTACCCATACCTGCAGCGGCCGAGATGATTACATCGACGCTGTTTTTGTACTATTATCTCGGCGGCGAGGGGGCTCCGAACAAGCGCGTTACACTGCTATTGGTTATTTACGGCCTGGCGGCTTTGATGGTCAGCGGCTTTCAGTATTTTAGTCTCAAGAACACGGATCTGCGGAAGCGTTTTCCGATCTGGACATTGGTTTTTTGCATAGTTTTGATTAAAGTGATCGTGGCAGAGCCTCAAGTCATGTTTTTTACGTCATTCCTGTTATATACCTTATCGGGCCCTCTCTTATGGTGTTTGACACTATACAAACGCCGACGGGAGAAGCGAGGCACGATGGCTGAAGTTCAGCCCTAGTTGCGGTCTCGCGTTGTTAGACGATACTCCCGTTGGCTATGCCGCGGGAGTTTTTTTTTAAGGCTCTATAAGGAATGAATTGGAGGACACCATGTCAGAGCATGTGACAAGTAACGATGAAGTGCAAATTTTCGATACGACACTCCGGGACGGTGAGCAGTCGCCCGGAGCGAGCATGACCGTTGAACAAAAGGTGATTATTGCCAAACAGCTGGAAAAACTGGGCGTCGATGTCATCGAGGCGGGATTTGCCGCTTCTTCGGATGGTGATTTCGATTCGGTGGTGCGGGTCAGTAAAGAAATCAAGCGACCCCGAGTCGTGAGCCTGGCGCGATCTCAGGAGGGAGATATCAATCGAGCGCTCAAAGCGGTTGAACATGCCAAAAATCCGGGCATTCATATTTTTATTGCAACCTCGGATATTCACCTGGAGCACAAACTCAGGATGACGCGGGAGCAGGTATTGGAAGCGGCGGTGAACGCGGTTCGCCATGCCAAAAAGCACATCGATTATATAGAATTCTCGGCGGAGGACGCATCGCGCAGCGACCCCGAGTTTCTCATTCAGGTGTTCAAAGAGGTGATTCGCGCCGGCGCCCGCACGATCAATGTTCCCGATACGACCGGTTATGCGATTCCATCGGAGTTTGGCGCTTTGATGAGTAACCTTATCGAGCGTACCGCGGGCGCCGATAGAGTTACGTGGAGCGCGCATTGCCACAACGATTTGGGTCTGGCCGTTGCCAACTCGCTGTCTGCTGTCGCCAATGGTGCCCGGCAGATTGAATGCACGATCAACGGTATTGGCGAGAGAGCCGGAAATACCTCTTTGGAGGAGGTCGTCATGGCTCTGCGCACGCGGAAGAATTATCTTGATCTGGATACCAACATCATTACGGAGCAGCTCTATCCGACTTCGCGTCTGGTGTCCCAGGTCACGGGTATTCCGATTCCGATCAACAAGCCGATCGTCGGAGACAATGCCTTCGCTCATGAGGCGGGAATTCATCAAGACGGCGTGCTCAAATATAAGCAAACGTACGAGATCATGACCCCGGAATCGATCGGCATCCCCGGTAATCGACTGGTGATGGGCAAACACTCGGGGCGCCACGCTTTCGACGAGCGATTGAAACACCTGGGATTTAATCTGAGCAAGGAAGATATGAACCGGGCATTCCTCCGTTTCAAAGAGTTGGCGGATAAAAAGAAGAACGTTTATGACGAGGACATCGAGGCGATTATCGGCGAAGAAATTCTCAGAGTTCCCGGCCAACCGGATCGATTCGAGCTACTGTATCTCAACGTCAATTCAAGCTCGAACGGTATTCCATCGGCGACGATCAAAATGCGTGTGCACGGTGAAGAAAAGACCGAGCATGCTTCCGGGGACGGCGCCGTCGATGCTTGTTATAAAGTAATTACCAAAATCACGGGCTCACCGTCGCAGCTCGTCCGTTACACGGTAAATGCGATTACGGGAGGCACGGACGCGCAAGGAGAAGTGTCGTGCATCATCGAGGATAGCGGCATTCGGGTTTCCGGGCAGGGCGCCCATACCGACATTATCATGGCGAGCGCGCTGGCTTATATCAACGCCCTCAACAAGCTCGAAGGGCGGAAACATTATCGGCAGGCGGTGGAGAGAGAGGGACCATGAACTATAAGATCGCAGTTTTACCGGGCGATGGAATCGGACCTGAGGTGATGGGAGAGGGAACCCGGATTCTCAAACAAGCGGCGCAGCTTTACGGTTTTGGCGTTGAGCTTGAAGAAGGCGTGGTGGGAGGCGCTTCTATCGACGCGCATGGGAAGCCGCTGATCGATTCCGTCCTGAAATTGGCGAAAGAAAGCGATGCGGTCCTCCTCGGTGCAATGGGCGGGCCCAAATGGGACGGATTGGATTACTCCATTCGCCCCGAAAGAGCGTTGCTGGCGCTGCGGCAAGAGTTAGGGTTATTTGCGAATCTGCGGCCCGTCAAAGTGTTTTCCGCGCTGGCGTCGGCATCGACGTTGAAAAAAGAGGTCGTCGAGGGAACGGACTTGTTGGTCGTCCGAGAACTGACGGGAGGCATTTATTTCGGGCAGCCTAAAGGCATAACGAAACTACCCGATGGCACCGAGCGCGGTGTAAACACGGAGGTTTACACCACACCGGAAATCGAACGCATTGCGCACGTGGCATTTCAAGCCGCGCTGAAGCGACGCAAGAAGGTGACGTCGGTCGATAAAGCCAACGTGCTCGAAGTGACGGAGCTCTGGCGCAAGGTCGTTACCCGGGTACACAATGACGAGCGCTATGCCGCGGTGCAGCTGGAACATATTCTAGTCGACACTTGCGCTATGCAACTCATCCGCAACCCGAAGCAGTTCGATGTCCTCGTGACGACTAACCTGTTCGGCGATATCCTCAGCGATGAAGCGGCCATGCTCACCGGCTCCATCGGCATGCTGCCGTCGGCGAGCCTCGGTGGCAAAGTGGGAATGTACGAACCGGTTCATGGCAGCGCGCCGGATATTACCGGCCAAGACAAAGCCAATCCGCTGGCCACGATACTCAGTGTGGCGATGCTATTGCGCCACTCGCTTGAGCAAGAGGCCGCAGCGGATCGAATTGAAAAAGCGGTCGAAGCTATTTTGGGCGACGGTTATCGAACGGCGGATATCCAGGAAAAAAATTGTCGCCTCGTCGGCTGCACTGAGATGGGGCGGTTGGTGCGGGCGAAGATAGAACAGATGAAGGGATAAACGAGCGTGAAGAAAGAGCAATATAACGTCGCCATAGTAGGTGCCACCGGCGCAGTCGGGGAGCAGATGCGCGAGGTGCTCGAAGAGCGGGAGTTCCCGGTGGGCGAGCTGCGGCTGCTTGCATCCGAACGCTCCGCGGGGCAATTGTTACCGTTCAAAGGAAAGAACATCAGGGTTGACGTACTGAAGGAAGAGTTATTTAAAGAGATCGATATCGGCTTATTTTCCGCCGGCGGCAGCGTAAGCGCTAAATTTGCGCCTGCCGCGGTCGCAGCCGGCGCGGTGGTCATCGATAACACCGGTCATTTTCGCATGGCGCCGGATGTTCCGCTGGTCGTGCCGGAAGTCAATGCGAAGGAGATTGCGAATTACGAGACTCGTGGAATCATCGCCAATCCGAACTGCTCAACCATTCAGATGGTGGTCGCGTTAAAGCCGATTCACGACGCCGCACACATCAAACGTGTGGTGGTTTCCACCTATCAGTCGGTCTCAGGCGCCGGCAGGCGGGCGATGGAAGAGCTTAGCCAGCAGGTGGTCGCGATGTTCAATGGGCGCGAGCTTAAAAAGGAAAAATTCCCGCACCAGATCGCATTCAACTGCATTCCTCATATCGATGTATTTACGGACGGCGGCTATACTAAAGAAGAGTTGAAGATGATCAACGAGACGCGGAAGATTCTC
>JBGPIK010000466.1:0-5072 GCA_041484845.1 Binatia bacterium | reverse complement strand
GGAAATCCGGCGATGATCCCGCGGCTGAAGCCGGCGGCCCGCTCGGCAGCACCTCCGACCTGTAATATTTTAACGTCTTCCATCGGCTTTAAACCTAACCCCTTCAACAGCTCCCGTGCCGCCACATCGGAGACACTGCCGAAGCGACTGATCCCGATTGATTTTCCTTTCAGATCTTCAGCGGACTTAACGTTGTCGAGTACTACCAGTTCGTAGGGAAGCACATTGATAAAGCAAGCAACGCTCACCGTGTCCGCGCCCCGAACCGCTGCATTGGCCACCCCGCTACCAGCGGCATTTCCAACTTGCACGTTCTGAGCGACGATTGCGGCGATGGCGATCGTTGTACTTCCTATATAGACAAGCTCCGCGTCCAAGCCGTGCTTTTTGTAAAAGCCCGCATCGTTTGCAACCGTCCACAGGGAATTTAGCGTATCGGTTGAACTGTACAAGACGCGAATTTTTTCCTGCGCCTCGACTCGTGCCCATCCAGTGACAATCAAAACGAGTGTAATCATGGAAAGCAGCCGACAACTCATAGGTATCGGACTTTTCATAGAAACCTCCTTTGTTCCACGGGCTGACCGCGTATGACCCTGCCATGAGAGTATCCTTTTTTTTACTCCGGTCAATCGTAAGGAGACCATGCGCGCTAAACGATATGACTGAAACAACCGCTTTCACCACTCCGAGATTACCCAAAACTTTTTTTAGCGATTAACTAACCACCATCGCCGTGCTAGCGTGTGAATGTCCACATAATCTAAATTCAGCAATAATCTTGACGGAAAAGTGTTCTGAGGAGGAACTGATTATGCCCGCCGAAACTGTCGCGCTATTGCATCCGGGTAATATGGGCGTGACCATTGGCGCGGCCGCCGCTACCAGCGGGGCGCGTGTGCTTTGGGTCTCCGAACACCGAAGCGTGGAAAGCCAACAACGGGCAAAACATGCCGGCCTTGTGGATGCAGAGTATTTGGCGCACGCCATCCGGCAGAGCGATGTCATCCTTTCCGTCTGTCCGCCGCACGCCGCGCTGGCAATTGCTCAAAGCGTCGCAGCGCACGGTTTTCGCGGTATTTATGTGGACGCCAATGCGGTCTCCCGAGCGACCGCCGAAAAGATCGGCGAGACCGTGTCCGCCATCGGGGCGAGTTTCGTAGACGGCGGCATCATTGGCTCTCCGGTAAAGCGAGCAGGAACTACGCGCCTTTATCTCTCGGGAACCCGTGCTACGGAAGTAGTAGCTTTATTTTCTGTAAGCATGCTCGATGCCAGGGTCATTAGTGACGCGCCCGGCGCCGCGTCCGCTCTGAAAATCGCCTATGCCGCTTGGACAAAATGCACAGATGCGTTAGTTCTAGCGATCCGCGCGCTCGCGGTGCGGGAGGGAGTTGATCAAGCGCTACTTCAAGAATGGGCCATCTCACAACCAGACCTCGAGCGCCGCAGCATTCAGGCCGCCGCTGTCGCCGTCCCCAAAGCATGGCGCTATGTCGGCGAGATGAAAGAAATTGCCGCCACTTTGGCGTCCGCTGGGTTGCCATCGGGATTTCACCATGCGGCTGCCGATCTCTACGAGCGACTCGCTCCGTTTAAGGACCGAACGAATCCAGCTCTTACGGTCGCAGCGGTTGTTGACGCTTTGACGACCGGGTCGGCGGAACACGTTTAACTTCTTCGAGATTTCGACGCGGGTAAAAACTGCAAGCGCGTAATGGGTAACCGCGGCCGGTTCTCGAGCACCGCACGGATACGGCGCTTGAGCGCCGGAACAAGTCAGTGGGAATAACTCAGTTTCGTAGCCATTCTTCGCGACGGCCTACCTATATGAATATGCGCGCCCGTAGCGGCTCGAGCCGCGGCACTCCTGAAGGCCATAAACGGTATGTGCGAACGACGCAGATGGTCGATGAGCGCCTTGCCCTCCGTGCTGTCTGGATGAAGGGCAACATCCATCGCATCCCGGTGATCGAATCCCATACGATCATGCGTCGCCGTCTGGCCGAAAGCGCTCACGGGCAGATTATGACCGAAGGTTTGGTAGAAATAAGTTTCGATATTTTGCGCCTGCTTAAGAGACCAAAGGTCACCCTGACGATACGCGGGCGGAGCGTCCGTTCGTCTGAACCTGTCCAAGCTCAGGACAGCTCTTAGCGATGATTCATCTGTCATCTCCGTTTCCGCGATAGCGATTTCAGTTTCCGACATTAGGCGCCTGACATCTTGAATGCGCGCCAGCACAGCCACAAACGCCCGCTCTGCTTCGACAACTTCTGATTTGGAAATTTCGCCGTCCCGGTAGAGCTTGCGTTGTTTGATGACGGCCGTCCTAAGCTTTGACTGCTCCTGTTCATAGGCCACCAACAGGTTACGACTCGTCACCCATGAAGTTGTCAGTTTATCTGCCGCAGCCGTCGCTGGAAAATAATTTTCGCGCGCGGCATATCGCGCCCGCAGCGTCAATAAAGCCAGCAAAAAAATGAACAGGACCAGGGCGGTTACAATTTTTACGCGAGACATCGTTCCGATCGGCCGCCGGTGGAAAACATGAGTCCAAGCCTTGAAACGCTGTGCTTGCGGACAGCGAATGCTTTCATCCGCATAGTTGCGTGCGTTCGGCGGCACAAAGAGAAGTTTAAGGGGTCGCGGATAGGGGGTCAACAAAAAGATCAAGATCGCAACAAACGCAGTTGATCATATTCCGATTCTAAGGAGGTTTTACGGCAAGGAGCTACTCTGTGTTCGTTTCCAAGGACATTGTCAATGACTTCACTTTCGTGCAATAGAATGGGAATGGCAACTTTGGAGGAGACCATGGACACAGGCAGACGGCGATACAATGCTGCGATTCAACGGGCGAAGGGGCTGTTGGAACTAGCCGCTTCTTTATACGAAGGCTCTCTTTCGTTTCAATCACCCCGGCCCGCCGAGGGTGTCGTCCAGACGGATTCCCGACTCGGCCATAAGGTCAAGCTTGCAATCATCGCCACGAAGCCTAACGGCAAGGACAGTGTCGCGCTCTCTTTCGCCACCCAGAGTTTCCGTGAAATCCGAGCCGTGGCCGCAGGGACGATCTCACTAGCGTGGCTCAATGCCTCCGTGGCATTAACCTTGGCGTACCGGGGAAAGGGTCCCTTCCCAAAACCACTCCCCTTAAGAACGATCGCGGTGTTCCCTTCTTATGATGTGATGGGTTTCGCCGTACACGAGTCTACTCGAATCACCGCGCTATCCCAAATTAAAAAACAGCGCATTCCCCTGCGCCTTTCCACCGGTCCGGTTACTCAGAGATCGCTACGAGAGCATACCACAATGTTTACGGTCACAGCCGTAATGCGTGCCGCCGGATTTACACTGGCGGATCTGCGCGCATGGGGAGGCAAAATACATTCGGCTCCCAGGCCCAGCGATCCCGGACGACAGACGGTCATCCGCGACGGCACGGTCAACGCGATATTCGACGAGGGAATCAAGAGCTGGGCGCAAGACGCGTTGGGTCACGGATTTCGTTTTCTACCCGTGGAGGGAGACGTCTTGAAGCGCTTGACCGCCATGGGCTACCGCCCAACCCTCATGCCTAAAGCACGCTTCGACGGCCTGCCTGAAGACGTCAAGACCATCGACTTCAGCGGCTGGCCAATGCTCGTTCGCACCGATATGCCCGAGGACATCGCCTATGCGCTGTGTGAAGCTATTGAGAGGCGCAAAGAACTCATGCCGACCGACAATTATAAGCCGCTCGAAATGGCGCAACTCTGCGCCAATGATGAAGAAGCGCCATTTGACGTACCGCTGCACCCAGGCGCGAAGCGCTTTTATCGAGAACGCGGTTATCTTAAATAGATACACTCAATCGCATCCTGATCTCACAGTAGCCGTGATAATTGGCTTGCCCGTTCAGCCGTATGCCGTTTCAACCTGCCACGCCATAGACAACACGCGTCAAACTTACTTTACTCAAACCGCCGATTTACCCGCTCTTAACAAACTCACCAAGGCGGGCTTAAAAGGTCAGACAAACCTATCGATATTCTTACGAGGAACTCAATCGATGCGGTCGACGTTCCGCTTTCCATCATCACACCAGTCACCTGAGCCGACTACCCCAATTTAGAACTTGGGGTTAACGCTACATATAATTTACAGATAACTGTAATACATGTTATTAATGATGGTATAGTTCCTAGGGACCATACGTGAGGAAATTGGAGGCGAAGATCGCTTATCCACGCTTTTTTGTTTTTCAAGGGTCAGCGGACCGCATGAGTGCCGTATTCCCTCTATTGTCGCCTTGTTGTTTTTTTTCGAGTGCAACCCGGACTTTCGGCGTCTGGGCACGGAAATTTCACGACGGGAGGAACGTGGCGAAGAGCAATATGGCGCGCGCATTAATATTGGCGATTGCCTCTTGTTGCATTGGCGCGTGCAGCCAACCCGCCGTGCGGCCATTCATTCGAACGGGAGACAATGATCTTCCCCGGCCAACGCGCGTAGTTGTTCGCGACTTCGCAGTGACTGAAGTCGAGGTAGTAGAATATCAGGGGATTCTTCGCCAACAACCGTCCAACCCCAACCCAACGGAACGGCGCCGCGCGATTGCCAGTAATGTATCTGAAGCTCTATCGCTCGAGTTCGTCAGAACGCTGCAGGAACTCGGCTTTTCTGTCGAGCGCGGAATGCGCGGAGCATCCGACGCCGACGACATTTTGATAATTGAGGGAGAATTTATCCGCATTGATGAGGGTAGTCCGCTGCGACGATTGGTCGTCGGATTTGGGTCGGGGGCTGCAAAAGTGCAGACGCGGGTACATGTATATCAAGGGCCCGGGCGAAAAAAATTGCTCGAGTTCACTACTGATGCTGATAGTGGAAAACTGCCCGGCGCCGCAGTGACCGTTTCCGCTGGAGTTGCCGCCCCGACGATTGTCAGCGCCGGCCTGTTCACGGGCAACGCTCTCGCCACAGGATTTCAAAATGGCAGTGACGTCAGCCAATTGGCCCAGTCCAGTGCCGACCAAGCGGTCCGATATCTCTCAGAATTCTTTGCCCAACAAGGATGGATTCGCTCG
>JBGPIK010000465.1:0-5123 GCA_041484845.1 Binatia bacterium | reverse complement strand
GCTCGGCTTTGCTTCTCGCTCGATAAAACCGCTTAGACGCTCGCGCGCGTAGCGAGAAAAATTGGATTTTCCCACTTCGCCGTCGTTGATGATATCGAGACCGCAGCCGAGCTGTTTCTTGACCACTTCAGCCACCGCTTGGCGGACGCGCTTTTGGAAGACGTCCTTGTCGTAAGCTTCGCCGGCGATCTGCGCCGCGTGCATCCGCTTCAAATCATCCGGTTGCGGCAACGCGCCGGCGTGGGTCGTAAGAATCCGTTCGCTGCTGCGCTTCATCTTTTTCCCCCTTCGCTAAGGTCTGCTTACAGAGGTTCCGATTGGGTGGCGACGCCATGCAAGATATTCACATTGTAAAGGGGCGTCAAGCAAAAAGACCTCCAACGAGCGTGGGTCACCTCGGTTCCAATAATAACATCGGCGCTGGATGGCCTGACATCAACTCAATTTAGGCAAGAATTGAACTACCCCGCAGCAAGCTGACGGGGTATCAGAACATAGCGGTGAGATGTTATCCCAACCGCGTCACCCCCGAATGTTTTAATCGGGGGTCCAGGTTCGGTCTCGCCTGGATTCCCGTTAGAAGCATTCGGGAATGACGGACTCTTAGGAGGTGTGGAACAGCTCATTACGCAGCAAGCTGCGGGGAATTAAACCCACAGCGATTGAATACCGATTTCGGACGATGTATTTCACCACAGCGGTAGTAATTATTTTCGGATCACAATTAAAAAATTGACAATTTGCTCGTCCTCAAGATAAATAAAAACCGTGGACTTCTTTGAAAAAAACCCGGACGAGAATTACAAAGCGTACCAGAAATTTTGCCGGCGCAATGAGTACGAGAAAGCCTACCGTTGTCTCGAGAGACTCCTCAAGGAATTTCCGGATGACAGGGAGCTTTTAGAGGAAATTGTGACCTTGACCATACGCCAGATGCGAGAGCCGAATCTTGCCCGACCGTGGTTGATGCGCCGGATCAAGATGGCTCCTTACTGGCGGGATTATGCTCTTCTAAGTGAGATTGAGGCGATAAGTGGCAACCTGACAAAGGCCAAGGAGAATCTCACCATGGCCACGAAACTGCAAAGACGTCAGCGCTTGCTGATGGACTCTCATCAAGAAGCAAAAAAAATACTTGATGGCGCCCGGGATTTTATCCGACTCCGGGAACACAACCAGCTGGTCGAGCGCGTTTCATCTCAAAGCAAGGTCCAATCTTCCGTCAAGAAAAGCGAATCTCCGGTGACCCCAGCCGCGGCAAAACCGACAAGCAAGACGGAAGGGAAGAAGGAGCCTCGGGCTGAAGAGGCTAAAGCGCAAACCCCAACGGTGCCATCAGCCGTGCCGCCGTTACCCTCCTATCGAGTTCCCATCCGCGTGGCGCCGCCGGACTTGCAGGCCATGAGCGCTATGCTGCAAAGCCAGGGGACGTTAAAGCAATGTCAACTGCGCGTCGAATACGCTCACCTCGATGTGCAGAGGGGGTTTGATGATCTTCTTTGCCTGAATGAGATCCAAGGAGTTGAACGTCATTGGTACCAGCTGGAAACCGCAAAGAAGGTTCTGAAATATTTCCATGGGCGGGTTCTTCTGTCCGACGAAGTTGGGCTGGGAAAGACCATCGAGGCGGGAATTTTAATGAAAGAATACCTCCTGCGGGGGATGGTAAAGAATATTCTCGTTCTGACCCCCGCCCCTCTGGTTTCCCAGTGGCAAGAGGAGATGGCGCAGAAATTCAACATTGCGTTCGCGACCACCGAGGATACGCTCTTCAGCACCGATCCGGATCGGTTCTGGCGCTGTCCTTTCATCATCGCTTCGATCCACACGGCAAAAAGCAGCAAACATTTCTCTCGAGTGACAGGCAACTTCTATGATCTTGTGGTGGTCGACGAGGCGCATCACCTGAAGAATCGCAACACTCTTA
Source organism: Binatia bacterium (assembly GCA_041484845.1). Taxonomy (GTDB): domain Bacteria; phylum Desulfobacterota; class Binatia; order UBA9968; family UBA9968; genus JBGPIK01. The sequence goes on along the minus strand of JBGPIK010000465.1, from coordinate 3,196 downwards.
ACTGGAAGCTCGTCAATGAAATCAAAAAACGCTTTATTTTCCTGCTTAGCGCGACGCCCGTGCAGAACCACCTGATCGAGCTCTTCAATTTGATCACGCTCGTCAAGCCCGGCCAGTTCAAGACCGAGCGGCTGTTTAAGCAGGCTTACATGCAACGGGGTGACGCCACGAAACCGGCCAATAAAGACAAACTTCGGGAGCTGCTGCGTGATGTCATGATCCGTAATACTCGAAGCGCGATTGATTTGAAGTTGCCGAGGCGGTTTGCCGCGACAGCGAGATTGGAACCGAGCCCGGTCGAACGAGAACTTTACAACGGCATCACCGATTTTGCTCGGGCGCATTCAGAATCGCTTCCCGCACCCCTCCTGCAACTCCTATTGAGGGAAGCAGGGAGCAGCCCATCCGCTCTAGCCTCCACTCTTTTGCGGTTGCGAGCCGAGCGATCGGAGGCCGTGGACCACCTGCTCGATCTCGCGGCAAGCGTTGGCGAGACTGCAAGGGAAAAAGCCTTGCTCGAACTTCTCTGGAAGAACCCCGAGGAAAAGAAGGTCATTTTCACCCAGTATTTGAAAACCCTGGACTCAGTCGCTGCACTGCTGGAGCGGCGCGGCTTTCCCTTCACCGTATTCAGAGGTGACCTCCCAGCTGGGGAAAAGGAGGCCGCGATTCGGCGATTCCGCCAAGACGTGCCGCTACTCCTTTCTACTGAATCGGGCGGCGAGGGCAGAAACTTGCAGTTCTGCAATACGCTCGTCAACTTGGATCTTCCGTGGAATCCTATGAGGATTGAGCAGCGCATAGGGAGGCTGCACCGGATCGGCCAGACCAGAGATGTCTTCATCTTCAATCTATCGGTCCGCGAGACGCTTGAAGACCATATCCTCCATATCCTGGAGAACAAGATCAATATGTTTGAGATGGTCATTGGCGAAATCGAGCCCCTGCTGGGTTATTTGGGAGAAGAACGAGAGTTTGACGATATTGTCATGGAGATATGGTTGCGCAGCCACAACCATGAGGAGGCTCGCTCTCGTTTTGAAGTGCTCGGCCAGGATCTAGTCAAGGCCAAGTCTGATTACCTCAAGTCTAAAGAATTGGACAGAAAAGTTTTCGGGGAGGATTACGAGGTTTGATCTCATCACTTTCCAATTTCACTGGGGATCTGCTGACGGAGACAGGCGCTGTTGTGGAGCCGAGCGACGATGGTCTAGAGGTGCTTCTCCCCCCGGAAGTAGCTAGTGTGTTGGAAATCCCGGAGCACGCCAATCTTGCGTTCTCAGGTGATGCCTACGACGGAATTTCTGTCTCTTATGATTCAGAGATTTTTAAAAAAATGGCCATTCTGATGGGCGAGCGGGGAAAATTTTCTACCATAGGGATTGCGCCGTCATCCGTGCGGCTGGAGAGGCTTGAAGACCGGCTGGACGAAAAGGTGGTTTTCAACAACGCTGTTTTTCACATGGAGCGGAAGGAGGAAAAGCGCATCTCCTATCTTTTGGGCTATTTTAAGTATTCCGCCCTCTCGGATGACCGGCAAGAAGGCATTTTCGCGTGTCTGATCAACGAGCTAAATCTCGCAGTGCAGAAAATCGCACCAGAGACCCTTGGACTCATCGCCCTTTACGCCGAGGAACCCATAGGGGAAGCGGAGCGTGAAAACAGCGAAAAAGTCCTCAAAGCCTTCTGGCGCGCTCAAGCGAAGATCGTTAATGAGGCGCTGTCGGAGTTCCTGATCAGCGTGGAGCGCAGGATGAACCGGGATATCCGACGGGTCCGGGACTATTATCAGACCATGATTCACGAACAGCGCCAGTTGCTGGAAAAAAAAGCTGCCGTTCCCGAAGAGAAAGAGAAAACTGCGAGCAAGATCGAAGCCATTGAAAGGGAACTGAAGGGCAAGATTCAGGACCTGATCGGGAAATTCAGTATCGATCTCGTGCTTGAGCCGATCTCTTTGATTCGCATTGAAGCGACGAGCCCAATTTTCTGGCTTTCAGTGAAGAGACGAAAGGAAATGAGGCCATTTCCTCTGACATTCAACCCGATATTGAAATCCTTTGACCCCCTTCCATGCGAAGCCTGCTTCTACCCAAGGAAGGGCCATTACGTCTGCGACGATCGTCTTCATATTGTCTGCCGAGAATGCTTCGCCCCTTGCCCCCGGTGTGACAAGATCTACTGTGGCGCCTGTTATCCGAAAGGTTGCCCTCGGTGCAAGCTTTCTTAGCCGTCTGTGCTGGCGGAACCAGCAGGGTGTCATTTTCGGGAGCAGGGAAAAGCGGACACGAACCTTTTGTGTTGTTGGTCTAATCATAATGATGGGCGGAGATCAAACCTGTTTCGCGAAGCTTCTGGAGCAGGTCTTTTCGTTCCCTGGCTAGAACCTTTAGGCGGCCTCTCTTGTAAGGCTTGACCAATGCTACCTCCAGAACGATGCCCGCCAGCTCCGCAGTTTGTGAATTTGCCGACGCCGCAAGCGTCTTGAGCCTGGCGACATTTTTCTCTGAGATATGGGATTGTTTTAGAAAGCCGGAAATCTCTTCTTGTTCTTCTATCGCATGTCTTTTTTCTTTTGGCATCCGCGCGCACTGCTTGCAAACATGCGCCCGATGCCCCTTTCCAGAGAAGGCTTCGTTCGGCCTAGCACGTCCACAGATCCTGCAATAGTGTCCCATTGTCGTTATATTTTGGGATATCGCATGCGGCAGAATTCGCCAGCGGGGAGTAGCTGACTTCGAGTTCAATCTCGGTGGGTCGATTCCCCGCAGCATCGTCGTCCATCAAAGCGTGCCCCCGCTCTTAACTTGTAAAAAATTCCTTGTGAAAGTGCACTAGTCTCATGGGATTCGCAGGCCGTTTCTGACCGGACTAACCCGGTTATTGACGACTCGACGCACTCAATGACGCGGAAGAGCAAAATAGACCATGGTCATAATGCAACCGATTCTGGACGCCTCCGTTATCGCAGTGATTCACTGACTTTTTGAGCGAAACTAAAATCGAAAACACGCTCCGGCGGCACCGGTTGCGCCGGTTTGATGCGCTGGGCGGCGACCGCGATCATTTCCCGCTGTAGCTTCTCGTCGACGCTGCCCGATAGAAGATATCCCTGTACCGCTGCATCGTAAGCCCGTTCGACGAACCGCCCCCGTTCCTTTCCTAAATCGAGATAGGGTCCTTTCATAAACTCCAG
>JBGPIK010000464.1:0-5142 GCA_041484845.1 Binatia bacterium | reverse complement strand
GACCAGAGATCGTTCGGTAGCAAGCTAGCGCATCGTCCTCGGCCGCTTGCCACTGTGCAGTCTATCATAGTACCAAAGGCGGAGACGAAAACGCAAAGACTTTCGGCGAAAAGAAGCAGGGAGCATGGAGCAAAGGGGTAAGCGCAAGAAGCCGAGTCAGAGGTCAGCAAGGCGGAGGTCAGAGGTCGGAGATCAGACGTCAGAAGTCAACAAAGACACAAATCCGGAAAAGGCAAAGCGCTAAAGCGTTAACTTCCACGTTTTGATAATTCTCAAAACGTCAAAATGACTCTCACTTAAGCTTCGCGGCGGCGTCTACCACTTTTTCCAGCATCCGAAACAGTGCCCTCATCTCTGATCTGTGCTTCAGCCAGTAACGGGTCTCGTTGCCGGCCGCGTCATAGCGCACGACATCGGCATTCCGGAGCTTGCCGAGATGAATACTCACAGTCGAAACCTGGCGGCCGATCAATTTGGCCAGCCGGCCGGGCGTCAACGGCCCGCCCGCATCCAGCAAAAAGTGTTTGGCTCCTGAGACTGCTCGTCTACGGTTTCTGGGCCACGACCTTGCCGTTTTTCCAAATATAGATCGGCGTGCCGTAGGCGCGCGCCGTTTTTCTCGCGTTTTTCGCCGCGCGGCGGAGCGCTCGGCCGACGGCCAGGGTGAGTCGCGATGGTTTCTTCTTGATATTATTTCGTTTCATGGGCCTTGCTCCGATACGCGGGGAGTGATGCCAGAGTTATCATACACGGTCCATGCGTCAGCCAAAAGACTGTACGTGTCTTGAAAATTATTCCAACTACGATTAAAGCGGCGCAGCACATCCGCTCGCGGGACATTGTGCCCACCTTGTTTCACGCGAGCGGCAATACGGCGTAAGGCAAGTCGGGGCGAAGATAGTCGAAGATAAACGATCTCGATACGATAACCAGCAAATTTCCACGCTCTCAGCCGTTTCAGATGGACCAAGCCGCTCAAAGTACTTTCGAACGCGAAATCGACATGAGCTTTCGCGAGGCGATCGAGTTCCTTTATAAACAGGCGCCCGGCGGTAACCGCCGCCAGTTCGGGCCGTAACGGCGAAAGACCCCCGGCAATCAAATCGGCATTCACGAAATGAACGACACGTGCATGCTTAGTCAGAAACTCACGCGCAAAGGTGGTTTTACCAGCGCCATTGGGACCAGCGATAACGATACAGAGGGGCGGTTTGGGCGATGACTTGCTCATTTAGCCCGGCGATCTTAAACGGGATGGGATGCCAAAGCAAGCATGCGTATTTAAACAACAGAGGTCGGAGATCAGAGATCAGAGGTCGGCAAGGCAGAGATCGGAGGTCGGAGATCAGACGTCAGCAGACCATGCTCGTGAGGCGTAAGTCGTCAGGGGTGAGGCGGAATCCCGCAAGGACAGAGGTCAGAAGTCAGCAAAGACACAAACCCGGAAAGGGTGAAGAGCTCAAGCGTTAACTTCCACGTTTCGAGAATTCCCGAAACGTCGAAACGACACCGTGATCAGAGATCGGGCGTCAGAGATCGGAGATCAGACGTCAGATATCAGAGACGTGAGACGGGAGCTTTTCCCCCCAGGGGGAATTTTCACGTTTTGATAATTCTCAAAACATCAAACGAAGAAAAACTACCATTTAATTGTTGACGAAGTACTGTCCTGATCCGAGACCGCGGCGCAATCGCCGGCCGAAATGCCTCCCTCCTTTTTACCCTGGCTCGGGACCGTTCGATGATCGTCGTGAGCTTACGGTTGGTGTTCAGAGCTACCGTTTCTTCATCGGCGTTGCGGCGCTTTCCGAGGCAGGTGAAGAATCTCCTGCCTCACTTTTCCACCGGACCGTTACGAAACGATCCGTCGACCCGGCGAGAGGTTTGTGGGGACGTTGCTGCAGGCGCCATTGGCGCCATAAACAAAAGGCAGGACATAGAGCCTGCCTTTTATTTTGTGACGCACTTTCGTTGTGCCGATGAAGTCATTGCATAGCGTGGGCCGGTAAGAGTGCCTAGCTAACCGCTACCGGATGGGCGCAACCAAAAGACGCAAACATGTAAATAATTGAAAATAAATGTGGCCAGGGACAGAATCGAACTGCCGACACGAGGATTTTCAGTCCTCTGCTCTACCGACTGAGCTACCTGGCCAGAAGTGTGGAATATTGCCTAAAAGCTAATACGAGTCAAGGCTAGTTCGGACAGGATACAGACCACCGACAACAGGACCTCGGACCACTCCGCACTGGACCGCGGGACGACGGGACTACGGACCACTGACTACCGGACCACGAGCCACGGCGTTTTGTTCGACAAAATCTATCACTTGGCTTTCTAGACGGACATTGTCCAGAGCGTTGATTTCCTGAATGCCGGTCGGGCTCGTGACATTGACCTCGGTTAAAAAACTGCCGATCACATCCAGGCCGACAAAATACAAACCGTCATTTTTGAGCAGCGGCGCAAGCGCCGCGCAAATTTCCTGGTCCCGGGGCGTCAACGCGGCATGGACGCATTGTCCACCGACATGAATGTTGCCGCGAGTCTCATATTCCAATGGAATCCGGAGCACGGCGCCGAGCGCCTGTCCATCGAGAACAATGATGCGTTTGTCGCCCTGGCGGATCTCGGGAAGGTAGCGTTGTCCCATGATGAGCCTGCGCCCGTTATCGGTCGCCGCCTCCAGAATGGAATTGGTATTCCGATCCTGCACGTTTAAGTAAAAGACGCCGCTGCCGCCGCAACCATCAAGCGGCTTGATGATCATCTCTCCTCCCAACTCCTCCATGAAGGCTTTGAGCCGCGCCATGTCACTGCTCACGAGTGTTTGCGGAATCTGTTCCGGAAACCGCAGCGCATAAAGCTTTTCGTTGGCTTCCCGGAGTCCCTTTGGATCGTTCATGACAAAACACTTGCGCTCGTCCACCAAACTCAACAAATGGGTGGCGAAGAAAAACTTCATGTCGAAGGGCGGGTCTTTGCGCATGAGCAGCGCGTCGAAATCTTCTAAAGGGCCGGTGGCATACTCGCTGAGCTGAAAATGGGGCGTGGCGCGCGCAAGCTGGATTCGGCAGAAACGTCCGAACGGAGTGCCGCCGCGGATAAAAAGATCTTCCAATTCCATGTAATACACTTCATGGCCGCGCTGCTGGGCCTCCAGCATCAGCACAAAAGTGGTGTCTTTATCGATATTGATTTTGTCTACGGGGTCCATCACCACCCCGATTTTTAGAACTCGCATAACCGCTCATTTCAAGGGTTGATCTCTGATCACCCAGGTTCGCGCCAAATAGTCGTGCCAGCCTCTCTTTTCAGGGTTCCACAGGATCCACAAAAAGCCCAATCCCAGGGGAGCGAATGCCACCATGATAAGCCAGCGGAGAAAAGCCCGGCTGTAGCTTACGGCCGATTGCTCGGGCCCGACGACGCGTAGACCCAACAGCCATTTTCCGATCGTTTTCCCTTCGCCACCGTGAAAGACGACAAAGTAAAGGGTCGCCAAGAAGATGGAGCCCCACGTGAGTAAAAAAAGCAATGGCACGCCGTTACGCCACGTGATCGGGCGTCCGTAACCGGACAAACCGACCTTGTAGCCGATGAAGGAGAGCAGCCCCATCACCGATGCTAGCAGCACGATCGCAACAACATCGAGGAGGAACGCAAAAAAGCGCCGAAAGAAACCGCCCCAGCGAACCTCTGTCACCGGCGCGCGCGCCGCTTCGGCCGCGCAATTTTCCGTCTCGGCCTTACCCTGGGGGGCCATGGCCAACTCGTCCAGCTCCCGATCATCGCCGAGCTCATAGGGTTCCTCGGGAGTTAAAGAAAACTCCTCTCGTCTCACACCTAAGATGACACGGCGGTTCAGTTGTTTAGCGCCGCAATGCGGACATTCGGTGTCACTCTCTTCAATCGGACGGTCGCAATTAGGACATCGGACCACGGCGTTAACCTTCTTTCCTCTCGTTACAGGCAGTGAGTTGCAAAACGCAAAGGGCCAAACGCAAGCGGTAACGCCATCGCTCAACAGGGCGATGGGTTTCGCGCCGCTCAACCCATCCTACGCTTGCCCCGGCGCAAACAGCAAATCGCGAGGGCAAGAACCAGACGGTACTACGCAGGAACGGGCAAACTATTTCTCGCTTTGCCCTTTGCTCTTTGCCAAATTACCCTAGATCTCCCCATAAATATTGCACCAGCGAGAGCGCCGCCACTGCCGCCGTTTCAGCGCGCAGAACTCGCCGGCCCAAATGAACCGTCGAATATCCCTGTTCGCGAGCCAACTCGGCTTCTTCAACAGTGAAGCCTCCCTCCGGCCCGATCACAAGACAGACGGACGGCACCCGTGCCTCCTTGGCATGCACTTGCTTCAACGTCTGCTCTGCCTCTTTTTCCCAGAACAAAAGCTTCAATGCGCCCAATGCCTGGTTAGATATCAAATCGCGGTAATCACATACCGGGAGAATCGCGGGCAGGCAAGTGCGGCCGCATTGTTTCGCCGCGCTCAGCGCAATTTTCCGCCAGCGCTCGGCGCGCTGAAGGACTTTGCGGTCGTCCAATTTCGGCACCGTAAAGCGGGAGACAAACGGCGCGATGGTTTGAACTCCGAGTTCCGTGGCTTTCTCGACCACATAGTCCATTTTTTCCCCTTTAGTCAACGCGACGGCCAAGGTAACGAGCAGCGGCGACTCCCGCCCTGCCTGATAGGAGCGCAGAATTTCCAGCTCGCCTTGCTCTTCATGGAGCGCTCGAATGACGGCTTCGTGCTCCCAACCGGTATCGTCAAACGCGATAATATGATCCCCTGGGCGTAATCGCAGCACTCTTCTTAAATGTTCGAGCTCCGCGCCGACGACGGTCCCGCGCCGGCCGCGGATGTTGCTGCGCGAAAGAAAGAAGCGCGCCATGACGCTTTAACCCCGACGCAACAACAGGGTAGCCCACTCTCTTTCGTGTTTGCGTCTTGCCACCCGGAAACCGACCGAGTTGAAGCGATGGATCATAGCGTTTGCCTTGGGCGTCAAAATGCCCGAGAGAATAAGGAAACCGCGCGGCGCAACCTTTGTTGCCAACGCAGCGGCGAGATCAAGAATCGCTTCGGCGGTCAAATTGGCGACAACCATGGGAAAGGATCGTCTGATG
>JBGPIK010000463.1:0-5155 GCA_041484845.1 Binatia bacterium | reverse complement strand
TGAGCGCCCTTCTCTACTTCGGCTGTACCACGGGTTATGTCCCCGCCACGGGTGAACGGCGCTATCTGGGCTACACCTGGCAACAGGAAACCGAGATCGGCAAACAAGCGAGCAAGGAAGTGGCGGCTACGTTTGGCCTGTACCACGATGCCAAGCTGGAGCGCTACGTCAGCGAAGTCGGCAACCGCGTGCTCGCGACCAGCCACCTGCGACGCGCCGGAACCGAGGAGCAGTTTCGCAACACTCCGGTTACTTTCAGCATCCTCGACAGTCCGATCATCAACGCCATGGCGCTTCCGGGTGGTTATGTCTACGTCACACGGGGGATGCTCAGCCATTTGAACAACGAGGACCAGCTCGCCACCGTGCTCGCGCACGAGATCGGCCACGTCGCCGCCCGCCATGCAGCGCGCCAGGCCTGGCATCAACAAATAGGTCAGGGGCTCCTTCTCGGCGGCGCTCTTCTCGGCCAGGGACTCGGCCTTCCCGCCCAGGACATCCTCAATCTTGGCGGCATGGCCGCGCAAATGCTTTTCCTTCGTTACAGCCGCGAGGACGAGTTGGAAGCCGATAAACTGAGCGTTGAGTACACCTCATTAGCCGGCTATGACGCCCGGCAGGTGATCCCCTTTTTTCAAGCACTCAACCGGATTGAGCAAAAGGAGGGGCAAAAAATGCCCAGCTTTTTCTCCACCCATCCCGATCCCGGCGACCGAATTCAGCGCATCAGGGAATCAACCCCGGCCTCTGCGGAGAAGCGAATCACCGCGGATTCGCGCTATTTGAATGCTATCGAGGGTCTGGTGCTCGGAGAAGATCCGCGTCAGGGATTCGTCGAAGGAAATGTCTTCTACCATCCGGAGCTGGGCTTTCGCTTCCCTGTGCCGCGCGGATTTAAGCTTGTCAATCAACCCGGTCAGGTGGTCATGGTCGAAAATCAAAGCCGAGCGATTCTAGGTTTTACTTCGAGCGAGGAGAGGTCACTGCAGGCCGCCGCGGCAAAGTTTCTCAACCAGCCCGGGTTGAGAATCATCGAGCGCGGGCCGCGACGCTCCGGCGGATTTCCCGCGTTCGCCGCAGTCGCGGACGCACAGATGGAAAAAGGGCAAGTGGTCAGGGTGATGGTTTACTTCATCGAGTACCGCGGCAGCATCTACAATTTTATCGGATACGCGGCGCCGCAGGCGTTCAGCGCCATTCGCAACGTTTTTCTCGATACCATGGAAGGCTTCGGCGAAATTCAAGATCGCCGCATCCTGAGCAAAGAGCCGGTTCGGTTGGGGTTGGAACCGGTCTCCCGATCGACGCGCTTTCGGGATCTGATTCCCCGGACTTTGCCCGCCGATATGAAGCCTGAAGACGTTGCGATTTTGAATCAAGCCGAGCTGAATGAGGGAATCGGCGCGGGACGAATTGTTAAAATACCGCAAGCGCCGCGCTCGCGCTAAAGTTCTTTGCCGGTTGGCGCCCCAACTCAAAAACGATGGGTATCGCGGAGCCCGTCCTGAGCCATGCCGAAGGGCTCCACTCATCCTTCGTCACTAGGCCGGTCTCGTATTTCTGAGATCTGTTTTTTGTTCTTGGCTCTTGCTCCCGCCCTTTACTCCTTGCGATTCATGCATGACAGTCTTGCTGATCTCTGATTTCCGACCTCTGACCTCGTCGTTACTTAAGTTGACAAGTAGATGCCGCGGGTTTACAGCTTGGCAAAATGAGAGGATGCAACCCATGCTGACCCAGGAGAACTTCGGCTCGGTCATTGACGAGATGATGCGCGGCGCTATCGATATGCATGTACACTTCGGACCGGACATGCCACCGGCACCGGATATCCGGGTCGCCCGGCGGCTGGATGGCCTGGGAATCGCGCGCCAAGCGCGTGAGGCGGGGATGCGCGCGATCGTCATGAAAAGCCACCACTGGCCGACGGGTGCGCTCGCGCAAACCATCCAACCCATAATTCCGGAGGTCGCTCTCTTCGGGACGGTGGTTCTGAACTACTCCATTGGCGGCCTAAACCCGTTCGCCGTGGAAGTTGCCGCCAAAATCGGCTGCAAGGTCGTGTTTCCGCCCACCTGGAACTCCGCCTATCATCTTTCGCGTCACGTCCCCGAGAGTCTGATCCCCGTAGGAACACGCGGACGTCCGGGACTGACGGTTCTCGACGATAGCGGGCGGCTTGTCCCCGAGATGCAGGAGATCCTCGAAATCGTCAAAGCGAATGACATGGTCATTGCGACCGGTCATCTCTCCCCTCAAGAGCACCTGGTGCTGGTGGCCGAGGCGCACCACCGCGGAATTGAACGGATTGTGGTCAGCCACGTCCGGCAGGAAATAACACTGGAGGAGCGCAAGCGGATGGCCGACCAGGGAGCGGTCATCGAGCTCATCTATCGCCCCAACATGGAGGCGGCGGCGATTATCCGATCGGCTCAAGCGATTGGAGTGGAGCGCTGTGCCATGACCGTTGACGGCGGTCAGGCCTTTAATCCGTATGCTGCGGAGGCGTTTCGCGCATTCGTGGGGCAGCTCCTTTACCACGGAATGAATCCGGAAGACGTAAAGACAATCGCTCAGCGCGTTCCGGCCAGGGTTCTGGGCCTCGATTAGAAGGGACGACAGACCCTTGCCTTACACGAGGTGGCTGACTCGTACCGTTCGTTCGAGTTTTTCCGGTGCCCATCTCAACGCGGAGAACCCGGTGGGGACGATGCAGAGCATCGAGTCCGCGCTCCGCGCGCTCGACAAGAGCGTCGCGGAAGAGAATAAACGGGTCGCCCGCGCTGAAAAAATGCTCGCGGATTATCGCGAGCAGCTCGGGAGACCGTTTGAACATGAATTGAAGCTGAAGGAGTTGCTGGCGCGTCAGGCCGCACTGAATGCGGCGCTCGATCTGGACAAGGGCGAGCGGCAAGTGGCCGCGCCGGCCGAGGCCAATGCGGAGCCGGGCAGCGACGATGAGACGGCATCAGTGGAAATGGCGGTTGAGGCCGCCGGGCCGCCGCGCGAGGGCGAGGCCCCGCAGCGCCATCAATACGCCCGGCCAAACGCGGGCGGCGATGACGCCGGTGGCGGCGGAGTGAGGAAGAGGCCAAGACCGATGATCGGGCCGACACCGTGATGCCTCTACAGCTCGGCGCGGAGCGTCGAAAGAAATGAGGGTTTGGGCGATTTCAGGCTTTCGGAGCGAAAACGGCGGCCCGATGTGGACCGCCGCTGCGCAGTGCGTCGTTGTTTGGGTTCGGTGTTATCAGGTAACGCTGGCGCTGAGCTGCGCCTGAAAACGGGAGCGCAGCGGACGCTGTAGGGCGCCGGCTCCAGTGCGGTGTTAGGCAGCTTCGGGATTATAGGCTCCTCATCACACATATGAATGCCGCGACAGGGGGTGAACGATCCCACGCTGCACTACATTGAACCAAAACGGGCTTTGAAAGCCTGTCATATGCAGCCAGAGCCTCCTCACGGATGCGCAACAGCGTCTTTCTTTTTTCCGCTGGGGTCGATTTCTTGTGGTGGGGATCCTCGTAAGGAATTGCCGCTACCTCGAACCCTTGTTGCTCGTAAAAGTTATAGATGTCAGCTGCACGCAAATCCAACGATTCATAGCAACGCACATCCCTATCATGCATGAGTGAGATCACGCTCTTGATGTCCTCGTCTTGTATTTCGCTCGCCCAGTCAAAGAGAAGATCAGTCGCCGAGGCCGGAAGGAGGCTTCCACTTCCGCCGTAACAAGGGTGGTACCGGAGCGGTCTGGGTGCACAAGCGAGCTTGCCAGGAACAACCCAAGACAAAGGTTTGGAATTATCCCCAACCCGCAGCCTTCTCTTCAGAGTGCTGACCGCACGTTTGATTTCTTCGGTCTTCTTCTCGATCGCATCTTCCAACAATAGCTCTCCATCTGCTTAACGTGGCGTTCAGCGACGCCGCGAACGGCGTGAGCGAAGTTTAATAACTGCGCTTGGTGGCCCCCACTACAACGCATTGTTAGGCAGCGGTGTCACGCAGTTTCTGACACACGACAAGATAACGCTGATCGCCAAGTTTCATTTTCCCTCGAATGCCCTCTGATATGAGCGGGTCTGTAAGCGTGAAGCCTGCTTCCTCTGCAGCTTTCTTGAACTCCTCGAACGGTTGACGGTCGCGGGAGTTGCTGACAATCATCTTGCCTTCTGGTTTGAGTAGACGTAAACATTCCCGGAGAACAGCAGGCCAAGCACCTTTTCCTGTACCTTCACTTGTGGTGTCTGGATGCAAGTTACCGAATAAACCGAAGGCAACTATGAGATCAACGCGTTCTTTCCCCAAAACGGTTGTGGCGGCGGCAGCATTTAACGCGGTTACCTTTACTCTTTCTGGACCTCCCGGCCATTTCAGATTTTCAATGAGACCCACGTTCAAATCCGCGAAGATCAGGGTTGAGTTGTACTGATATTTGCCGACGGCTCGTGCAAAATTATTCAGTTCATTCTGAATATTTGGCCCGCATCCAAGATTAACGACAACAGCTCCTTTGGGCAACTTGGCCAAGTGAGCATCAATTACCTCGTTATCTTGTTCGCCGGTATTACCGTACATAGCTTTCATCTGGCTGCTACCTGCCTAACGCGCCGCTCACCGGCAAGCGCCGCAGGCGATTGTTCGACGAAACCATCAAGCCGATCCGCTGCACTTTGAACTCCTCGGTCACCGCGATTCAACACGTAGGTGTAAATCATCGTCGTGCCCTGATAAAAACCCCGTTCTCCCAAATTCCCGATTGCAGGATTGATCCGTCGGTCGAGTATTGGATACCTTGCCCGTTGTATTGGCCGTCCCTGAACTCACCGACGTACTTCGCGCCATTGGAGAACGTAAGGGTGCCTTGCCCGTTGTACTGGTCGTCCCTGAACTCACCGACGTACTTATTGCCATTGGAGAACGTAAGGGTGCCTTGCCCGTTGAACTGGTCGTCCCTGAACCCACCGACGTACCTCGCGCCATTGGAGAACGTAAGGGTGCCTTGCCCGTTGAACATGCCGTCCTTGAACTCACCGACGTACTTATTGCCATTGTAGAACGTAAGGGTGCCTTGCCCGTTGCTCTTGCCGTCCCTGAACTCACCGACGTACTTATCGCCATTGGAGCGCGTATCGGTGCCTTGCCCGTTGGCCAT
>JBGPIK010000462.1:0-5157 GCA_041484845.1 Binatia bacterium | reverse complement strand
GGGGAAGATCGTTCGTACCACCAATATCACCCAGTCTGCTGTCGGCAACAAAGATGGTCTCTGGACAACTGTCTTCGCAGCCGCAGTTTTTATTAATGACGACAGCCTGCCGGTTGAGACCGCAAGGTCCGCCGCCGCGACCAATGCTAGTAAGGAATCGCTACAGGAGGACGTTCTAAGTCAAGCCTTAGACGGCCAGTCCGCTAATAGCGAAACTCCCAACTCGGTAGCACAGCGTCAAAAGGAAGCCGCCAAGTCCGGCGGCGAGCAGGCCAAAGTCGCTCCGTTCGCAAGAAAAACCCTTTCGTAAACCCCGTTTCTTGGCTTTCGAATCGTTTCAATTTTGCGAGGTTCGAAACGTCGAAGCCGCGCCCATTTCAGTTGGTTATCTCCTTCTCGATTCTACTGGACCTGATCCCGAAATTGGGTGGTCTGATCCGGAAATCTGCACTTTTTCATTGACAGTCGAGCCAAGGTTAGCAAGACTGTTCGTAGATAAATGCATTCAGAACAGCAAAAGCGGGAACAAGAGATCGAGAGGCTCATGCATGGGGCGAGTCTAACCCCGGAGGCAGAGGTCGCTTTTCAGGAAGAACTTAACATAACCGCTTCCGCCATGCTTGAGAAAGAAACGCGCAGGATTCAGAAAAGCGAGCAACCGGAGCGGCCGAAGCGATTCGTCAACCTAGCGACAGCCGGATTATGGCTCATCGTGCTCGGCGTTGCCGGGTTCGTGTTCTCGATGCCGCTGGTGGGAGGAGCGGCCCTGGTTTGCGGTATCGCGGCAATCCTTTGGGACACGGTTCTCAAGCCATCGAACAAGAAGCCCGGGAAAGTAAATTCATCCGGAGATCCTTCGCGACGCGGCTCCACTTAGCCGCCATTTTCTCACGTTCGTAATAGGTCTCGGCCCGACACGTCATCAGAGGCAAGGAGATCAAAACCGTGAATAAACCGATGCACGCGGTTCTTGTCAGCTTGATGCTGATCGCAACGTTGCCGGGTTTGACGGCGGCGAAGGATCGGTTGGCGATGGGTTACTCGAGCGCGAGCGGGGTTTTCGCGGGTCTGTGGGTGGCGCAAGAGGGAAAGCTCTTTGAGAAATACGACATTGATTCTCATCTGGTGCTGGTCGCTTCCGGATCCCTGATGGTCCAAGCGATGCTTGGAGGCGATCTCCCCGTAGCAGGCGCAGCAGGGAGTGCCGCGGTCGATTCGAGCTTAGGCGGGGCGGACGTTGTTATGTTTGGATCGATGGTCAAAGTCCCTGCTTTTTACATTATGGCGTTACCGGAGATCAAAACGATCGACGACTTGCGCGGAAAGGCGGTTGGCGTAACCCGCTTCGGATCTTCTAGCGATTTCACCATCCGTTATGTTTTGCGCAAGCAAGGTCTTGAGCCGGGGCGTGACGTGACACTCATACAGACAGGCGATCTCTTCGCTGCGGCAGCGATGTTGCGAACACGCGCCATCGTCGCCGCTCCGTTTTCGAGCCCGGCGAATCTACGCGCGGAAGAGGCAGGGGCGAAGGTCCTCATGAACATGGGCAAGGCCGGAGTTTATTTTCCCCATGACGCCTTTATGGCGCGCCGTTCTTTTATCAATGCCAACGCCGATTTGACACGGCGATTCTTAAAAGCCTATGCCGAAGGCGTCCACCGGCTGTTTACGGATCGAGAACTTAGCGGTCGCGCCATCGCCAAATACGGCCGCGCAACCGATGCGAAGACGATCAGCGCGGTCTATCAATATGCGTTGGATTACGTGGACAAGATTCCCTACAACACACGCGAGGGTGTCCAAGAAGTCTTGAACCAGATCGCGCCAAGAAATCCCAAGGCCAAAGCAGCCAAGCCGGAAGACTTCTATGATGATCGATTTGTGAAGGATCTCGATGAGCAGGGCTTTTACAAACAGCTATGGAAATAGCTCTGCGGGACTGAGGGAAATGGTGGCCATCAGTGGCCGATGTGAGAATGGCTTGGGCAGTACAATCTTGCCTGAGAAAACGCTCCCGACGGTTTAGTTGTTCAGGCCAATCCCTGGTTCGAGCAGCGGCCGAAAAGAAGAGTGAGCCTGCGCGTTCCTATGCGGATGCCTTTTGCATCGCCACCGCTCAACGCCTGAACGCAACCGTGTTGACCGGCGATCCAGAGTTCAAGTCGGTCGAACACCTCATCAAGATCCGCTGGTTAACGAAATAAAATCACTCGAACCTATAGACCTGACATTTGGCTACATTCCGATGCGCGAAGCTCTTCACGAAAAGTAGCGTGGCACCTTTTTTAGTCTCTTTCGGCCGTTTGCAAATGACGCCCATGGCAGCCACGGGGCAATTTTACGCCATTGCAAGGAAGGATTCTTACCTGATCGATGGATACCAGCTATGCCCGCAGGAGGCGCGCGTGAGTGATTTCTCTTTTTTCAACTGGGCGAACCTGAGACGCTTCCAAAGTCGCTGTAGCCACGGTCTCACCGTGAAGCGTTAGAAACTCCACTTCGAATGCTTCTCCTTTTTTGTAAACGTGTATGACCGCACCAACATCTCCCGCTTTCAGCCGTTGTCCGGGAAGACTCTTTTTTAATACCACGCGATCGTGTTCTTTAATCATAGCAGGCTCCTAAATCGGATACGCTGTTACCAACCGGAGCTAGGCGGTGTCAGAATAATAACGGTCTCCTCGTGCGCCAATGTGTCGGCAGCGTAACCGATTGCCGCTTGAATATCCTCTACTTTGAGACGAGGATAGCCATCGAGCAAGTCATCTTCAGTCGCTCCCTCAGGGAGTTTCCTAAGAATCAATTCAATAGGGATGCGCGTCCCTCTAATGACGGGTTTTCCCATCATTACTTTTGGATTCATCTCTATGCGGTCTGTAATCGTCATACTTTAAACCTCCAAGCTTTCACGAGTGACAAAGCATTCTTTTCGGCCTCATCCAAATTGCTGGACCTTGTAAGTCGAAGAATTGCCTCTCGATAGGCGTAAGTAAGTGGTGTAACGATACCCAATTCAATATTACGCGCTAGGTATGCGATGCCATTTCTTTTGGGCTTCAGAGACAGACTCTTGATCGCAAATCTTGCAAGCGAATCGGCATTCAACTCCGAATCATCGATGTTCGATTCTATGTCGCAATACAAAACATGTCTTACACCGCCCATTTGCATTTCTTTTATGCAACGGCGTCTCGGCTTGTTCTCTCGTTCCCAAAGCCATTCTCGTACGTCCGCCAGCCGATTCGCTTCGACATCCAAGAGCAAAATCTGTCCATTTACGGCACGTCCGGCTTTATGGATCACGAGGGTGGGACCCCCACCTCGGCCCTCGCTTCGCCGCGCGTATTCGATCTTCCAAGGGCTCACATGCGGTATGCGGTCAACGATGTGCGGACCGATATCATCGCCAGGATTGCTGAGCAAAGATCCGTAACCAAAAATTCCGATGTTTGAGCCTGTTTGAGTCATTAGCGGGGCACCACGAGCAGCATCGCGTCCAATAGCCGCTTCTTTTCGCATTGATTCGGGTATAGCACTGACAATGCACTCGCCAAAGACCAGACCCCTGTGCTTACACGGTTGAGCTTTGATTTAGCCACGTGTCCAATCTTTGATAATCGGGACGATTGTGTAAAGATCGGTGGCCCTGAGCAGACCCCTCACGGTTTTTCAGCGACGATTTTACCGTTCTTCACAATGTAGATCGGCGTGCCGTGCATGCGCGGGGTCTTGCGGGCGACCTTGGCGGCGCGCCGCAGCGCGCGCCCGACGGCTGCGGACATTTCTTTTGTTTTTTTCTTCACTTGTTTTCGTTTCATGGCCCTTGCTCCACCAATCGCGGGCTGGCTCCGGAGTTATCGTACACGATCCAGCCGTCGGCCAAAAGACGGTAATGCGTTTCAATGTTAGTCGACAAACCCCTGAAGTGTCATTCCGAGCGTGCAGCCAGGAATCTTTCTTGGGCTGAGAAGCACATTGCGGTTCCAAGTGAACCACTACTGCCCTTTCCCGTTTATTGAATCACCCCTTTAGGTATGTTAACTGAGTACAATTCGAGGATTGAGCTGATGCAAAAGATCGATTTCGCCAAGGGCAACGGCCTGGTTCCGGTTATTGTCCAGGATCACCAATCACGCGACGTGCTCATGGTCGCATACATGAATAAGCAGGCCTGGAACAAAACCGTGAGAACCGGCAAAGCCCACTATTACAGCCGCTCGCGCCAGGGACTCTGGTTCAAAGGCGAAGAATCGGGCCACTTTCAAGTGGTTAAAAATATTTTCATCGATTGCGACAACGACACCGTGCTCCTTCAGGTGAAGCAAATCGGCGGCGCGGCATGTCACGAGGGCTATAAAAGCTGCTTTTTTCGTAAAAAGACGAAGAAAGATTGGAAGGTCGTGGCGAAGAAGGTGTTCGACCCGAAGGAGGTTTACCAGAAGTGAGCGAGTTAAAGCTAGGCTTGCCCAAAGGCAGTCTGGAGCAGGCAACTATCGACTTGTTCAAGAAATCGGGTTGGAAAATTTCCGGCTCGAGCCGTAGCTATTTCCCGACCGTCGATGATGAGACACTGCGTTGCAGTCTGGTGCGGCCTCAAGAGATGTCGCGCTACGTGGAGTCCGGCACACTCGACGCCGGCATAACCGGCAAAGACTGGACCCAGGAAAACGCATCGGATGTCCTTGTGGTCGCTGAAATGGTTTATTCGAAAGTGAGCTTCAGGCCGACGCGATGGGTGCTCGCGGTGCCTCACGACTCGCCGGTCAAAGAACCCGAGGACCTTAAAGGCAAACGGGTTGCCACAGAGATGGTCAATTTCACCAAGCGCTATTTCGCCGAACGCAAAATTCCGGTTGAAGTAGAATTTTCCTGGGGCGCCACGGAGGCTAAAGCTGCCGAACGGCTGGTCGATGCGATCGTCGAAGTCACCGAGACCGGCACGACCATTCGCGCTCACGGGCTAAGAATAATTGCCGAGTTAATGGAGAGTTGCCCTCAGCTCATTGCCAACAGAAAAGCGTGGGAAGATCCCTGGAAGCGAGCGAAAATTGAACAGATCAAACTGCTCCTCCAAGGCGCGCTTTCGGCTGAAGCCAAAGTCGGCATCAAGTTGAACGTCGCCGAAGCCGATTTAGACAAGGTCGTTCAATTGA
The DNA here is from genome assembly GCA_041484845.1 of Binatia bacterium. Lineage (GTDB taxonomy): Bacteria > Desulfobacterota > Binatia > UBA9968 > UBA9968 > JBGPIK01. The sequence continues at coordinate 1 of JBGPIK010000462.1, read as the reverse complement.
T
>JBGPIK010000461.1:0-5188 GCA_041484845.1 Binatia bacterium | reverse complement strand
TGCTCCCGGCTATTCCCTCTGACCGCTGATCTCCGACCGCTGTTTGTGCTAGGATTCCCGAAAACTGCTCAAGCTGGAGGTGCTATGGAAATTTCCGAGGCGAAGAACTTTTTGAAAAGCAACCATCACGGCTGTCTGGTCACACGGAAGAAAGACGGTTCGCTGCAAATGACGCTCGTCTCGCCGGTTCTCGGCGCCGACGGTAATGTCATCATTACGGCGCGCGATACGACGTATAAGGTCAAGAACATCAAGCGCAACCCGCAAGTTTCGTTGTTGGTGTACGGCGATAAATTCCACGGCTCCAATTACATCCAGATCGACGGCAGAGCCGAAGTTGTTTCCCATCCCGCGGCCATGGATATCGTGCTCGACTGGCACCGCAAAATCCGCGGCGAACCCAACACTTGGGACGAGATCCGGCAAAAGACGCTCGCCGAAGGCCGCATCGCCATTCGCGTGAATATTGAAAAAGTAGGACCGCAGAATCCGCGATAAATGACGTGGTTGTGCTTTTCAGGGGGGAATGATGAACGAGGGAGTTTTGAGACGAGCTTTTTACAGCTTTGACGAATGCGACGTCGCTCTGGAATACTTTACCGAAAAAGCGACGTTTAGGGAGATGCGATCATAACCGTGACGACTCGTAGAAGTTTGCGCCGCCCTCTGCACAAAAATGACTAAACGATTTTCAACAGCGGCCGTGGAATTCACCAAGGTTTGGGGTCTACTCGCGTTGGTCGTCATAATCGGTTTTATGGTCACCTACCGGTATGTGGGTGCCCCGCCACCGAAGGTCATTCGAATCGCAACGGGAGCGAAGAATGGGGCGTACTATGCTTTCGCCCAACAATACGCGCGCCTGCTGAAGAATGACGGCATTGTTCTCGAGGTTGTTTCCACCGCCGGCTCTCTGGAAAATGTCGAATTGCTCAAGAAGGGTGAAGTGTCATTAGCGCTGGTGCAGGGAGGCAGCGCAACGGCCGACGATAAGGAACGCTTGCAATCTCTTGGAAGCCTGTTTCTCGAGCCGGTTTGGGTTTTTACTCGCAAACAGAAAAGCATCAAGCGGCTTACGGATTTAAAGGGGAAGCGTATGGCCGTCGGCGCCGCCGGAAGCGGCACCTATCTTCTCGCGGTGCAGCTCCTTGCGGCGACCGGTCTCACGGAATCAAACACCACGCTGGTCCGGGCCGATTCGGCGCAGGCGATTGCTTTGCTGTCGCAGGGCGGGATCGATGCCGCATTTTTTGTCGCCTCTCCCGAGGCGCCGATTATTCACAGTCTATTCGAACAACTGGGACTTGAACTCCTTAGCTTCGAACAAGCTCGCGCCTATAGTCATCTGTTTCCTTTTCTGGCTCCGGTTATTGTCAGCGAAGGGGTACTGAACCTGCAACAGAATATTCCATCTCACGATATCACGCTCGTTGCTTCTCCGGCCAATTTAGCCGCGCGCGCCGATCTCAATGCTAGCCTGATTCCGGCGCTTCTGAAGGCCATCACCCGAGTCCATCAAACGGGTGGCGTGCTGGAGCAGAAGCGTCAGTTTCCTTCGGTGGATTTTGTCGATCTTCCTCTGAACGAAAATGCCCGGCGCTACATCACCGAAGGCCCCTCTTTTTTGTTTCGTTGGCTGCCTTATGGAACGGCCGTACTCCTGGACCGTCTCAAAATACTCGTGCTGCCTTTATTGGCTTTATTGATCCCGCTGTTTCGCGCGGCGCCGCCCATTTATACATGGCGCGCTCGCTCGAAGATTTACCGCTGGTATGCGGTGGTGCGCGAAGTTGATTCGCTTATCCGAAAAGGGGCAGATGCCGCCGATGCGCAGTTGGCAGGCGAGCGCTTGAGAAGCCTTGAAGGCGAGGTCGCTTCGGTTTCGGTTCCTCTGTCCTATATGGGTGAACTTTACCACCTGCGACTGCACATCGGCTTCCTTCAAGAAAAACTTAAAAAGCTTTCAGGCGAATCGCCGCGCCCTCCTGAGAAAGCGTCTTGAGGAGAACGGCGGCAGAGATGCCGGGAAATCAGGTTAATCTATAGGCGAGAGTCCATCATGGCCAACCTGTTTTACAACGATTGATCATCGCCTACGCCTCGTTGAACCCGAGCACGAAGCAATGGAGCGCTGGGGCCGAGATCAGCTGGAAGCGCGATGGCCGGCGGTTCTCGCACTCGATCACCGGATTAGCGGATCGCTTCAAAACCGCCGAGGAAGCGCAAAAGTTTGCCACCGATCTCGCCAGGGCGTGGATCGACGCTAACCCATAAGCGAGAAAATGCCAATAAAAAACCGGGGGAGCGAGGGCACCCCCGCCGCGTTGCGTTCATCATGTCATAAGCTCCGCTACCGGCAATCCTTGCATAAAATATTTTAAGAGACTGCCTTTCACCGCCAGCATGAAGGTGCCAGACTACTTACAGTCGCGGTGAACCTGAGCCGGATCTTCTGAGAAGTCCGTTATGAAAATTTCACGAATCAATGATGACCCCATGCCGGACGAATTAAGAATTGACTTGTCGCAAAGCGATGGCTCGGAAGTTTCTCGTGCCGCTCGGCCGAGTCGAAAAATCCAGCTGATCGAGGTGGCGGTTTTTCTTTTTTTGATCGTGCCATCGATGGCTCTTTCATTCCTCACCGGCACGCAGGCGGACCTCCGCTTCACACAAATGGCTATCGCTTCGATTCTGAACGACCTGGCCCTGTTGAGTTTAGTGCTTTACTTTACCTGGCGCAATCAAGAATCGGTTCGACAACTCGGATGGAACATCGATCATCTACGGCGAGATGTCGCGTTGGGATTGATCCTATTCGCGCCCGCGTTCTTCGGCGGAAACGTGTTTGCAAGTTTACTGCACCAAGCAGGCCTTTCTGCCCCGGCAAAGCAGCCGTCATTTCTGGCCGTAAGCGGTGTTACACAAGTGGCCTTAGGTATGATTATTGTCACCGTCGTAGCGGTGGTCGAGGAGACGGTTTTTCGCGGCTATTTGATGCTGCGCTTCAAAACGGTAACAGGTCGAACGAGCGCGGCAGTGATCTTGTCATCGCTCGTCTTCTCGCTCGGTCATGGGTATGAAGGCATGGCCGGCGTTATCAGCGTCTTTGTTTTAGGGGCTATTTTCGCTCTCGTCTACGTTTGGCGCAAAAGCGTGGTCGCGCCGATGGTTATGCACTTTCTGACCGATTTTACGAGTCTCGTCCTCCCCGCACTATTGATTGGATATGAATCGTGGCATTGAAAATCGCCGGTCATTTCTCATCGTTGGCAACCTCTGGAGAGTGTAAACGAATGAGACCGTGCTTGGCGCGACCCGCGGTCACTCATAGGAAAGTCAAATAGCTGGTGATTACATGGCCCGCTGATCACACGCTCGGAACAGAAAGTCCCTTGACACGGAAGCCCCAGGGGAATAAGAGCGTCCGCAGGTAAGCTTGTTTGGCCGAGGCGCGCATTCACGCGATCGTCTGCGCGAACATAAGTGGTGAATTCACAAGCTCACGATTCTGCCAGCGATGATGTTACAATTATCGATCGATGATTACAGGTTGGTTATTGTTTAGTTTCTGATCCAGCGCCTCTGCCCTCAATCGAAAGCATCGGGTGACACCATGAAACAAAAAAGATTAAAAGCAAAAATTTTAATCAACACGGCGCTTTTTGTTCTCTTTGTCTCCACGCCGGCGCGAAGCCAAGTCGGCAAGCCATCGTCCGCAGCCGAGTTAGCGTCCTATACCGGGGCCGATCGCGAGCGCGTACTGATTGAAGGCGCTAAACGGGAGGGCAAAGTTAGCTGGTATACGACGCTGGCGGCAAACCAGAACAAACAAATCGCCAAAGCTTTCGAAACCAAATATCCGGGGGTGAAAGTTGAGACGTTCCGCACAGGTTCGGGCGCGCTGATCGAGAGGGTTCTTACCGAGGCGAAGGCGCGGCGACACCTGGTCGACGCCATTGAGACCACACTCCCTGGTCTGATGACTTTCCGCGATAATCAGCTACTCATGCCTTACACCTCGCCGCAACTCGCCGGATATCCGGACGACTCCAAAGAAAAAGGCCCGAAGAATCTTGTTTACTGGGCGATTGTTCGCGAATCGTTTGTCGGCTTCGCTTACAACACAAATATCATTAGCGGAGCCGACGTGCCCAAAAATTTCGACGGCCTGCTCAAGCCGGCCTTGAGGGATAAAATGGCCATGCCGGGGGATGAAACGGGAGCGCGAATGATCGGGGCCATCTTGAAAGCCAAAGGCGAGGCTTTCGTAAGGAAATTGAAAGAACAGAATATTAGGCTGCACATGATCGCCGGCAGCGCTTTGACCCAGCTTGTGGCCACGGGAGAAGTACCGGCCTCCCCAAGCCAGTTCTATAGCGCCACGCATGTAGCGATTAAGGCGGGCGCTCCTCTAGCCTGGGCTCCGATGGACCTGGTCGTTAGTAGCGCGGGTGGGGCGGCCGTATACGCTAACGCTCAGCGCCCCCATGCCGCGCTGCTCTTCGTCGATTACCTCTTAAGCGCCGAGGGGCAAAAAATGTTTGAAGACTTGTACTTTGGCAGCGCCCAGAAGGATTATGGATTCAAGCGTTGGTATCCTGAAAAGGGGCTGACGGTTTCTCAATATGAACAGACCGCGGAAGAATGGCATAAGCTGTTCATGGAAGTCACCCGGAAGTAAAGCTGTAAATTTCCAACAGCCACAACCCGCTAATGGCTGTTGCTCGACTTATTTCTTTTCAATGACGCAACGAGCCTCGTGGCTGAGGCTGACCGATGACGCTTCTGCTGGCTAACGCGGGTTAACGCCACCCGCCAGCGCCTCGCGGAGGTCCTTCATGGCATCGACGGTGCGCCGCGCCGGAGGCGGCCGGAGGTGAATCGGCGTGTTATCGATTTCCGGTTCGACCTTTAGGCAAACCAACACCGGGCCAAGCTCATTGAGCACTTTGGCCGCTTGCGTTGCGAACTCCTTTAGGTCGGTAAATGTATAGGTAGCTCTGTAGCCCGCCTCCTTGGCAATACCGGCAATATTGAAACGTCCCACGCCCGGGACCGGCTGTCCTCCCGTCATCGCATAGACCCCGTTCTCGAGCACGAGGTGGTACAGCTTGGCAGGGGCTTTGTTGGCTATGGTGACCAGTGAGCCCAGGTTCATCAGGATGGAGCCATCGCCGTCCACGATGAT
>JBGPIK010000460.1:0-5193 GCA_041484845.1 Binatia bacterium | reverse complement strand
GGGAACTGGAACTGACCTGGGAATATCGCTTGGGGTTGCCCTGGCTCATCGGGGAAGCGGAAAGCTGGTCGTTGACATTCAACCTGACGGCGATCTCATGTTTGATCCAGGGGGTTTGTGGACAGCCGCTCACGACCATATTCCTCTGCTCGTGGTCATGTACAATAATCGCGGCTATTACAACGATTGGGTTCATCAGATCCGATTGGCGAAGCAAAGAGGAAACCCTGTAGGGCGAGCGGCGATCGGAATGGAGATCGATCATCCGCCGCCTAATTTTGCCAAGCTGGCCCAAGCTTTCGACTGGTATGCCGAAGGCCCGATTGAAGATCCTAGCGAAGTCGGACCGGCGCTGCAGCGCGCGATTCGGGCTATTCGCGAACAGGGCAAACCGGCGTTGATTGATACGGTAACCCAGTTCCGATAGGAGCGATTCACCCCGATATCGCATCGTAGTTGATCGAATCTCTACGGGTTCATTCTCCGCAGTTTGCTGCATAATGGCGACTTCTGGTCTTCTCAAAGTCCGTTATTTCCGCATGCTTTTAGCGGGAATCCAGGTGAAGGTATTAGAGCATCTGTGGCCATTGTCGTTCACTGGGTGGGGAACTTTGATAAAGGTATTGTGCTCTAATTTGACTGCGCGCCCCTCCTATTGAGTGGTTGCGTTCAGACCCAGGTCACTCAGCACCGTCATCGCGGAATTATGGCCCGGCGCTCCCGTGATGGAGCCGCCGGGATAGGTGCAGGCGGCCGTCAGGTACAGGCCGCGTATCGGCGTGCGATAATCGGAGATACTCGGATGGGGACGCAGAATGCCTTCTTGGGAGGGTAGGTGGGCCATCCCGCCGATGTCGCCGCGCAAGAACATGGCGTTACTCGCGGCGATATCCAAGGGCGTCGCCACGAGTTTCCCCACGACGGTTTTCTCAGTGATATTGGGAATGTATTCGCGCACTCGCTCCATTTCATGGCGCAGGAGTTCCTCTTTGATCGCCGACCAGGATTCAGGCCGGCCGGAAAGATCATAGGGCGCGTAATGGCCGATGTTTAAGACGTGGTGACCTTGAGGAGCGCGCTTACCGTCGAGCAGGGTGTGACAAATGATCTGGAACGGCGCGCGCGGGTAACGATTCCCCTTGCGGTACTCGGCGTAGGCGGCGATGAGATCGGCTATCGACTCCGCCGCGTGTACATGCACGACATCATCGACTCCGAAGCCCTGGCGATAGCGCGGACGTTCGGATAGGGCCAGGTGGAGCACCACCTCCGATAGACCGGTTTTTACTTTCCCCATCGCTTCCACCAGGCCGGCATCGAGCCACTTCGGATCGATCATCTCCGAGAACAGCTGCCGGACATGCAGCCCGGCCACCAGCGCCTTGTGGGCGGCGTAGCGCCGGCCATCCGTGGTGACAACGCCTTTTGCGGCGCCACCCTCGACGACGATCTCCTTCACGGGAGCCGAGGTGATAACGTCGCCGCCATGCGCGCGTAAACATCGAGCGAGGGCCAGCGGGAGCTCCAGCGCGCCGCCCTCGGGGATCCCCCATCCGTAGGTGTGGCGCGCGCCGGTACCGCCGGTGAAAACCGATCCACCGCTACCGGGTTGGTCCGGGAAGATTCCCCCCTGAATGGAGGCTTTGAGCAGGTGCGCGCGGACATGCTCCTCTTCAAAAAGGTCCGTGACCACATCAAGAGGTGAGCTGGCCATGAATCTCATGAGTTCGAAGCCAAATTCGCTTTTTTCCAGACGCGTGTAAATGTCAGTGTGTTTGCGCGGCGGCGAGTAGCGCGAACGGACGAAGCCATCGCGGATCGCTTTCTCCCAAAAGTCCATCAGCTGACGGTAGGCCGCGGCGTCCTTTGGGGAAAACCGCTCGATCCCCTTGACGGTCTGGTCCACGCTGCGCCACGTGATGAGGGAACTGCCGTCGGGAAAGACGCTGGCATACAGTGGATCGGGATAGATGTAGCGGAGGCCGAAACGATCCAGTTCCAGATCCTTAAGGACAGGTCCGGACTGAATCCCGCCGTGGATCGACGCGCAAGTGTCGTGGCGGTATCCGGGTGCGGTCAGCTCTTCGGTGCCCGAGCCTCCACCCACATGTTCTTTCGCCTCCAGGACCAAAGTTTTCAACCCGGCTTTTGCCAGATAGGCGGCGGCGGTGAGGCCGTTATGACCAGCCCCTAACACCAGAACTTCCGCTTCTCCGTCCCACATGGGTTACCTCCAACCGTTACAATATATTTCGTACGCTGCCGATAGCACACGACGCATCGGCTTCGTCCATACTCCATGACGGGGAAAATGTCCACGTCACGAATCAAGGGTTCCGCCCTTTTTCCTTTATCCTTGACGGAATTACCAAAGCAGCGGACAATGCGGAATCAACAACGAGAGGCCCTTAATGCAACTAAAACTTAACATAGGAAAGGCAGTATCCTCTACTGAGAAGCGTTCACAAGCCCAATACCGGGTTGTCGTTTCTTGCAATAAATGTGGCGGAGTGCACGAGATGGGAATTTTCGTTGTATTGGACGACGGCCCGATTAATAAACAAAGCATCGGCGCCCAGTACAAGGGGAAAACCCTTCCGAAAAGCCTCGACGACCTTACTCACAATAGCATCACCTGCCCCAAGACAGGGAGGCAATCCACTCAGAAAAACAACGACCAAATCTTTTTAGTTCCATCTAAGAACTAATCCCCTAAACGCCGGGCACTGTAAGATCACCCGAACAAAGAGGGACCTGTCTTCTCTCTTCACCGCAATTTTCGAGCGACTTAGAAAACGGACCGCTAATTTTCAGGAAACTCTACCCTCGCCCTGGAATCGAACAACAAGCCAGTCCTTGCCCTCGAGCTCGTAAGAGTCAACGGTGAAAAACTGGGTGACCGCCCAGCTGCTTCCGTTAGCTCTCTTGGCCGCTTATCAGTTTGAAACCAATAAGGTTCATTTCGTAGAGGGTGGGTTGAGTGACAACTTTCAGTCTTTTTTTGCTACCGGGTCCTTGGACACTTTCAGTGCGACGCCGAGAGGCAATGAGCTGTCGCCGATACTCATGACCGTACCTGATTGTTCCATGTCGTAGGATGAGACTTTTTGTTTCGAAACTCCTTCTTTCGTGGCGGCATCCGTGGCGGCTTGGGATGATTTGATGAAGTATTTGACATTGCTCCCGTCCTTCAGCGTGACCGATAGGACCGTCTCCTTTCCGTCTTCCGTCGCTAGTGTCTGAAGCTGGGCAATTTGAGTCGCAGCAGTGGTTTTGCTCACGGTAGACATGTAAAACCAGATGAAGGAGCCGATAATGGCGATTATCATCAGCCAGGCATATTGGCCGACCCTTTTCTGCCTTGTCACAGCTCGCTTTCTCTGTAAATCAAAGAAACGGCGGTAATTTTCGCTTTCCGCCGCCGCTCTCTTTACAGGATCTTGCTCCGCTGAACTTGGAGGCTGATCGAAGGAAAGCCCGATGCTGTTCAAAACCATACCGAGGATCACCAACACCAGGGGAATGGCAACTATCAACATAGGATGCATAACTCTCTCCTTGATCAGGCTCTCGACAGCCTTTGGATATTGGAAGAGGAGGGGTCCGGGACCGAAAATACAGTCGCCGGGAAACCGGCGCCAAACGCTATGTCACCGTTGCGTTTGTGGCCCGACCTTCCACCTCTTACGCGCCATTAAGACGACGGAAGAATTTATGACACCTCTATATATATGTCCGAAAGCGCTCTGGCAAGAGATTCCCGAATTCAGAAGAAGGAGGAAAGCGGAAAGGCAAAGGAAAGACTGAGGCGTGCAAGGGAAAGAACCACGATCGTGAGACGTAGGCGTCAAACTTCCATGTTCCGAAAATTCTCGAAACGTCGAAATGACGACAATCACCAGCCTGAGGTGCCGACTCGGCACCTCAGGCCTGATTTGGATCTCCGCAGCTTGCTGCGGGGTTATTTATTTTTCTAGTTGGAAATCTTCAGCGCGACGCCAAGAGGCAATGAATTATCGCCGATACTTAATGCCGTGCCTAATCGCTCCAGCTCCCAGGATGAGACCTTTTCGTTTGCAACGCCATCTTTTGCGGCGGCCTCCACTTTGGAGGCTTGAGGCAGTTTGATCAGGTACTTTACATTGTTCCCGTCGCTCTGAGTCACCGAGAGAACCATCTGTTTGCCTTCTTCCGTTCCCAATGTTTGAAGCGCGGCAATTCGGCTCGAAAGGCTGGTCTTGTTCACGGTATCCGCATAGAGCCAAATGAAAGCGCCGATAAAGGTGGCCAGAAGCAACCAGCCATATTGGCCGATTCTTTTCTGCCTTTTCATAGACTGGCTTCTCTGCAGCTCATAAAATTTGCGGTAAGTGTCCCGGTCCGCCGCCAACCTCTTAGCAGTATCTTGTTCCGATGAACTTGGAGGGTAAGCGAAAGAAAGTCCAAAACTATTCAGTATCATGCCCAGGATCACCAATGTTACGGGGATGGCAATTAATAATAGAGGATTCATGAGACTCTCCTTTTTCAGGCTCTTGATAGCCTGTGGGTTTAGGAAGAGGGAGGGGGGTCAGAACCGCGAACACTTTCGCTGCCAAACCGGAGCCGAAGTCCATGCCACCATTGAGTGTGTGGCCCGGTCTTCTACCTCTTGCGCGCCATTACAACTCTCGGAAATTCAATATAAGATTCGTCTCCTTTTCGAACTTAACGTAGCGTGACCCCGGAGGGATTGCTGTCTAATAGTGAACAGTTTTGAAAAGAATTATCGTGAAAAAGACGTGATTGCGCTTCGACAGGAGCACGGTGGGTGGGCGTGAACAGAAATAGGAGGGCGAAAGGCCGTTCGTGCGCAGACAATTTCATCTTTGCAGCGAAAAGTTACATTCGTTTAGAACCTTTTCGGTCAATAGTTTTTCTGAGAGCGGCGTGCCACTTGATATTGCGCCGCTGAGTGGTAAGCTCAAGCATACCTTACAAACTTTTATGTCGCGCGCGAAGAAAACGTTATTTGTCTTATCGGCTTTGTTCAGCCTCGAGTTTCTCTCTCTGGGGTTTTTTACCAACGGGATTTTCTCCTGGACCGCTCGGCACGTTCCGCCTATGTTAAAGGCAGCCCGGCACAGCCCGGACAGCGCCGTTAAATTAGATTCTCCAGCTAAGACTGATAGTCGTTTTGTTCTTGAGAGGTAT
>JBGPIK010000459.1:0-5242 GCA_041484845.1 Binatia bacterium | reverse complement strand
TTCCAAATCAACCAATTATCACTTTCGGCCAGGTCAGTACCCGGACATGAGTGAGGAGGACTAATCGATGATCAAAATGACCGATGAAATGAAGGACCGGATCGCCAAGGCTTACGAGGAGAAAAAGTATTGCGTCTGGGCGACAACGTCCAATGACGGCTTTCCCGACATCAGCATTCGCGGCAGCACCTTCATTTTCGACGACGAGCACATTGCTTTTTGGGATCGCTCCCTCGGCACAAGCACCACGAACCTCGCGACCAATCCCAACCTCTGCATGTTTTATTATGATAAGGACGGCCGGGTCGGCTGGCGCTTCTACGGCAAAGCGACCCAATACAAGGAAGGTCCCGTTCGCGAGCAGATCATGAATCGCGTGATCAAAGCCGAGATCGACAAAGATCCCGAGCGCAAAGGCTATGGCGTGCTTATCCGCGTGGATAAGATCCGCGGCTATAGCGGTTTCAACGTGGTCCAACAACGTGAGTAACGGGATTTCGCTTTGAGCTCTGATGTTGACACACATGCGCCGGCACGGAACCATGTCGGCTTTCGTTCCCCTAAACTCAAACGGAGTATTGGAGTGGTGGAGTGATGGGGGGAGATTAAACCCAGCACTCCATTACTCCAACGCTCCAGTACTCCAGTCTAACTTTAGGAGGCCATAATGGGATTGTCCTACGAGGACCTCATTGAACCTACGATCGTCAAGCAAGTGTCGAAAAGCGTCGCGTATTGCAAGTGCACGCGGACTAAGAACCCGCCCTTCTGCGACGGCTCGCACGTCGTCACCAGCATAAAGCCGCGCGTCTTGGAATTCGAAGAACCCACCACTATTGCCATTTGCCGCTGTTGGAAATCGAAAGATCATCCTTATTGCGACGGCACCCACGGACGGTTAGTCAAGCCAAAAGAGCGGCCCCCGAAAGGCCACGAGTGAAACTATGGTCCGCTCTTTTTATCCGGCACAAGGGAACGACTTGAACGTTTTGAATCCATTGAACTTTTGAACCTTGAAATCTTGAACTGTCTAATCCAAGGAGGCATGCCAATGGTCGAGATGAAAAATCCTGTTAAAGAGGCCGACAGCAATCCTGACGTCAATCACCTGAGCCTGTGGAGAACCGATTTGGCTTACTTCTGGGTGATTAACTGCGCGCCGAAGACCCAAGACGATATGCACTATCACGAGAACGACGACCATATTTTTATGGTTCTCGAAGGCGAATGCACGGTCCGCACCCCCCGTAAAGAATTCTTGCTCAAACAATTCGACACCGTATTATTGAAATCCGGCGAGTCCTACCAACTGTGCAATACAGGAAGTGGAAGAATGCTGCTGCTGGGTGCCGGCAACGCAGGCGTGAACGGACAGCCGCGAACGCGCATACCGAAAATTCCCAGCCATCTTCCGCTGCGAGAGCCGATCGTGGCCTGAAAGAGATCTGCGGGGACAGTTGAAAAATCAGCTTTGGGCCCTGATTAAGCGTCCGCTTGCAATCGATTCCAGATAACGCGCGGGTGTCGTGCGCATGCGGCCGGCTTAGGCGGGAACCACCTGCCTAAGTTTTCGCCTAACCATAAGCAAGCTCGCGGCAGCAATCGCGCAGATGGTTCCGCAGGTGGCAAAGGTCCAATCGATTCCAATGACGGCAGCGGCGGCGCCGATCACGACGCTGCCCAACGACCACAGTCCTCGATCCATAAAAAAAAGGCTCAGCACCCGTCCGAGGAGATGAGACGGTGTATCGGTTTGAATCACGGTGTTGGTCAGCGCCCGCGCCGCGATCTGGCAGAACCCCACCAGAACCAGAAAGCTCAGCGACAGAAGGAATTGATGAGAAAAGGCAAATAAGGTAATCGCCAGCGCAAAGCCGAGCGCGCACGAGGAAATCGATCGAGTTCCGACACGGAGCTTGCTCACCGATGCGAGGCACAGGGCAGCGATCGTGGCACCGAGTCCCGGCGCCGACATCAATAAACCGAATCCGCTGGGACCGACGTGCAAAATGTTAGTGGCAAACATGGGCAGAAAACGGTTGTAGGGCGCGCCGAACGTTGCGATCACATACGATAAGGCCACGATGTACAAGAGCCGGCGATTGCTGTGCAGATACGTGAATCCTTCCTTGACGTCATCCCAGATGCTTTGCGCATCGGTCCGCGCTTCCCATGGAGGCAGATCCATCAGGTAGAGATTAAAGATCAGCGCGACGAAACTGAGCGCGTTGACGAGAAAACAGCTGGCGATGCCGACAAAGGCGATGATCATGCCTCCGGCGGACGGCCCCAAGATTTTTGAGAAGTTAAATACCGAAGACTGCAAGCCGATGGCGTTGAGCAATTCCTCTTTTGGCACCAGGCTGTTGACGAGCGATTGCCGCGCCGTCTGATTGATGGTGTTTACAAGTCCCAGAAAGAAGGCAAGCACGGCAATGTGCCAGAACTGGATGAACTTGAATTCGACCGCAAGCCAATAGATGAAGGCCTGGATCATCGCCAGGCTCTGGGTGATCATGAGCACGCGACGGCGGTCGAATCGATCCGCTATGGCGCCGCCCACGGCGCCTACGAGCAGACGCGGCAACGTATCGAAGAACGCGACCACCCCCAGAGCGACGGGAGAGCGCGTCAGTTCCCAAACCAGCCAGCTCTGAGCAACGTTCTGCATGAAGTCGCCGGAGCTGGAAATCAACGCGCCTTCCAGGAGAAGACGAAAATTGCGATGTCGCAGGGAGCGGAGGGTTCGAAGATTCCAAAGCTTTTGCACGGGCTGTCGGTTACAAATAAAAATATTTCTTCACTGTTACGTCAATCGGCGTCGGTTTGCAAAGCTCAACGCCCGCACGCCGGGTCAACACGGCGTTTATAACCACGGTCAACTTCTTTGACTCACAGGCCGCTTCCTTCCGGCGGTCACAATCGTGCCGAGCAGGGGCGATGCCAGAACGGCGGGCGCGACAAACGGCACAGAACGCTGACGCTGCTTCGCGGTCCCTGACTCGATTCGACGGCGGAAGATTAGCGTCGCTCCAGCGCTTGCCGCGCCCAAGGGAAGCAAGCACACCGTGCGCAGGCTCTGAGTGTTTTTATCACTGAGTTATTCCAGTAGGTATCCGAATTTTTCGCGCGCTTTTTGTGTGATCTCCTGGGACGGGGCGTTAACGCGCGGAAACATTTCTTTCCATTCGTAGGGCCGCGTCGCATCGATGACCATCCGGGAATTGGTAAAATCTCTGACTTTGCGCTGTTCCGGCGTCAGCCGCGGGTCGGCCGGCGTGCTGCGCATGCGGTGCAATATGTCCACCGAGGTGGCGGGATCGTAGCGCGACAACATCGCCCAGATCAGTTGATCCAGGTTTGAAACGTCAACATCGTCATCAACCACGATCACCATTTTACAACCGTATACGGAAGACCCACAGCTCGCAGCCAACACCCCCACCTGTTTGGCATGGCCCGGATAACGTTGCTTGATCGCAACCGCGATGAGCATGCGCGACGCGCCGATCTCGTGCGCCCAGACTTGGGTGACGTCGGGGACGCCGGCGTTGCGCAGCTCTTGTTTGAGCATGGCCGAACGCATGATCGCACGGTATCGCGCCATCTCGTCGGAGCCGCCGCCAATCGGCGGTACGCCGAGAATAATCGGATCGTTACGATGATAAACCGCCGCGATTTCAAGCACGGGTTGGGCACTCTCATCGGAAGCGTAGTAACCGGTCCATTCGCCAAACGGACCTTCAAACTTGCGGTTATCGTTATTCAGAAATCCTTCGAAAACGATTTCGGAATTGGCGGGAAAAGGCAAACCGGTTATTTTACCGCGCACGACCTCTACGGGCTTGCGGCGCATGCCGCCGACGACATCGTACTCGCACAGCCCATAAGGATGCTCCGTGCCGGCCATGAAGAAAAATAGCGGATCGCCACCGATGACCAGCGCCAACGGCATTTTTTCTCCGCGCTTAAAATACTTTTGCCGGTGCATATAACCATGCTTGCCCGGGACCATGAGCAGGCTCACCGTTTTACTGTCTTGAATCATGGCACGGTAGCAGCCGGCGTTGATCCATTTTTCGTCCGGGTCCATCGTCACCGAGAAGCAACCCGTGCCAATGTATCGGCCGCCGTCGTTTACATGCCAGATCGGCGTTGGAAATTTCATGATATCGATGTCATCGCCGCGAAGAACATTTTCGAAGATGGGTCCGTTGTCGACCCATACCGGCGGAGTGTGCTGCGGATTTGTCTGATAGTGATCGAAATACGCTTGGCTCAGGTCTTGTTTCGTTAATCCTTGCGGGAAACCGAACGTCATGGCCCGGCGCTTTCCGGCGAACGTATTGATGATGACGCGAAAACCTTTGGGGCAACCCGGCACTTCATCGAAAATAACCGCGGGGCCGTCGTCGGAAGGAACCACCACATCGGTCGCTAAACCGATCTCTTCTTGCCAGGAGGCGCCGAGGATGGTCTTTACCTCGCCCAGCTTCTCTGCCTGGACTATCCACTCCCGCAAGTCAGTAAAAGTAATATGCGGCTGAATCTTTGAACTGTCGAACATGTCGGCCCCTCCTTTCGTACGCCCCCTCGCACAGACGTACCGCCCAGCGGCTCTCGCACTTGGAATAACGACCTTGAGATGAGAACTACCTTAGGAACAGCTCGGAGGCAAGAGCGCGGCGATTGCACGCTCCAGGCGATCGAATGATGTATGGCAAGCGGCCTTTGAGTTACTTTTGTTCGGGACCGGCTCGCGTCGTTTCAGCAGCGGACGATGACACCTTTGAAGGTCTCCGGGCCTGAGGGCGCTACTTCAGGATGGCACTCGATGCAGGGCCTTTTCTGCGAAGGCACAATCGGATTCCCTCGGATTGCCTGAGTTTCCCCGGCGATATGGCAGTTTTTGCAAACCGCATGCGGGTGTGCGCCGTTGGACGGCGCCGCCGCCGCTCCCAGCGCGAGCGTAGGAACGAGACTGAAAAAACCTGTAAAAAAATGATCTGGCCAAACCTGCGCGTCTTTGGGTTGATCGGCACAGCCGGAAAAACCTTAAATCAAAACTGCGCTAAAATTAACGTTAATCGCAAATAACTGTGGCAACGGGGACCACGCTATCATCCATAACTCCGCTCTAAGCCCACGAGGTTTTCAAATTCTGTAGTTTTTACGGGAGGTTTTTATGTGGTGAGATTCGCCCAACGGGCGAGTTTTGGCTGGACTTTTATCTGGTTAGTGT
>JBGPIK010000458.1:0-5256 GCA_041484845.1 Binatia bacterium | reverse complement strand
TTCGCCACCAAGGGAATCGACAAATTCGCCGGGATCGAGTGGCACGAGGGCAGGAACGGCGCGGCCATTCTTGACGGCGTGCTGGGCTATATCGAATGCACGATTACCCAATGCCTCGATGGCGGCGATCATACCATCGTGGTCGGGGAGATCCTCCACGCGCACGCTTCCGGCGAGCGGCCGCTACTGTTTTTCAAGGGCAAATATCAACGACTGCCGAACTAAACGAACGGTCCAATTGTTTGGCTATGCAGGGTTTCCTGTGAAGAAGGATTCACCACTGAGACACGGAGTTCGCAGAGTTCGGAGTATTTTTACTCAAAAACTCTTTGCTCCGCGCCCTCCGCGGTCGTGAGAAAAAATCCCTTTTTTGCAAAAATGAGCGTTGCAAGTATTTGATTTCATTGAGGCCAAATTTGTAATTTTGATGGTTTTTGAATTTTTTCTCACGTCCCGCGCCTCGGCGGTGCAATCTCCGAGTCCTTGCTTCACACGGAAGCCTGAAGCCCCAATTGTTTAAATCGTTCAAGCTGTTCAAGATGTTCAATCACGGTAGTACGGCGCCGCGAGGACCATTAAAAGGCTATGACTTCTCCCAGAGATCCTCAAATATCTTGACCGAGCCCGGCCCGAAGCCCGCATAGTGGTTATTAAAAAATGCGTAGGTTCGTACCCCGCGATTGACGATCTTCTTTAACTCCCCGCTCCAGATCGTCATCTCAGCGCTCTTATCTTCAACGAGCTTGTCCCATTTTTGCGTCTTGCTCTCGATGGCCTTGCGATCGCCGATAAAGCGCGCATAGCAGAAGTCCGCCGTCACCAGGTCGAGCGACTTGGCGAGGATGTCGACACCCGGCATCCATGCCTGGGCGACAAGCGCAAAGGCGACTGAATGGTCGCGCAGCAGCTCCAAAAAATCCCAGCTGATCCAGTTTTTATTGCGGATTTCGAGGGCAAAATGAAAATCTTTCGGCAAGGATTTCAAGAACGGCCGCAAAAGCTTTTCAAACGGCGCGCGCGAGGCAAAGGTGTTCTTGTTGAAATAGGGGAATTGCAGAAGCAGCGGCCCGAGGCGGTCGCCCAGCAGCTCCATGGTCGAGAGAAACGTGGTGAATTCAGCCTCGCAGTCTCTCAGGACTTTCTCGTGAGTGATGGCGCCTGGAACTTTGGCGGCAAAAATGAATTCGGGCGGCGTTTTGTCGCGCCATCCCATGACCACCGACCGCGCCGGAATGCGATAGTAGGTCGAGTCGATTTCCACCGCGCGAAAGCGGCGCGCATACGCTTCGATAAAACGGCCGGGCTTTAGTGTCGGCGGGTAAAAAGGGCCTACCCAGTCCGGACAGGACCAACTCGATGTGCCGACGTAAAGATTTTCCGGAATTCGCATAACCATTCTTGACCATATCAGTCATGGATCGTCAACGGTTCGCGCGGTAGCGCGGGGCCAGGGTCCCTTCAAAGTCGTGTTGACAGGATTGAAAATCCCTCTAAAACTCCCTTTACAAAGGGAAACTTTCAATTTTCCCCTTTGGAAAAGGGGGCAGGGGGATTTTTGGACAAACGGGAGTTGCGCAATCGATTCGATTTGCCCAGGTGAAAGTGACTTTGACGCTGCCGTAACGCGGCGCCGATTTCCTTGACAATCGCGCTCCATCCGTCTAATGATTAAAACATGAATGTTTTCATTTATTCGAGGTGAAATTGGTGGACGCTTTTAACAGCAAAATGGCTAGCCGCATCGTCGGCGTAAGCCTGCGGCAGATTCAATATTGGGATGAGCAAGGTTTTATTCGCCCCTCGGTCAAGCTCGCGGAGGGACGAGGCACTAAAAGGCTTTACTCGTTTCACGATCTGATCTGCCTCAAGGTGGTGAAAGATCTGGCCCATCATGGGTTGAGCTTGCACAAGATCCGGCGCTGCTTGAGACCCTTGCGCGAATATGCCGGCGGGAGCGCGCAACCGCCCGAGTCGCTGAAATATCTGACCGACGGCGAAAAACTGTTCATGATCACCAGCGACCGGGACAAAATTCTCAACGCCATGGAGCACCAGTTCGTTCTATCGCTCGGGATCGGCAATCTCGTGCGCGAATTGAGCGGCGCGGTGAAGCGCGCCGGCGGCGCTTTCGAGCACAAGGGAGCGGGGTCGCTGCGCCGTCTCCAAGGAAAGCAGGCCGGATCCGCCTGAGAGTCATGGAACCGACCAAAGTCACACCGATGATGCAGCAGTACCTGCAAATCAAGGAACGGTACCGTGATGCTATTCTGTTTTTCCGTCTCGGTGATTTCTACGAAATGTTTTTCGAAGATGCCCAAACGGCGTCGAAAATCCTCGATATCGCGCTCACATCGCGCAATAAGAGCGAAGATTCGTCCGTGCCGCTATGCGGCGTGCCGTACCATTCCGCTGAGCCCTACATTCAGAAGCTTCTCGATGCCGGGCACAAAGTCGCGGTGTGCGAACAGATTGAAGATCCCAAAGGCGCCAAAGGAGTCCTGCAGAGAGAAGTTGTACGGGTCATCACGCCGGGAACCATCACCGCAGCGGAAGCTTTGGATGCCCGCGGCAACAACTTCCTGGCCGCCGTTTGTCAGGCGCAACATGCGTATGGCCTCGCGCTAACCGACATTACCACGGGCGACTTTCGCGTCACACAATTGGCGGATGAATCTTCCTTCATCGATGAGATCAAGCGCGTCAAGCCGAGCGAGCTGCTGGCGCCCGACAACGATAAACAGCTGTACGAGCGCCTGCAAAAGGAATTTCCCGCGATTCATTTGACCACCGTGGCAGGAGAATCTTTTTCCCCCAGCGCTGCTGGCCGCCTGTCCGCCGAGGCCGCAGCGGGGGATCAAGACTGGCAACAAGGAATTCGTTCGGCATCGGCCATTGTCGCGTATTTGGAAAACAACGCCCCGGAGTCGTTAAAATTATTTCGCGAGTTTCAGCTCTATGGCGCCGCGAATTATCTCATTCTCGACGAGACAACGCGCGTCAACCTTGAGCTCATCGCCAATGTTCAGGGCAATCGGAAGGGATCGTTGCTGGGCATTCTGGACCGCACCTGCACGCCGATGGGAGCGCGCTCTCTGCGGCAATGGTTGCTTTACCCCCTGCTCGATGAAAAAGCCATCCGCGCGCGCCAGGACGGAGTTCAGGAGTTTGTCGAAAGCTTCTCGCTGCGCGAAGCGCTCAAACTTAGGCTCAAAAAAATTCAGGATCTCGAACGGCTTGCCGGCAGAACGGTGTCGGGCAGCGCGCTGCCGAAAGATTTGATTGCTATTAAAGAAACGCTGCACGCAGTCGGCGCGGTGCGCGAACAGTTGCAGGGCGTCAGCGCCGAAATGGTGCTCCAACTCCGCGACCAGCTTTTGGAAATGCCCGAGGTCGTCGGACTGATTGAGCGCTCTATCGTAGACGATCCGCCGTTTTCGGTGAAAGAAGGGGGCTTCATCCGCGCCGGGTTCGACCCCGAACTGGACGAAATTCGCGGCGCGCGCGCGCATGCCAAGGACTGGATCGCCAGTTTCGAGGCCGCTGAAAAAAGGCGAACCGGTATTTCATCGCTCAAGGTTCGTTATAATCGTGTATTCGGCTACTATATTGAAGTTACCAAATCCCATCTCAAATCGGTTCCCAACGACTATATCCGCAAGCAGACGCTGGTCAACGGCGAGCGCTACATCACACCGGACCTCAAAGAATACGAGGCGAAGGTGCTTAATTCGCAGGAGCTGATGGAAAAATTGGAGGCCGCCTTGCTGGTGCGCATTCGCGAGCAGGTGGCCTCCTCTTATCCCGCACTCAAGAATACCGCCGCCGCGCTGGCGCAGCTCGACGTGTTGCACTCATTGGCCGAGGTGGCTGAATCGAACCGCTTCACCCGGCCGCAAGTCCATGGCGGGCTTGACTTATCGATTCGCGAAGGCCGCCACCCGATGGTCGAGGCCTTTATGGGGCGCGGGGCTTTCGTTCCAAATGACTGCCATCTAGACCCCGAGTCAAACCAGATCATCATGCTTACCGGTCCGAATATGGCGGGTAAATCGACTTACATGCGGCAGGTGGCCCTGATTGTCATTCTCGCCCAGATGGGAAGCTTCGTGCCCGCGGCCGAATCCCGGATCGGCTTGAGCGATAGGGTTTTTACGCGCATCGGCGCTACGGATTCTCTCAGCCGCGGAGAATCGACCTTCATGGTGGAAATGAAAGAAACCGCCGCCATCTTGCAGTATGCGACGCGACGCAGTTTGATTCTGCTCGATGAAGTCGGGCGGGGAACCAGCACCTTCGACGGCATCTCGATAGCATGGTCGGTGGCCGAGGCGTTGCATGACGCGGCGCACCGACCGCGCACGCTTTTTGCCACCCATTATCATGAGCTCACGGATCTTGCCCAAAGCAAAGAACGGCTCAAGAATTACAATTTTGCCGTCAAGGAGTGGCAGGGCGATATCATCTTTCTGCGTAATCTGATCCCGGGAGCGGCAAGCCATAGTTACGGAATTCATGTGGCCCGCCTAGCCGGGCTGCCCACGGCCGTTATCGATAGAGCCAAGGAGATCCTCGCAAAGCTAGAAGGGGGCGGGAGCGATCGGGACGAGCTCAACGCCATGAGTGTCGGCCAACATGGCGAGCCGGTGCAGATGGCGCTTTTTGCGCCCGCGGATCGTAAATTGCGCGAGGACTTAAGAAGAATCGACGTGACCCAACTTACCCCAATCGAGGCAATGAATTTGCTCCACCGGTTGACCGAGGAGGCAAAAAGATAGGATCTTCAGGCTTCCGTATGGTTAACCCGGGCAATGCTATTTCAGCGCAAGGACTCGGAGATTGCACCGCGGAGGCGCGGAGTAAAGAGTTTTTGATTAAAAAGTACTCCGAACTCTGCGAACTCTGTGCCTCTGTGGTGAATACTCCTTCACAGTAAACCCGGAGGAGGCAAAAAAATAAGGGTTCGACAGAGGCGAGGTATTCCATGTTTACAAGACATCTTCTAATCGTGCTCGCAGGCACAGCCATCGCTATGATTCTCGCTCCTGACTTCGCTCGCGGCCAAGACCGTAGAGCGCGGAATGGGCCGGCGGAGACACAAAGGAATAATGATCTCAAGGAATCAAGCGACGCCACCGGAGCGGTCAGTAGAGCGAACGAAGAAAAATTCGCCGAGCCGGGCGCTCCGCTCGGGCCGGAAAAGGCGAAATTATCCGCGGTGCGTTTCCTGTCATCGAAGACGTACACCCGGGTGATGAT
>JBGPIK010000457.1:0-5313 GCA_041484845.1 Binatia bacterium | reverse complement strand
TTCAGCTGGCCTCAAGGTCGACTTACTTTAACCCTCGGTCTCAATGATACCGTCAGAGCCACGTTGTTGCATTATCTCGGCGCTCTGGGTTACGCAGCTTGAACTGTCGGAACCCGAAATTTTATGCAACGTTAAGGTAGAGACAAGAGAAACTCTTTTTCACCAGCGGTTAGCCTGCTTGTCAGAGTTGCGATGAGCGTCTCTCGTGCGGCGATCAATTCATCATAGGTCACTGCATCGACGATCATGCCGGCGAACTCGTTTTCAAAGATTCGCCGAACATTTTTCGGTTTGGGGTCGAGCAACTCATGCATCGGCCGGTCGTGGCTGGCGAGATACACGACAAAGGCTTTTCTGATCTCATCGGTGATGCCTTCATTATCCAAGAGCAATTTCACGTCGAAGAGATCCCGTGGATGTTGGCGGTCCAACGCGGCGCAGAGTTTTCCAGCATACAGGTCGGCCAGCGAAAGTGTCTGTGCCGTCACCGAGAGTTCGAACAACTCTTCGGCGCGGCGGGTGAGATCGCGGTCCCCGGCTGGATAAACTGAGCCGCGAATGACCTCGTTGGGTTCAATCTTTATCCGTGTCGACCCCACAGCCACGGTTAAGCGCGTTACACGGTCGGGATTCTTGGCGTGGGTTTCCTGGACGCGCGTACCGGGGATGCTTTTCTTGATTTCTACGGCGATGCGGCCGAGAGCCGCGCTCATATTTCTCAGGGCATTTTCCCGCGCTTCATCGACCGGTAGATAGGTCAGATCGATGTCCACCGATAACCTGGGCATCTCGCGCACGAAAAGATTGATCGCGGTGCCGCCCTTGAGCGCGAAACTCCGCTCGGCGGCGACATGGGGTATGGCCTTGAGCATCAGCTCGGCTTGCTTGTAATACGGGCTGTCCTTCACGCTCTCGCTCCGCGAGCTGGGGCCGCGCCTTCCGCATTCGGGACTGTGATCTGGTATTTGGCATCGAAGCGCCCGCCTTTGACCAGGGCGCGCTTGCCTTTGCCAAGGTCGACCTTTGACAGGTCGACTTTGCCTGCCCAGGGATGCTTGCAGTTCTCGGCCAGAAACATGAAAAGCCGCTTCACTTTCACCGACGCGCAGGTTTCCAGGAGCGCCTGAACGAGCCGCGGGCGCAATGTCGTAAGCCCTTCCATGAGCAGCCTGGCCTCTTCGTAGGAGTCGACTTGCGGCACGCCATAGAGCACTTCCATGATGGCGCGCTCGGGCGCGGAGAGCTTGATCGAGTAGGAGCCCAGCTCTTTCTTGGTCAATCCTTGCTCCGCCTGGCCGGCAAACAGATTGGTCGTCGTGTAACGAACCTTGACGCCCCAGCGATGCTGCTTGAACCAGGCCGGCAGTTTGACGTCGGGCGGGCCGAAGAGTGAGACCGTTGAGCCCTTCCCCAGGGGTAAGAAGTGGGCATAACCTTGCATTTGCAGTGCGGTCTTTGCGCCGACGTGGACCGGTAGTTTCAATTGCTCCTGGATTGCATACACTCCCCCGGTCCACTCGACCTTGTCGCCCGCCTTGGCATAGGCCCCCTGCCCCACGCGCTGAAGCCACGCGGTCTTTTCATACTCGTGCACCAGCTGCTGGTAGGCGCCGTGCTTTTCGAGCCATGGCAACACCGCCACAGTACCGCTGGGCCAGAGCTTGAGGAGCTGGTTTATTTTGCTGCCCGTATGACTAGCCATACTTGTTAAATTAGCCGAATTTCAAACTCCAGACAACTGAAAGTTTGTATTTCTGCCAGATTCACAAGGATAACTTGTTATCTGGGAAGCATAATAAACCAGCCTTGCCCGAGAGGTCCGAGCAGAGAGCAGGTCAAAACCTAACAACAGGGGTAGCTCTTACGGCTGCTTCGATGTATCAGGCTGCTCGATTGCGCTTACGACGAGGCCGTACGGATTCTGTTGGGTGTGTTCGACATGCTGAAGTGTAATTCGGTACTGGAAAGATTTTCTTTCGGTCTCGGTCCGGCCGACGTAGGTTAATCGCTCGCCAGTGAATCGAACCACGAGCGGATCTTTGCCCTCGACTTTCTCTGCATCCACGGCAAAGAACTGAGAGATTCGGTTGCTCACGATCTGCTTGAGCTGGGCGCGGGCAATGGGCTCAAAGCGGCTTAGAAGCTCAAGAATTGGAATCAAGCATGGTTAGATAAATTTGTTGTATTCCGTAGCCGAAGATAGCCTGTAGAGCCTACGAATGGCGGTTGAAATGTAATACTACCGAGTTTGCTGTATCTTGGGATTCAGACGGTCAGGAACGGGGAAGTTTATTTTTCTTCTAATTACACAACGATGCCTTGTGATCCGGGAGTCACAATAAACTCAGGAAATC
Organism: Binatia bacterium; assembly: GCA_041484845.1. Lineage (GTDB taxonomy): Bacteria > Desulfobacterota > Binatia > UBA9968 > UBA9968 > JBGPIK01. The sequence continues at coordinate 2,959 of JBGPIK010000457.1, read as the reverse complement.
AAAAAGAAAGAGAATCTGCCAGGAACGGACTCACCGAAAAGGGCTATTCATTGATCCATGCGGAGTTTTTAGTTCTCGCCTTTTTAGAGCACTGCCGCGCCGCTGATCACGACTGACATCATGGTCGCCAACGACGACAACCCCGTCACTGGCATGGCGCGTGTCCGTCAGTTGTTCAACCTTTTGGCACTTTGGCCACTGGCTTGCCACGAACCCCGTCCGCGACAAGGTGCCCGAGGAAATCGGCAAATGGCACGATGTTCTGCCGCACGCTTGCCTCTTCCAGAGCGGCCATATAGGCGTCCCGCCCCTCCAGCGGCACCACTGTCCACGGGTAACCGCCAGCCGCGAGCATCACGTTCATGAGGAACCTGCCGATACGGCCATTGCCGTCCATATAAGGATGGATATAGACGAAGATAAAATGGCCGAGCACGACTCGTACTGACGGCTCGGACTCCTCGCTGAGCATTTCGAAAAACACGGGCATGGCATCGCGCACCGCCTCGCTGTTAGGCGGCACGTGCATCGAGTGCCGGATATAGACAGGCGTGTTGCGATAACCGGCAAGATCCGCACGCCGCAGCATGCCAACGGTCACACTCGGTGCAAACATGTCGCGGTACCAGGCGGCGTGATCCTTCTCGGCAACGGCGCCGGGTTTCGCACCGCGCAGAACCCTGCGCAGGCTCTTCTGCACTGCCTGGAAAGCGAGCCAGTAGCCGCGGGCCGCGAGAGCATTGCGCTGCTCGCGGTCCTGCTCGTTTGCATCGGGGTTCCACCTGCCGCTGCGCACGCGCTCGATCAGCGCAGAACTAACGCGGTAGCCTTCGATCGACAGCGAGTGATAGGCGTCGGTGACATAGACTTCTTGCACGTGTTTGAGATAGGCGTCGATATTTTTCGGCCGTCCCGGCGGCGCAGGAAACCTTTCGATGACCGAGCCACGCATCTGCTGCCATATGAGTGACGGATGCGGCCAGCGTAAGGAGACGCCTCGCGCCGCGGGAGCGCCAGATCGATCCTGCTTGCGAACGGGTCCTGTTCGCGCACGCTGTACCGGGCAGCACGCATAGCGTTCACGATATCATCGGCAATACGGTCGCGCCCGATATTGCGGAAAGCGCCTGCAAGTCGCCCGGCGATCTTGGTGTGTCCGCCCTCGAGAAGGCGGTCCAGCACCTCCGAAGCATCGCGGATCGTCGCGAGCGCCGCGCGCGCGTCGGTAGGGTTGTGCTCAAAGAATCCGGGCGAGCTGGCAATCAGCGCTGCAGACAATGAGAACAACCGCAGCCCGTTTTTCGCCTCAATGTCCTTCTCCTCGGGCACGGCGGCGCGAAGATCCAACAGCGACGTTCCGTGGGGCAGCGCCGTCGCCTTGTTGCCACCTCTGGGAGTGCGTACCACAAGCTGGGGCGATACTGCATGGTTCCCAGCATGGAGAGACAGGGAATGCTCCGGCGAAAGACACCATTCGCTGCCAAAGCGTTCGCGCAGATAGGCAGCGCAAAAGGCCCAGAAGGAGGCATACCAAGTTGTGTTTTCACCGGCAGCGTCATCCGGACGCGCCGGTATATACCAGCCCTTCATGACCTCTTGCACGAAGCCGTTTTTGAGCAGGCGCTCCCGGTGAGCACGTGAAAGATCGGCAGCCCGGATCGCGACGACATCACGGTCCTGAAGCTCCCTCAGAGCGTCAAGGGATTCGGCCAGCTTTTCCTGCGGCGTTGCCATGAGATTTGCCTATCATTAGGTTATAGCGCTGCACGATTTTTAGGTTATCGTGCTGCGCTACGATTAGGTTATTACGTTGTACCAGTTTTAGGTTATTATGTCGAGTTAGGCTTATCCTGTAGGGTCACAGAAACAGCGGCTTGCGGAACGGAGCGCCCCTCGGCGCCGCAGGGAGCAACCGTTGATATTCTGTGATCGCTTCGTGCATTGGAATAGCACGTTTTTTGCGGGGTCAGGCCTTTAACTCTTGCGAATTTTGACCCCTTCCCGTTAACTCGAACACGCAAGCGGGGCCGGCTAGCATCGTAGCATCTCCACGCGGGGTATACAGGAACTGCCTGACCACAAGCGGGTCCTTGCCGTCGACTTTGAACGAGTCAACGTGAAAAACGGGGAGGTGCTGATCGGCCGGATCTGCTTGAGCTGCTCTCGGGCTACCGGCACGAAACGGCTTAGAAGCTCGGGGCGGCGGTAAAAAACCGGGGCGGCCTTATGCTTTCTTCTCCCCTCGCTCTTCGGCACGCCGCCGGTCGGCTGGCTTGAAACCGATCGTCTTCTTGCGCGCTGCACGAAAGTCGGATGTCCGCCTGGAAAGGGAGTCCCAGGCGCCCGCCGTTCCCCGGGCATTCTTCGCGAACAACAAGACCGCGTCCGGGTGAATCCTTGTGGAAACCGCACCGTGGATCGCGTCAAGATCGGCGCTCGAGAAAACAAACTACTCGTTGTTATTTTTTGCTACTCCAGAGCTGGTCAAAGAACCCACCTTTTTGCATCTCATCCAGATAGCGGGAATCCACGAGGTCCTGAGGCTTTACTTTCTTCGCTCGTGGGTCAAGCTGGGAGACTTCGTCCAGGATCGCCTGAAGGGCCTCCGTTTTAATCATCAGCCTCGGCTCCAGGGCCTTAATCTCTTCGTTGTAGGCAGAATCTAGGACCTTTCTGTCATCCACCTGCAACTGCTTACCCAGAACCCTGTAAGTAAACTCCTTATCCGTATACAAAACCTTCGTAGCCTCTGCCATCGCCCGCATGAACTGCCCCACAACCTGTGGACGTCTCGCAATCAGAGACCGACGTGTCACAAACGACGTAGCGGCATAAGGAATACGCAGATCAGGCCCATACACAACGTAATGGAAGCCCTGCGCAATCGCCTTGGCATCGGCCGGCGCCGTCATCGTGGCCGCATGAATGGCGCCGTTAGCGAGTGCCGCCAGGGTTTCGA
>JBGPIK010000456.1:0-5344 GCA_041484845.1 Binatia bacterium | reverse complement strand
CTCCCGAAGCGGTCAAGATAGGCATGCCGGTGGAGGTGGTCTACGAAGATTTCGAGGACTATACGCTACCGAAGTTTCGTCCGGCGAAGTGAACGCAAGCACCGCTGAGTTTGGGGCATGATTTCAGGAAGCCACTGATCTCTTTTGCAAGGTTGTTGCCGCCCATTTAGTTCCCTGGAAAATCGCCGCGTTTTGTCCTCAGTGGAAATTTCGATCGCGCCTTTTTGCAAATTGAATCATCGCCGGTTTCGCGCCTGCGCTTGACGCCCATAACGGCTCTGCCTATTTTAGGCTATTCCCGCGCATAGCAAATTGCGTCGGCACTGCGGTTCAGTCAATATTTGATTCCGGGCTCCATGCCATGCGCCTTTCACGGCCCGCAAATCGAGATTTGGGTAAATAAAAACCCAAAGGAGGCAACTTATGACGGCAAAGGACATCACTTTAGATCTTATCATCCGCTACGGATTCCAAGTCCTTGGCGCGCTTATCATTCTGGTCGTCGGTGTCCTCCTGGCACGGTGGGCCGGCAATCTTACTAAGCGATGGCTCGCGCCGCGCGTGAAAGAGCCGCCGATGCTTTTGCTGATGGTGCGGGTGGTCCGAATTCTTGTCCTTGCCCTCGCGCTGCTGGTGGCGCTCGACAAGTTTGGTTTTCAGATCGCGCCATTGGTTGCAGCGGTTGGCGTCGCTGGCGTGGGCGTGGGATTTGCCTTTCATGGCGTACTCGCGAACATCATCGCCGGGCTATCGATCATTTTCACCAAGCCTTATCGGGTTGGAGAATATATCGAGCTGCTCGGCGTTCACGGGCAAGTGGTGACGGTCGAGCTTTTCTCGACGACTCTGATACAGCTCGACGAATCGCGTGTGGTCATTCCCAATCACAAGATCGTCGGCGAAATTCTTCATAACTACGGAACGATCCGTCAACTCCAGCTAAAGGTCGGGGTGGCATACGATACGAATCTAGAGGAGGCATTCGGCATCGCCAAAGAGATCATCGCGGCACACCCATCCGTCTTAAAGAATCCGGCGGCGCTGATAGGCGTGAGCGAGCTTGCCGATTCGTCCGTTACGATTTCTATTCAACCGTGGGTTGCGGTGAGAGACGTAGTCGCCGCCAAGGCGGAGTTGTATCAGGCCATACTCGAGCGCTTCCGCGCGAGCAAGATCGATATTCCGTTTCCTCAAAGAGAAGTCCGCCTGCTCGGCGCGTCATGAAAAGGGGGGTAGTAGAAAGGGCTTGGGGAAACAGGCGCTAAGAATGTGACGATTTGCAACGCGCTCGGCTCCTCGTTGTGAAGGAATTCCCTGCAATAATTTTCGATCGTAGAAGTAGGATTTTCCTACACCGGCATTTAGCTTCAAGCAAAAGTGGCGTTGCCACTTTTAGTAATCTGCGTACTTTCAACACTATTACATCGGACGTTGGGGTGGCTGTGGAGTGTCTGTTACAAAATCGAGAGGGCACGCTGCTTGCTCTGTTGCAACATCGTGTTGACCTGCGATCATTGCCGCCAGCCGTTTGGGGATGCGCCCTATCGGGTCAAAAGCGAAGAGTCAGGGGTCGTATTACTGGATATGATCGTTTGCTACGATTGTTACGCAGAAGCGCGAGAGCTCGGCCAGCTCGGCGGGCACCTTGCCACTTCGACCGCGTCGAAAGCATATCCCGCTAGGGAATCCCAGTTTCGTTAAGAACGGCATCGATGCATCAAAATCCTAAGGGTTCAAGCCACCTCTAGGATTTTTGAATAGCGGTAAATATCTCCTCACCGTTCAGGGATAACTGTTTTAAGTAAAGACTCCCGGCCGATTTACGTCTCTCGATTCGGGTTTTTTGCATCGTACCACGACAGTTCCGGCAAGCTTGTCGTGCCATCCCTGTTTGCGACGATCAAACGCGACCCAAAGAAAACCTAGTCCCAACGGCACTGCCGAGACGAAGTAACCGAGATAGCGAACGACACACTGCCTGGCAGAGGGATCCCTGCCGGTTTCTGCATCCACGATTCGCGCTGAAAAAAACATCTTGCCGGGAGATGCCGACTTGTACATCCAGAATAGCACGATCGCGAGGGTCGGAACCCCCCAGCTGAGAATGAAGTCGAGAGGCCCGTATCCAACTAAACGGGATGGAGTGAAATAGTCCCACCCAAAGACTGCTATCAATAACGGCGTGATGATGAGCGAGACGAAGATCGAATCGATAACCGACGCCCAAAAACGAATCCAAAAGCCGGCGTAAATGGGAGTAGCGTTCTGGGCGCTCATGTTAGATCCGATTCCCTCATTACGCATCGGGCAAGTTATCTCCTACCCTGGTTAATGTCGTTCCCCGCAAGACTGCTTACTGGAAATACTTTTAGCAATGTTTTCACCACGCAATCAGAGATGTCAAGCGAACAAGTTTTTTTGGAAAATGTAAGTGGCGGAAGTCGGTGTGCTACGAACGCAGCCATCACGGGAGGGATGGAAGCGATGTTTCACCAACGATGAGGGTGGGTCCCTCGAAGGCGGCGTACAGGCGCAGACTTCAAACCACCGCTAGCGGCGAGGATTAAGAGTGTTCGTCGTGAACGTTGGCGGAAAAGGCGGAGCGGTACTCCGTCAGGTGAGGATCAAGAAGACGAACGCAAGTGAACCGCTGATGACGTGTCGAAAGACCCTAAGCGAAGTCGAAACCGGGATCGAGACTCTGTTCCGCGAAGAAGGTGGAGGGCTACCTGTGTACGGCTCCATTGGCGTCCGGCATGAAGGCGGCGTGATCATGATTCAGGCGTGGGAGATGGGGACCGCATCAATCAATTCATCGAATGGTTCCCCGGTGTGACTATGGAACAGGTGCGTGCCGTTCTAGATCATGCGGCCAAGGGCTTGACCCTACCTCAGGTTGCCTGAGTGCGTGTTCTCTTTGATCAGTTAAATCCTTTTCAACACGGTCCACTATTAGACAGCAAGCCGTGCCGAGTCAGAGTAGGTTAATCGTACAAAAAGGAGGAATCTATGTTTACTGCGATTTGGAGAACCGTATTCGCAAGCGCGCTTTTCTTGACCCTGGTTGTGTCCGCTCGGGCGGCGGAGGAAAAGCAAGCGCCGCCGGCTAAAGCGGAGAAGATGGGGGCGATGGAGAAGAAGCCGGAGATGGGAAAGATGACGACCGGCAGGAAAGACCACAGAGAGGTTCAAGAGGCTTTGAAGGCCAAGGGCAACGATCCCGGACCTATCGACGGCAGAATGGGTCCGAAAACCCGGGCGGCGCTTAAGGCATTTCAAGAGGGCAGCGGCTTGAAGGCGACCGGACAATTGGATAACCAGACAGCCGAGAAGCTCGGAATCGCCAAAATGGCTACGCCCATGGGTAGGGAGATGAAGGCCACGAAAAATGAGAAGATGGAACCCATGAGCAAAGAACCGACGAGCAAAGAAAACAAGTAATCGCCCCTCCACCAAAACAGCAGGAGGGGAGTTTTAACACTCCCCTTCAGAATTTAATTCCGACAAACTCGACCGCGAGTATGAAACTCAGCTCTATAAACACTATGGCCAGGAAAATTACTGGTGATGTTGATGCGGCAGAAGCGGAAAACTCGGGGCACTGAAGGCAAGGAGGCGTTCTCATGAATAAGGAGCAATTCAAAGGAAGTTGGCAGCAATTCAAAGGTGAGATCAAAAAGAAATGGGGCCAGTTTACCGACAACGATCTGCTCGAAGCGGAAGGCGGCTACGATAAATTCCTCGGCGTTGTGCAAAAACGCTACGGCGACAAAAAGGAAGAAGTAGAGCGCTGGGCCGAGGACTGGCACGAGCGCAATGAGATCCTGTCGCGCAAAGCGACTGAATCTCGCAATCAAATGTAATTTCGAAATCTAAACCGAGTTGGTTGCAAATTCCGTTAGTTAGGCCTCTGGAACCTCGAACGACGGTATGGGGTCTTCTAAGGATGATATGGGCTCGTCAACGAAGAGCCATTAATCGGACGACCGAACTATCATTGTCATGCCCGCCCGGTTGAGCCGCGTTGACGGGTTGCCGGGCGGGCTAATTTTGGAAATCTAAGCCGTCATGATTCGCAAGCTGTCGTCGCGCGAATACCGGCTCTAAAGAAGCTACTTTTTCATTGAAAGGCCGACGGCACGTGTGTTAGAAGCCCTTCGTGCCGCGCATTCCACGAGGACAAAAAGGCTGTGTTCGTGCTCGTGGTTCGTGATATCAATGCTGGGGCCCGTTCCAAACCTTCCATCGCTTCGCTACGTTCAAATCGGTTTGGGGGAATGAAAACCAGGCGGGAGCTTCCACGTTTCGGGAATCCTCGAAACGTCGAAATGTATGTTAATAACGAACCTGCTTGCTGAAGGAAATGAAAAGATAAAACACGAAACCGGCAACGACCGTTCGGAAAAGCGGACTGGCAAGCGGAGATAGCGTCGGTGTTTGGACTCGGCAGTACATTGCGTCGGCGCGGCCGGCCGCGGACTGAAAAGAGCCTGCCCCGTTTTTGATCTCCATAGGACGACTTTATTGTCGCATTGGCGAAAGGAGAGTCATGACGTTTCCAATCACATCAATTGCTAAACTTCTGCTACAACTAGCCGCTATTACCCCTACGGTTAATGTCTCCATCGAGAAAATTCGGCAATTAATCGATACAGTTCGAAAACCTGGAGCTGGGACTAAGAATCAGCTAGACGATCTAAAGAAGGCAATAGAATTACAGGCCGCAGTCAATAAGGAGATGAACGACAAGCTGAAACTCATCGAAACGGTTCTTCAAACCGTGCAAAAGTCCCTTAAGATCTCGGCCGTGACCGGAGCAGGCGTAGGATTAATCGCACTAGTAGCGTTGGTCGTTGCGGTCGTGAAATGAAAGACATTGCATGCCATGATCAGGTCTTGAATCCTGCTGTGTCCAGACGAAACGCTTTCTCGATCAAACGATTGTGCGTACCTTGCTCGGCTGCTACGGTAGGCCCATCGATTTTTTTAAATGCATCCCACAGAAATATGCCAGGTTTCAGGAGAAATGCGTGAATCTCATGACCGGCTCGAAAAAGGAAACCATAGGCCTCATCGCGACAAAATGCGGACGGCTCGTCAAATATCTCGAAGCAAAGAATAACATCTTGCTGCTCACTACGAGCACTCGGTACAAGGAGCATCCCTGGGATATCCCAAAGACTACACAACTCGCGCTTCGAATCAAAAAGCATTTGAAGCAAAAAGGAAAGCACGTAACCGTGCTCGATGTTGCGAATCTCAGAATACATACCTGCGAGGGAAATATTAGCGCAAAGCGTGGCAACAATTGCGGCGTGCTCGAAGCGAAGCTGCGCGACAATGG
>JBGPIK010000455.1:0-5350 GCA_041484845.1 Binatia bacterium | reverse complement strand
GACAAGGTCCCCTACAATACGCGCGAGGGAATTCAGGAGGTCTTGAATCAGGCCGCGGAGAAAAATCCCAAAGCCAAAGATGCGCGGGCGGAGAGCTTCTACGATGATCGTTATATCAAGGAGTTGGAAAACGCCGGGTTCTACAAGCAGCTTTGGGGTAAATGAATTTAATGCAATGCGGTTCGGATAACAGAAACAAAGGAGTACTTTGAATGGCTAGAGTCGGATACGCCCTGGGTTACGGCAAATTCACTAACGTGCGCGAAATGGCGAATGTCATGCAGCAGGCCGAGGAGCGCGGATTCGAGATGGCCTTTTTCTCAGAGACCATTGAGCTGATGCGCGACTCGGTGAGCTCGCTAGCGGCGATCGGCTTGGCCACTAAGAAACTCAACTTGGGATCAACCCAGATCGTGCGTTTGCGCGGGCCGGTGGTGATGGCGCAGGCGCTCGCGACGCTGGACGAATTAACCGGGGGGCGGATGACACTTGCGCCGGGAGCCTGCACCAAAAGTCACGCGCGTGTTCACGCCCTGCCCGCAGACGTGGGCTCTACGCCCTCAGAGGTGCTGAAAGAATACGTAGAATCGATGCGCTTGCTCCTTACCGGAGACAAAGTTTCGTATCATGGCAAATTTATTAACTTCGATAATGTAGGATTGGGCTGGAAACCTATCCGGCCCGATGTTCCGATTTACGTTCCGGCGACCGCGACGGTGGGGCTTCGCTTAGCGGGCGAAGTCGCGGATGGGGTGGTGCTTAATGCCGTGTGCTCGCCCGAATACACGGTCAATGCTTTGAAGATCATCAAGGAATCTGCGGAAAAAGCCGGCAGAGATTTTTCCAAGTTCGAAGTCGCGCAGATTATTAATTGTTCCGTCGAAGACGATCACGAGAAGGCGCTTGACGCGGTCCGATGGGAAGTCGCTACCAAGCTCGATCCAGTGCAGATTTCGTTCATTGCAGGACCGAAAATGCGGGTCGGCGAGCCGTACATTAGAAAAGAGGACATACCGCTATTTGAAAAAGCGCACGCTCAGGGGGGCATGGAAGGCCTGATTAAGGCCATCCCGGATTCTTACGTCGAGGGTATGACCGCCAGCGGGACTCCGGATGAAGTGAAAAAAAGAGTGCAGCGGTATCGGGACGCGGGCGTAAAAATTCCGCTTCTGCGGCCGGCGGCGGCACATCAGACGCAACGGCTCTTAGATCTGTTCGCCCAGTAAGAGTTCAAGGTTTAAGGTTCAAAGTCCGACGTGCCTCAATCCCGCCTCACCCGCGAAACCTGGAACCATTTTACCTTGAAGCTTGAACCAAATCTATTATGTATCGAGTCGGCGTAGATATCGGCGGAACGTTCACCGACATGCTTCTCGTTGGTGAAGACGGCAGCGCTGTCATCGGCAAAACGCTCACGACACCGGGAGATCCGAGCCTTGCGGTCGAAAACGCGCTCCGCCCCGCGCTGGAGAATGGCACAGTGAAGGCGGGCGAGCGCGGAACGCTCATACACGGAACGACGCTCGTCACCAATGCGTTGATCGAACGCAAAGGCGCGCTGACCGCGTTACTCACGACCGAAGGCTTTCGCGACGCGGTCGAGATCGGTCGCGAGCACCGCTATGAGCTTTACGATCTGAATATCGAGCTGCCAAGACCTCTGGTGCCGCGGCATCTGCGCTTCGATGTGCCGGAACGTGTGGCCGCGGATGGCAGCGTGCTTAAACCGCTTGATGAATCGTTTGTGCGGCGTTTGGTCGCCGAGCTGCGCGACAAGGGAATCAAGGCCATCGGGATTAGCTATCTGAACAGTTTTCGCAATCCGGCTCACGAACGGCGCACCGCCGAGATTATCGCCGAGGTCGCTCCGAAGATTCGCATTTCGCTCAGTTGCGAGGTGGTGGCCGAGATCCGCGAATTTCAGCGCACGAGCACAACGCTCGCCAACGTGTACGTTCAAGAGCGTGTCGCCGATTACCTCGGACAGTTGCAGCAGCGGTTAGACCAAATCGGCTTCACCGGCAGTTTCTTTGTCATGCTCTCGAGCGGCGGAATCGCTACGCGCGACACATCCGCGCGATTCCCGGTCCGGCTGTTGGAATCGGGACCGGCCGCGGGCGCGCTAGCTGCGGCTCAGGCGGGCGCGCTTTCGGGACATCGCGATTTGCTCTCCTTCGACATGGGCGGAACCACGGCAAAGCTTTGCGTCATTGAAGATGGCCAGCCGTTAAAGACTCACGAGTTCGAAGTCGATCGAGTCTACCGCTTTAGAAAAGGCAGCGGCTTACCGGTACGTATTCCGGTCATCGATATGATCGAGATCGGTGCCGGCGGCGGCAGCATTGCGCGGGTTGATTCTTTGGGGCTGCTCAAAGTCGGACCGGACAGCTCCGGCGCGGACCCCGGCCCGGTATGTTATCGACAGGGCGGCACCGAGGCCACCGTGACGGATGCTGATCTTGTGCTCGGCTATCTCGATCCTCATTACTTTCTCGGCGGCCAAATGCAGTTGGATATCGACGGCGCGCTCCGCGCCCTGGGGCGTCTCGGCGATCGGCTGCATATGAGTGTCGAGCAGGTCGCCTGGGGAATTCATCAAATTGTCAATGAAAATATGGCTAATGCCGCGCGCGCCCATCTGGGCGAACGCGGCAAAGATCCGCGCCGCATGCCGATGTATGCCTTCGGGGGCGCCGGACCCGTGCACGGTTACCGTGTCGCTGAAATCCTGCGTTTACCCGCCCTGATCTCCCCTTTCGGCGCCGGTGTTGGATCGACATTTGGTCTGCTTGCGGCGCCGCTAGCTTTCGACTTTGTGCGCAGTGCCTACAGCCGTTTGGATGATCTGGACTGGAATTTTGCTAATGGACTTTTGCAGGAAATGGCGGAGGAGGGTCGTAAAGTCCTGGAAAGCTCGGGCTTGATCGGTTCCGGGATTCAGTTTCAAAGGACCGCCGATATGCGCTACGTGGGACAGGGGCATGAGGTGTCGGTGCCGCTTCCAAACGGCGTGCTCGATTTAAAACATTTGGCGCAGATCACGGCCACGTTTGAAGAGATCTATCGCGGCCTCTACGGTCGCAAGGGGCCTGATGTGCCGCTGGAGGTCGTGAACTGGCGAGTGATCGCGAGCGGCCCGCGGCCCGAAATGAATTTAAAACTACCGCGCAAATCGTCTGGCGAAGCCCAAGCGCGCAAAGGATCCCGCCGCGCCTATTTTCCAGAGCGCGGCGGTTGGGTGGAAACCGCCGTCTATGATCGTTACGCCTTGTCTCCGGGGACAACGCTGGATGGACCGGCGATTGTCGAAGAGCGCGAGTCGACGCTCATCGTGGGCGCACATGGGCGCGCGCGAGTCGATGAAAGGCTTAACGTGATTGTGGAGTTTTGTACGTGAAGAGTGAAGTCATCGATCCGGTCACTTTAGAGGTTATCTGGAACCGTTTGCTCTCTGTGGCCAATGAGCAGCAGGACGCGCTGATCCGAACGGCGTTTAGCACCATCGTGCGTGAAAGCCAGGATCTTGCCTGCGGGATGTTCGATCCGAAAGGCCGAATGATCGCCCAGTCGATCAGCGGGACGCCGGGCCATATCAATGCCATGGCGACCTCGATGAAGCATTTCTTGAATGCATTTCCGCCGGATAGATTAGCGCCGGGCGATGTTCTCATCACGAACGATCCTTGGATGACCGCGGGCCAGATCAACGACATTACGATCACAACGCCGATTTTCAGAAAGGGCCGGCTGGTCGCGTTGACCGCGAACACTTGCCACGCCGCCGATATCGGCGGGCGCATTCTTTCGGCGGAGGCGCGGGAAGTGTACGAGGAGGGGTTGCGCCTGCCGATCATGAAACTATTCGATCGCGGCGAGCCGAACCACGTACTTATGCAGATCGTGCGCACCAATGTGCGCCAGCCGGACGAGGTCATCGGCGATTTTTATGCCCAAACCGCCAGCAACGACGCGGGCGGGCGAGCGCTAATCGAGATGATGGACGAATTCGGTCTGGACAGCATCGAGGCCGTCGCCGAGGAGATTATCTGCCGTTCGGAAAGCGCGGTGCGCGCGGAAATCAGGAATTTGCCGAACGGTGAGTGGTCGAGCGAAACGTGGAGCGATGGTTTTGAAGAGCCGATTCTGATTCGCTGCCAGGTAAAAATTGCCGGGGAGGAGATTTACATCGATTTTACCGGATCATCGCCGCAGAGCACGCGCGGCATCAACGTGGTTCTCAACTACACCCATGCGTATGCGAGCTTCGCCATCAAAGCCGCAATCTGTCCGGACGTACCGCACAACGAGGGCAGCTTTCGGCCGGTCCATGTGAGTGCCCCGCCGGGATCTATTTTAAATGCTCTCGAGCCCGCGCCGGTAGCGAGCCGGCAGGTGATCGGTCACTTTGTGCCGAGCGCCATCTTTGCCGCACTGTCGGGCGCGTTGCCGGGCCGTTTGATGGCTCCGGGCGCGGATCCGATCTGGCTCAGCGTCTGGCGCGGACAGAATCCGCCGTTTACGCTGACAATCTTTCAAGTCGGCGGTACGGGCGCGCGTCCATCAAAAGACGGACTTAACGCCGTCGGTTTTCCGAGCGGTGTGGCGGGCGTTCCGGCGGAGGTGATTGAAAGCCTTTCGCCGGTAGTTTTACAACGACGCCAGCTGCGATCTGATTCGGGCGGCGCCGGAACATGGCGCGGGGGCCTCGGGCAGTTGACAGAGTTTACGCGGCGAGGCGAAGGAAAGTGGAGCGTAAGCTCGATTGCCGATCGTACGGCCTATCCGGCTCCCGGGCTGCAGGGCGGCGGCGCGGGCGCGGCCGGAGAGCTGGTATTGAACGACAGCTTTCGCCCTAACCCTAAGGCGTTGCTCGATCTGAAAGAACGGGATGTGGTTCATCTCAATTTGCCCGGCGGCGGGGGATACGGCGACCCTTTTCAGCGCGCTGTGCAAAAAGTGCTTTGGGATGTGATTGAGGGATATGTTTCCCCGAAAGAGGCGGAAATCAAGTACGGTGTGGCGGTTCGGTACAAAGGTAGTGCAGATGACTGGGTAAGGCTGCCGGAACAGTGGATGGTTGATCAAGAGCGCACGGCAAAGTTACGTGGCCGCTCGTCTTAAATAGGGGCTTTTCCGGGTTTACTGTGAAGGAGTATTCACCACACGAGGCACAGAGTTCGCAGAGTTCGGAGTATTTTTTAATCAGAAACTCTTTACTCCGCGCCCTTCGTAGTTCGGCGGGCTCACCACGTCCTGAACCGGTCGAACTACGCGGTGCAATCTCCGAGTCCTTGCGCTGAGATAGCATTGCCCGGGTTAGCTATACGGAAGCCTAAAGATTCTAAATAGG
>JBGPIK010000454.1:0-5360 GCA_041484845.1 Binatia bacterium | reverse complement strand
TCATGATTCTCAGTTGTCAGCGTAATCAATCAAAGGGCCGGTCGCTGCTTGCGCAGTGACCCAGGAACGCGTCGGTCTTAGCATTCGACGCACTGTTACAAACAAGGAGAAATCAGATGCTTATTCAAAAAAACTCAAAAGCCGTTGTCTTTTCCGCAGTTCTGGCCGCATCCCTGGGCTTTGGTAGCGCTCACGCGTGGGCTTTGGAAGGCGTGATCTCCAAGGATGTCGTTGCAGCCGAGGAGCTTCGAGGGGAAGGGGATTATTGTCACTTGAAATTTCCCGCCATTGAACCGGGCACGTTAGCAAGTGATCATCCGGTTCTTCAGAGCGCGGATAGCGGTGAAATCATCGACTTTTACGGGCCATGCAACCATGATCCGTTAGGCCAGGACGAAGTCAAAAACCAAGCAGCCGATGAGGCATTTGTGCTGGATCGCGATGGCGATTAGCGCGGCGAAAAACAGTTAGGAACAGTGCCATGAAGGCAGGGGGCGAACCGAGAAGAGGTCACGGCCTCTTCTCGGGCTTCGCCGGTCCCCTGGAGGGGCGAAGCCCGGCCGCGGGAGATCTCTAATGGTCTGCGCTAACGAGGGAAGTAATCACGAAACGCAGTGACCATGAGGTTGGCCAAGCGCTCGTTGTAACTTTCCACGTGGCCGTAATGGGTAAGTTTCGGAACGACCACCAAACGCAGTGCGTCAGCAAAAGCAGCGAACCGTTTGAATGCGTAAACCTCGCGGCGGTATTCAATTCCTTTTTTGCCGCCCTCAATCCAGTGGCCCTTATCGTACTCGCCGACGATATGAAAAAGTTTTTTGCCGCGCAGACGGTTCAAGTCCGACTTGAAGGTGATGAATAATTCTTCTTCGGGTAGCCCCGACAGTTTACGTATCTCGGGCAGCAACACGTCGTGCGCGCTGTGCTCGATGTCCTGAAGGAAGGGTTTGAACTGCGGGCGGCGATGATTCTCCAATTCGAACCATCGCTCGGCGCTGCCCCAGGGCTGATTCGGACCGACGTAGCCGCTCTTGATGTATCCTTTGGGAGATCGGCGGCTCAAGTCGGTGAGGTTCCGGAACGGCGCGGCGCGTTCTTGCGGCGACTTTTCCGCGCAGGCAAGATCCCATTCTTTTCTTACCCAAGCAGGCATGCCCGTGCCGAAGCCGAGGCCGCCGATCAGTTTATTCTTGAGGCCAAGCTGTTCCATCAAATAAAAATATTCTCCTCCGGTTGAGTGCCCCCACATGAAGAGCGCTTGATTGGGGAGATGTTTCTCGACCAGCGTCTTGATGGCTTCGGCGCACATGCGGAAGGTGTAGACCGCCAGGCGGTTGCGCAACTCGTCGGCGCTGGGAGTTTTGCCGATGACGAATTCAGGGAGGCGCTCGGCAATCGGCGGCCAGGCCTTTCGGCTATAGTGGCCCGGCAGCGAAATTGCTAACACGGGAATTCCGAGAGAAGCGATATGCTGCGCGACCCCGACGCGCGCTTTCGTCGGATCGGTGCGGGTCAGATCGGCATACACTTCGGGGCCGTCCGGCGTGAAGATGAACTCGTATTCATTGGCCGCGCCGCCGTGAATCATCACGACCGCCATATTAGAGATCGCCGACTCTTGCGGCAAAATCAGCCGGCCATGAATGTCCCACTGGAACAGTTGAGCGGGCTCCTCCGGATTCGGGTAGCGATGGATGCTCTCTTGCACTTCGCTCACCGTGAACGCTCTTCGTGGAAAGGGATCGGGAAAGTTCTGATAGTCTTCAAAGCTCATATAATAGATAAAATCGTCGCGGAGTCCTTGGCCGTGTTGGAGCGCGGCGACGAAACGATTCATAACGTCTTGGCTCATGTCGTGATCCTTTTTCTCATCATCTGACGCAGCTCAAGATGGTATCGCTTCCGATGGCCGGGTTGTCAAGGATTGGGCGGCGGCAATGACGTGGAGCGCTTGCTGCAAGATCCTATGTTGCGGTAAGAATCAAAATCATTTCTACGGGGAGGCGGTATTCAATGTCTGAAGAAAAAATGGCGACAAGTTCTTACGAAATAGTCGATCGCAGGGCCGAGGTGATGGACACACCTTATGACCGTTGGATTACATCGCAGGGAATCGATGTCATGCGTGGATTTTTCGTCGAAGATCTCTACACGGTTCCGCTTAAATGGTGGGATCGCATGGGCGGTTACGGCGTGTACGTTATGCTGGATGGGACCGGTTACCTCGACGACGCGTATGTGTGCGCCGTTCCCCCCGGAAAGAGTCTCAATCCTCAGAGGCATATCTATGAAGCGCTGATCTATGTTCTCGATGGCCGCGGCGCGACCACCGTTTGGCAGACCAATGGCGCGAAACAGAGCTTCGAATGGCAGACAGGCAGTCTTTTCGCGATACCGTTAAACGCTTGGTATCAACATTTCAACGGCCAGGGAGAGCGCGAAGCGCGGCTGCTGGCGGTGACCACCGCGCCGCTGGTCTTTAACTTATTTCATTGTGAAGATTTCGTCATCAACAACCCGTACCCCTTTACCGATCGTTTTAAAGGAGAGGAGGGGTATTTCGCCGGAAAGGGAACGCTCTACAATGATCGCGTGGTCGAGACCAATTTTGTGGCGGACGCTATCAGTATCGAACCGGTTCCCTGGACCGAACGAGGCAAGGGCAATGCGACCATTCTTTTCGAAATGTCGGAAAGTATGATGGGCTCGCATGTTTCTCGCTTTCCGGTGGGGATCTATAAAAAGGCCCATCGGCATGGACCGGGCGCGCACGTGTTTATTCTCACGGGCAAAGGCTATTCACTCCTCTGGCCGGAGGGAAAGGAGATGACACGAGTTGATTGGAAACCGGGCTCGATCGTCGTGCCGCCGGAAGGATGGTTCCACCAACACTTTAATTCGAGCGCCGAACCCGCGCGCTATTTGGCGTTAAAAATTCTTAGCCGCAAATACAAACTGCAGCCGGGAAAGATTCAGTCCGACGTGCCCCTCGCGTACGGCGGCTGGCAGATTGAATATGAAGACGAAGATCCGATTATCCGCAGGATTTTCGAGGAGGAATGCGCCAAGTCCGGGGCCGAGGTCAGAATGCCGGCGGCGGCCTCGCATTAAAAAATTTCTGCTTGACAACTTCCCGCCGTCTGTACTATTGCGCTGATTATTAGGACATAACGCGTTGGCTTTTGACGAGAACGCGTTTCACCGTTACCTCGCCTGCCAGCGCAGCCCCTGCTCATGGGGCAACAATGAGACTTAGCATTGCAACGGCATCTTGGGAGGCGCAGCCATGAAGGTAAACAAGCTCCGAAGTCTCGTCATTTGGCAACGGCTTTTGCTCTCTCTCTCTCTCTCTCTCTAGCTTCCGGTGGTTAGCGGCTCAATTTTTAATACTGTGTGTTCTGCTCCTTCGCGTTACGGCGGCCTTCACTGAAAGCGCCACACCAGAGCAAATTGCCTCGGCCCAACCCGCTCCAGCACAGGTCGATTCGCAAACAACGGCGCCGAGCCCGGACACGACATCACAGACTCAGACCTCCACCACAACTCTCGGCGCAAGCGCTGATTCATCAGCTACCTTTGTCGGTGGACCAGGTATGACGGACGCCGCCAAAGTCGGAAACAGCGGCTCAGCCACCTATTCAATTCCCATCACTGTTCCGCCCGGAACGGCTAAAATGACGCCTAATTTGTCGCTCGTCTACAACAGCCAGTCCCAGCAAAATCAACTTGTGGGCATAGGCTGGTCTATAGGCGGTCTGCCTACCATTGAACGATGCAAGGCGACCATCGCCCAGGATGGTTTCGCAGGAACCATCAATTATGATTCGAACGACCGGTTTTGCATGGACGGCATGCGGTTGATGGTTATAAACGGCTTTCAGTACGGCGCGGATGGGGCTGAGTACCGCACCGAAGTGGACAGCGGTATCAAGGTGATCTCACATGGCTACGCCGGCTCCGGTCCGCAATATTTCACAGCTCAGAGCAAAGACGGCCGGGTTATGGAATTCGGCTACACTAATGACTCGCATATCGAGGGCTTAAACCCCGACGGCACAGCGAGAGCCGAGGCGCGGGTATGGGCGTTAGATAAAGTTCAGGACAGCACCGGAAATTATTTTACGGTAAGTTACATCGAGGATCTCTCAGCCCCTGGAGAAAACACCAACGGCGGGTATCGTCCGGATCACATCGATTACACGGGCAACCAAGGCGGTGGCCTTACTCCTAACCGGCAGGTCGTCTTCGAATACTTTTGGCCGCGCTCTGACCTTAATCCCGCGTACATCGGCGGCGGCAAAGTTCTTGTCACAAGACTTTTAAGCCATATCAAGACTTACGCAAACGGCGCTCTCGTACGCGATTATCAACTGGCGTACGAGGTGGGATCATTAACACTTCGCAGCCGCCTTATAAGCGTCAAGGAATGCGACGGTAGCGGTAACTGTCTTCCAGCGAATAGCCCTACCTCGCAACCCACCTGGCAATTTGCATGGGAGCAGGGACAGCGTGGTTTTGGTCAGTACTATTTATGCGATCCGAATGTAAACGAGGCCTGCAATTCAACCCCGTATGGCGGAAATCAGAATCACTACGATCAGACCTGGGTCGGTGACTTTAACGGGGATGGCTTAAGCGACATAGCAAGTCTCGCGAACAACGGCCAAACCGTATACGTTCAGTTGTCAACAGGCGGATCAGCGACTCTTTATTCCTGGAATGGGGCGCTAGACAACAGCAACAACGTCAACTACGTGGGAGATTTCGACGGTGACGGCAAATCCGACATCATCAGCCGGTCCGGCGCATCGGCTGCCAAGATGCACTATGCTAATTCCACCGGTACGAACTTTGACATTCAAACCTGGTCGGCCCAACTGAATAGCGACAAAAAGCGTAATTTCGTAGGAGATTTCAACGGCGATGGACGGGCCGACGTTATAAGCTGGTACACAAGCACTTCGGTCAAGGCGCATCTATCCTCCTCAACGAGAACCCGTCCTACGGGCTTCTCAACTGTAACGACGTGGACCGGCACCGCGCTGGACGGAAATAACGACTGTAATTATGTGGGTGACTTTAATGGGGATGGGTTGGCCGATATCATCAGCCGTGTCGATGCAAATACCGTAAAAGTGCACCTTTCAATCGGGACTGGCTTTATTGTCCAAACCTGGACAGCCCATCTGAGTTCGAACAGGCTTAAAAATTTGGTTGGCGATTTCAACGGTGATGGGCTTACCGACATAATCAGCTGGGATACAAATACGACGGCAAAAGTTCATTTATCCAACGGCCACGGATTCGATATTCAAACCTGGAACGCCAATCTCGACAGCAACAACTTTAACTATGTGGGG
>JBGPIK010000453.1:0-5363 GCA_041484845.1 Binatia bacterium | reverse complement strand
GACGCCGGAGAAACGGCTCGCCGATATGGATCGCGACGGAGTCGAGGCATCGCTCATGTTTCCGCCCATTATCGCGATGCAAGTGGGCGAGCCCGAGTTGAGAAATGGCTGCGTCCAGGCGTACAACGATTGGGCGCTAGAGTTTGGTAGAACCGCCCCGAAGCGCTTCTTTGCCGTTGCCATGCTCTCTTCTGTCGACGCCGAAGCCGCTAGGGACGAAGTCATTCGCGCGGCGAAGCTGGGCTTTCGCGAAGCGAACTTCCTGGTCAACGATGTCACGCTCCAGATGAATCTACAGCCATGGGACGTCTTCTGGAAAGCGGCCGAGGACGCAGGTATCGTTGTGTCTTACCATGTGGGCGGCAGCACTCAGTCGGGAACCGTGCGGGCGACTATTGACTCGATGAAGCCCGGCGAGCGCCAAGGCGTCTTCGATATGGGCCTTAGCAATGGCGCTACTTCATTCTTCAATCCCTTCGTCAATATGTTCAACTTCGGAACCCTCGAACGCCATCCCAAATTGAAGTTCTGCCTTGCCGAGTCCGCGATCGGCTGGATCCCCTTCGTGGTTCAAGAGATGGACTACCGCTACAAGAGACAATTCGAGAGGAAAAAATCCGCCGAAATTCCGCTGAAAGCGATGCCGAGCGAGATTTTCAAACGCCAAGTATGGGCAACTTATCAAACCGATTTAGTGGGACTTCACCTGATCGAATTCTTCGGCGACGGTCACATCATGTGGGGCTCGGACTACCCGCACCCCGACAGCACTTGGCCCTTCTCCAGGGAGATCATCGACAAAGACTCGGCCCACCTGTCGCCAGAAATGAAAAATAAAGTCATTCACGACAACGCCGCAGCGCTCTACGGCCTTTACTGAGCTTTTGAACGCTTTGAACGGCTTGAACGTTTGGAACGACTGGAACGTTTGGAACAATTTGAACATCTTGAACGACTGGAACGCTTTGAACGATGTTGAACCCGAAGGGAGAATGATTCATGGCCAACGATGAACCTCGCGGTGCAGTCCATTGGATCGATCATTACGTGGTCGGGACCAACGACTTGCCGAGCTGGAGCTACTGGGCGCTCCATGCCACCGGGCTTCCCATTAGGCCGATCAACGGGCTCACAACCGGTGCGCGGAAAAAGAATGCTCCGATATTTTGCTTTATGTGGTGGGAAGGCGGATCGTGCCGTATCGGCGCATTCCTTCAGCCCGAAGTCTATCCGCCGGCCAAGGAGTTGGGCAAAGATATGCCTCGCTGCGGATTTTACATCCGGTCCGAGGACATCGACGCGCACCTGCGCAGGCTCGATCAACACAAGATCCCGCACACTGACCCGGTGCGCAGCGCGGCCGAAGGTGAGGAAGGCACGGCAATCTACTTCGCCGATCCGGACGGCAATCAGTATGAGTTCTGGGCTCCGGTGCATATGCCGGCCGGCGCCATGGAGATCTGCACCGCGGAGAAAGTCGGCCGCATCAGTCACGCCGTTTACGGTTCCCGCGACCTGGCAAGAACCGCGGCCTTTTTCGAAAAATATTGCGGCATGCGAGTGGAAAGGAATTCTAAAACTGGCGAAGGGACGCTCGTGTTGCGGTTACAGGCAGGCGCGCGAATCATCTACAAGCTGGTTGACCGGGTCGATGAGCGTGTCGCCGGGCACAGTCCCTGGTGGGACATGCACACGGCATTCACGGTCCGAGAGAAAGACTTTTTTCCCAATTACCGGCGCATGTGGGAGGGCCTTCCCGAAGAAGCCGGTCCAAAGGAAAATTTAAACGATTCCCGTGACCAAGAAGACACGTTTCCGGCTCGCACGGGTCTGCACCGCAGCCCCGTCGGTTACAAGTGGAAAGCAATCTATCAACGCGGCGATGAGTTTTACGACTGGGACGGCCACGCCTTCCACTTTTACGGCGGCATCCCGCTGAAAGACGACGGCTCGCTCGCGTTATACCGGGGCAAGGAGCAAGAAGAATATTTGCAAGAGCTCGCTGAGTCTCTGAAAACTCGAGCTCAACCGTAACAGATTGGCAAAGAGCAAAGCAGAATTTTTTGCGCCAGTGCCTCAGCCGTCTAACAAGTCGCGCAACCCGCGCGCCTAAGCTCTATGGCGAATGCATAAGGAGAGAAGATCCGTGAAAACGATCGCCGCTAGTGAAACCAATCAGAGCCGCATCGACCGGCCGGAGAATGTCGGAAAACCGCAAATGAAGTGGGGCAGCGACGTCGTTGCCGAAGTGACCCGAAGGCTCGACCTCAAATATATCGCTCTGGTGCCCGGCGCCAGCTATCGCGGATTTCACGACAGCATCGTCAATTATCTCGGCAACGACAATCCACAGATGGTTATCTGCCTGCATGAAGAGCACGCGGTCTCGATCGCCGACGGCTACGGTAAAGTAACGGAGAAACCGATGGCTGTGGCATTGCACGCCAACGTCGGCCTTATGCATGCGAGCATGCCGATCTTCAACGCGTGGTGCGACCGCACCCCGATGATCATTTTCGGCGCGACCGGCCCTGTGGACGCTCATCGGCGTCGTCCTTGGATCGACTGGATTCATACGGCGAAAGACCAAGCCAGCATCATTCGTGATTACACCAAATGGGACGATCAACCGGCCTCACCGCAGGCGGCTGTGGAATCGGTATTGAGAGCGAACCAGATCACACGCACCCCTCCCTATGGACCGGTCTATATCTGCCTCGACGCCGGTCTTCAGGAGTCGCCGCTCACGGAGGAGGTGACGATTCCAGACGCGGCTCGTTTCGCTCCCCCGCCTTCTCCCGCGGTGCCAAAGGATTCCGTGCTCAAGGCGCTGAAAGCGATCGAAGAGGCAACATTTCCTTTGATTTTCATGGGGCGTGTCTCGCGCAAGCAAGCCGACTGGGATCGCCGCGTACGATTCGCCGAAGCGATCGGCGCCGCCGTTTTGACCAGCAGCAATGATCCGTCGGCGTTCCCGACGACCCATCCGCTGCACTTGGCTGCGCCGTGCTTGCGCCCGAGCAAAGATGCCACAACACTGATCAAGAAAGCGGACCTCATCATAAGCCTCGATTGGCTGGATCTCGCCGGAGTATTTCGCCTGAGCCTCGGTACGGCGCAAACGCAGTTTCCCGCGGACAAAACCATCATCCATTGTTCCGTTGACAGCATTCGCACCAACGGCTGGAGCATGGACCATCAGGCGCTTCCCGCAGTCGACATTCCGATCCTCGCTGAACCGGACCAATTCGTCGCGCAAATGCTCGACGAAATGGACGCTAACAAGACGCCTAAAGTCAAAAGCCGGCCGGAGATGAAAAGCCTCGTGCACTGGAATGATAAGCCGATGGCCAAGTCGTCGTCCAGCCGCGGTGAGCCGATGACGATGTGGGACATGGCGATGACCGTGCGGGAGTTCGCCAGAGGACGACCCGTGACATTTGCCCGTCTGCCGATCGGCTGGCCTGGCAAAGCCTATGAATTCGACGGCCCATTGTCGTTTATGGGGAATGACGGCGGCGGCGCGGTCGGCACCGGCCCCGGGCATACCCTTGGTACCGCATTGGCGCTCAAAGGCACTGATCGGCTGACCATCGGCGTGCTTGGGGACGGCGACTATCTCATGGGAGTAACCGCGCTTTGGACGGCTTCCCACTTTCAGATTCCAGTGATGATCGTCGTCGCTGACAACCGCTCTTACTACAACGACGAAATGCATCAAGAGCGCGTGGCGCAAATGCGCAGCCGGCCGCCACAGAATCGCTGGATCGGGCAACGCATCGATGACCCCAGGGTAGACTTGGTTGCGATGGCACGCGCGCAAGGCTTTGACAGCGAAGATCCCGTCTCGACAGCGGAGGCACTGGCGGATGCGCTAAAGAGAGGCGCCGAGATCGTCGCCAACGGCGGGCGCTATTTTGTCGATTCGATGGTGCAGCCAGGCTACGCGGATAGCGGGCCGGATCAGCGCGCGGGTGACGGGAAAAAGGGTTAAGTACCGGCGCCGCCCGAAGTATCAGGTCCAATCAGCGCCCATCCGATTCGTTTGTCCACCCAACGAACCGGCTATCGTGTAAAGGGAATAAACGATGAGCAGGCAAGCGCGAATCTCGATACTTTTATTCGTTACTCTGGTTTTGCTCGGCCTCGCGGCTCAAGGAACTCTTGCGGCTGACAGTCCGGATAAGCTCACTCTCGTGCGTATCGGTCTAGCGGCGAGAAGCACGACTACCATGCCGTTTTTCGTTGCCAAGGAGCGCGGGTACTTCCGAGAGGAAGGCTTGGAGGTCGAGCTGATCGTAATGCAAGCGATCCAAACCATTCAGGCCACGTTGGGAAATAGCACGCAATTCGCTTCCGCAACCGGAAGCGCAGTCAGTGCCGCCGTTCGGGGCGCCGACATCCGAGTGATCCTGGCAGTCACGGACCGCCCGTCGTTTGATCTCATAGCCCAGCCGAACATTACGAGCGTCCAACAGCTGCGGGGAAAGAAAATTGGCACGGGGGGTGTTGGCTCCTTGGCGGAAATCCTCACGCGCCAGATTTTGCTCGCCCAGGGCGTTCGTCCTGAAGAGGTAACCATACTCGCAACGGGGCCGAGCCATGTAACCTATATGGCTTTAAAATCCGGAGTTATTGACGCCGCGCCGCTGCAGATGCCTTTAACGTTCACCGCTCAAGATGAGGGCTTTCGCAAACTCGTGGATGCGGGCAGCGTTTATCGATCCGTGCAGGGAGGACTTGCGACAACCAAAGCCATGCTGTCCGAGCAACCTGGGCTAGTGACAAAGGTTGTGCGGGCGCTGTTGCGAGCGACCCGCCTGATCAAATCCGACAGGAAGTATGGCGTCGATTTCCTCAAGGGACCTTGGCTGGATATCGGCAAGGAGGCGGAAAAGATCGCCGCGCGGGTGTACGACGTCGCAGCGCCGGCGCTATTGGAAAATGGGGTGGTGGATGAAGACATCCAGCGGCAAATGATCGCGGACGCATCGGTGCGGATTAAGCCTGCGCAGCCCGTGCTGCCCGAGCAGGTGTTCGACTTTAGTATTGTTCGCAAGGTCAATGAGACGTTGAGATAGTTTTTACATCCAATCCAGAAGCAAAAATAACTTAGCAGGTTGCTGAACAGGTTAAGAATGCTTCGAGTGCCTCAGCATGAACGGAAAACATCAACGCTATCAAATCTACTCCGTTCGTCCTGAGCCCCGTCGAAGGACTCCGAGAACATTCTTAAGCAACATGCTAGGAGCCTGTCGGAGAATTAGTTGAGCAAAAAATATTTCTTTCACATTTGGCTCAGGATCAATGATCTCGTCCCGGGTAATGGTTTTGGTACCCCCCAAAACAGGCATATTTCGATT
>JBGPIK010000452.1:0-5366 GCA_041484845.1 Binatia bacterium | reverse complement strand
GGTCCCGAGTCGGTGACTAGATAAGGACGCGAGATGAGCGCGCTGCCCGACTGCTCGCCGGTAAAACAGGCCCGGAGCGTCAACACCATGCCGGCTTTGATCGGCTCTTTTGTTGCGCTGCTCAAAGACGGCTCTTCGCTCAGATCCAAGCCCAACCCATTTCCCAGTCCATACGACTCGACCGAGGCCCGCACAGGGCCGGGAAGCTCACCGGGTAAAATCGCAGAACCCCCTCCTTCCATCCCCCCCCGCTCGCGGGGGAGAAAAGAGGTGGAGGCGCTTGTTTGGATAGAAGAGCTGATGCTCGTAACCAGACGCTGAAATATGTCCTTTGCCGTTTCATGATCCTTCGCTATTTTCTCAGACGGCCGGCCGAGACAATACGTTTGGCCAAGCTCTGACCAATAGCGCTGATATGAAGCCGCGATCAGAATCAACACTGCCTCACCTTTTTGCAAGGCCGAATCTAGCGCGGGCCTGAGTCCAATCTTGGGCGTGCTGGAACGCGCCAACAACAGACGAAAGTCTTCCACTCCCCGTCGTCTGGCCTCACGTTCGAGCTCGGCCATGACCTGGTATTCCTTTTGGCCCGGGCTGGCGGTTTGTTCGAATCGCGCCAACGCTTGTTCGAGAATGGCGGTGGCTTCCTTGATTAGCGATAGCTCGACGGACGATTTGATTAGCCTGAGAGAACTCAGATAATCGCCCATGTTCACCCATTCGACGTTTTCTAATAATTTCTCGATCTCGCGCCACTCTCTGATATTCAGCTGTTCTTCCACGGCCGCCAGGCCGACGCGCCTTGGCTTCAGCCCTCTCGTTTTCAAGGCTTCGCTTAATCCCTGGGCGAATTTTCCCACGGAGTGAGTTTCCTTGATCCAGGTGAGCGTGCTCGAAAACGGATTGTTCCGGCTCGGTTCCTGAATCACCAGCGCAGGCTCTCCCTCCAAGGGAATAACCGCCAGCGCGCCGCGATTCTTCGGAATGAAATGGCTCACATAGGCGAGATGGCCGAACTTCCACGAATCGCCGTAAACCAGTAACAAATCAATGTTACGCTGCTTCATTCCCACGTGCACATGGTCGAGGCGCCGGCGCAACTCTTGTTCCGGCATTCGTGTTTTGTCCCAGATACTGCAGCCGCGATTAAGCACTGTATGTAGCGTATCCACGTAGCACCTCTAAATTAAGAAAAAGTTCCAATCGTTCAAATGGTTCAAGCCGTTCCAATCGTTCAAGGCATCCAGCCGTTCAAAACCCCTTTGCGCTTAGCCCTTAGCTCTTTGCGTCTTAGACCTCGACCTCGAAGAGTTTCATGGGTGATTGGGTTAAACGGCGATAGCCGTTTTGTTCCACCCAGACGGTATCGCCGAGCATGAGATAGCCGGTCTCGGGAATGTACTGGTTCGGATGAACCACGAAGCTCGTTTCGGCTTCGATCACCGTCTCGTTATCATCGACGACTTCCGCAAAGGGAATCGACCAGAAGCCCAGACCGTGGCCGCGCACCCGCATGTAAGGGGGCCGGCAATACTTTTCATAGCCGTAGGCGGAAAAGACCTGATTCATCACCTGCGCGATCTCTCCGACCTTGCCGCCTGGACGAACCTTATCCAGGCACTTCGCCATGATCTCCTCGAGAATGGCGAATTTCTCCCGCACGAGCGGTGATGCCCGTCCGACGACTACCGTGCGGCAAAGCTGGATGAAGTGACTTTGCAGCGCCGGCGTGATTTCCGCAATGATGATGTCTCCAGGTCGAATCTTTCGGTCCTGAGGCGGATGAGCGCAATGACTATGGTCCGAAGCGGTGAGCATGCCGAAATTATCTTCTGCGCCTGCAAAGCGCATCGCATATTCCATCTCGGCCGCAAGCTCGTACTCAACCATGCCCACTTTTGCGTTTTTCACGATCGCGGAAAATCCGATATCGGCGATTTCGGCGGCGCGCGTGAGCACGGGCAACGATTCAGCGCCGGGTGAACGAGCCAGCGAATTTAGCATCGGATCGATCGGCTTTAGGCGCACCTGAGGCAGCCGTTCAAGTCCGTGATAAACAGATGCCGGCATGAAACCAAAACCGGCAATCCCGATGTCCCCTTGAATACCGTCTTTGGCTAATAGAACGCCGATTTTTTTTACGAAGCCGTCGCTTACCTGGACATCGTCGATCCACGTCTGGTCGCGCACTCGCGCTTCGTCCCAGGAGTCGCTGATGATCATGGTCGCTTGACCGGACGGGCGAAGAAGCACCGCGGTATTCGGTCCGATCGGCAATACGCCGGAGATCCAGAGCACCGCATTGACTTCGAGCATGCTCAACTGGCCCGAGGAGTAAAAGAGCAGGGCGGAGAGTTTTTCCCGCTGCATCGCTTCTTTCAGCGCGCCGATCTTACGCCGAAATGGCTCCGTAACTCGACTACCATTATTCGCCATGACCTTCCTCCATATGTAAAAAAATCCGGCCTACTTTTTTCGTCAGCTCGAACAGCCGGTCATCATCGTAGTCCCGCGGATAGCCAACATCAATCGTCATCGTATCGAAAACTCGGGTCGGCCTTTCGGTTACCACCAGCAGCCGGTTGGAAAGAAAAACCGCTTCGCTGATATCGTGGGTGACAAAAATAATTGTTTTCTTGGTCTCTTGCCAGATGCGATTCAGCTCCGCTCTCATTTTGCGCGCGGTGATCTCATCGAGACTGCTGAACGGCTCGTCCATCAGCAAAACGTCCGGTTCGACCACGAGGGCTCGGGCGATGGCCACCCGCTGCTGCATTCCTCCCGAAAGCTGGAGCGGAAAATAGTCCTCGAAACCGTTGAGCCGGACCAAATCGAGATAACGGCCTGACCGCGCCTGCTGCTCTTCTTTGGACAAAACTCCGCGTTCGAGCGGCAGCATGACATTACGCCGCACCGAGCGCCAATTAAGCAGACGAGGCTGCTGGAATACGAATCCGAGTCTCATGCCGTTGCTGTTTGGCCCGAGCGGTTTGCCGTCGAGCCGAATCGTACCGCTCGTGGGTCGCTCTAGTCCCGCGAGAATGCTTAGCAGCGTTGACTTGCCGCACCCGGAGGGGCCCAGGATAGAAACAAATTCACCGTCTTTAACATCGAAGGTGAGGCCGCCGATCACGCTCAAAACAGTGCCGTCGGCGCGAGCAAATTCTTTAGCTAGGTTTTCGACGGTAATATGCGCCACGGTTTTCCCCGTTATACCTGAACGACCGGGCGCCATGCCGTCGAGCGCTTCTCAAAAGGATTGATCAGCACATACTCGATAAACAAAAGTACAATGATGAAGGTTAGCGTCCACGCAAGCACCTGGGTCATCGAAAACAGGCCGAACCAGTAGTGGAGCATGTAACCTACGCCGCTGCTCATGCCGATAAGCTCAACGGTGGTGCAGATCTTCCACGAGATTCCGAGCGCATAGCGGGTGGCGGCCAAAACGTACGGCACGGTCTGCGGCAGCACGATCTTTCGGACCACATCGTGAGTAGGAAGCTGAAACGCCTTTCCCATGGCGACCAGCTGCATGTCGATATCTTTCACGCCCTGCCACATGTTGATCGCCACCGCGGGAAAAGCCGTGACGCCGATGGCAATGATGGCTGCAAACTCGTTCAGACCAAACCACAAGAGACAGACAATGGCATAGACAACCGCGGGAATGGTCAAACCGATCATGACCCAGCTCTCGAAAAATATTTCGCCTTTTCGCGACAGCCCCATTACCAAGCCGATCCCCGTGCCGAGAAACATGGCCAAAACAAGACCCAGGACGACCCGCGATACGGTCTTATATAGGTGGAAGAAGCCGTCGCCGGAGCGCAGATTATCCAGGATCGCCGCAAACACCGGAATAGGTCCGGGCAAAATATCCGGGGAGAAAACGAAAGAGAGCGCGATCCAGGCAAGCAAGAGGACGGCAAAAGAATAGATCTTAAGGGTTGTAGGCATCGGTAATCAGCCCTTTCGGAATTTCTCTCAGGACTTTTGGTCCTAAAATCTCGCGCGCCAATTCGAGAAAGTCTAGTTCCGCTTTGATCTGGTCTTTGTCCCATTTGTCGATGATTCTCGGTCCCATGTTGTCGCGCAGAGCGGCGGCTGCGCCCGGCTCGGTGAGCTTGATGCGCTTGGCATAATCCTGCCAGATCTCGGGATGACCGTGCACATATTTCACCGCGTCCAGATAAGCCATGAGATAGCGCTTCAGAATATCCGGGTGAGCTTTGGCGAACTCTTCGTTGGTTGCAATCGTCACATGCGCGGGCGCGCGCCCGGCGTGCTTCTCCCATTCAGCGCTGAGGTCCATCAGCACGCGGTATTTCCCGGTCAGGGGAAACATCAGCGACTCCGTCGTGCCCATGAGAGCCGCCGCAAGCTCGCCGCGGTCCAAGAGCCCGATCAATGCGGGTCCGGGGGCCGTTATCAATTCCAAGTCGCGCTGAAGATCGAGACCGTGCCATTTTTTGGCAATGGCCATGAAGATGCTGGTGGTGGCAGAGCCGGCGCCGCCGAAGTTGCCCACTCTTTTTCCTCTGAGATCCGCCAACGTTTTAACCGGAGAATTCTTCGGCACCAGAAGGGCATTGACCGGTGAGAAAATACCGAAGATGACCAGCGTGCCTTTGCCCTCGGCGCGCGCTCGCGCCATCGCAGTGAGCCCGCCATAGCCGATATCGACGGTCTTTTCCGCGATCATCAAGTGAAGCGCCGGGGGATTGAGAATGGAAATGCGTTCGTAGGGAATATTATATTTCTGCAGGAACTTCTGCTGCTCCATGACCGTGTGGACGAAATCCTGCGAGCCGGTTTGAAGAATTCCAAGTTTGAGCTTCCTGGCCTCCGCCGCGAGCCCAGGATTCGGCCACAGCGAAGCGGCGATCAGAAATGTAAGCATCACTTTCGAAAGTAAACGTGGCATATCTTTCTCCCTTCGGTTCAATGTTCAAAGTTCAATGCTCAAGGTTCGAAACCACTTGAACGTTGAACCTGAAACCTTGAACCATCTTTTGTCCGCCTTCGCTCCACCAAACTCACCGGTCGATCGACGCGGTGTCATACTCTTTCCTCGGATCATGAATAATGCGGGCTAGCAGGTTGCTGAAAACGTTCTCGGAGTCCTTCGACGGGGCTCAGGACGAACGGAGGAGAGGTGATAGCGTTGACGTTTTCCCGTTCATGCTGAGGTACTCGAAGCATTCCTAACCTTTTTTCAGCAACCTGCTAGTACTACTGTGTCACTAACGTCGATTGACCACGTTGCAGCATGGGCAGCGATCGAGTTGTCTCACGATGGCGCGGGCCAGAATATAGCGCAGCGTGGCGATGGAATCGGGCACGTGACGTTGCGCGCGTTGGGC
>JBGPIK010000451.1:0-5372 GCA_041484845.1 Binatia bacterium | reverse complement strand
TTGATGGAGCTGATACGCTATATACACTTAAATCCGGTGCGTGCCGGCATGGTCAAAGAGCCCAAACTCTATCGGTGGAGCAGCCACGGGGAGTATCTACGGGGAAGAACCGCAAGGGGCATAGCCGTCGATCAAGGGCTCAAACTCTGGGGAAGCCAGCGCAGCCAAGCGATCAAAGCCTACCAGCGATTTGTCCGGGAAGGATTAGAGGGGGGACATCAGGAGGAGTATTACGAAGTCAAAGAGCAACAGTATTTGGGCGGTGATGAATTTGTCGAGGTCGTCCATCGCGCAATCGACGACCAAGAGGAAACCTGGCCGGTAAAGATCACGATGGCGGAGATTCTCCAGGAAATCGCGCGCGGGGCGGGACTCAGCGTCGCAGTGATTTTAAACAAAGGGCGTGGACGGATCGGCAGTCGGCTACGAGGCGAGGCGGCGTATGTGGCGAGGGAAGTCGGCGGGATCGGCATAACGGAGGCGGCGAAGTATATGGGACGCGACCAGAGCACGATGTCATTGGCGGTGAAACGACTGGAGGAGGGGCTTGAAAAGCACAGCAAGCGGCGCAAGCAGTTGGAGGATTTCTGCACACAGCTGCGACAAGGGAAACGGCGCAAATATCAAATAAGCAATGCCTGACACCTATGCTATGATGACACCTATGCTATGAAACGGGCGCTGAGAAACACGCCGCTCACTCAAAACGTTAGGCTTTAGTCTTGGAGGGAGCCATGACAGACGAAAAAAGCAGGTTGGAGCAATTTAGTGTAGTTCTAAAGGATGTCGTCGCGGCGCTTCGAGACAGTGTTGTGTTTTTGGTGTTTGTGCTTTTGCTGGTCACGCCTTCTACGATTAATCAGCGCCTTGCCGCCGCGGGCTTTACGAAGGGATCATTCGCAGGTATCGAGTGGCAAGCGCAGTTAAAGGCTTCTACGGAACAGACAAAGACTGTTGGTCAAGCCGTTTCGCAGGCGGATGACAACTACAAGGGATTAATTGAACGTCTGGGTGAACTGGAGAAAAAAGTGAACGACCCTTCGCTGAAAGCGTCAATCGGCGGAATTGGCGAACAGGCACAAGCTTTTCAAAAGCAGTTGATGGTCGCGGATAAAGCGATAAAGCACAGCCTGTCGGCTCAGCAGCAATTTGTTGAACAAGTTTCGAGTACTTCTGTTCCTGATTCGGGTTGGGTCTACCTCGGCAAGGTTACTGAAGAGAAAAATAAATGGGCGCCCGGCTCACCTCAAACGGTGAGCGCTGTTGATCCTCTGCTAAAGCCAGCGGCAGTACTTACCATAACCGACGATGCCTATTTGCGAGCAGATGGACCATCAAACTCTCGCTCGTCCGCACCGATACTCGCGGTCTTGAAGGCTGGCCAAATGGTGCGAGCAGTTGAAGTTGATTATTCACATGCGAAAGGCGGCGGTTGGTTCATATGGGCAAAGGTTCAGCGCATATGAGGCCTCACTTTAGCTAGAGCGTGTTCTAAACTACGAAACGGTCTTGTGGGAGCAACTGGAGGAGCTACGTCTTAAGGCTGCCGATGTCGGCGATTTGCTGGATTATCCCTGCATGTCGGAAGGCAACAGGACGGTCATTATGTTTGGCGGCCTTATCTTAAAGACCCTATCCTAAGCTGACGCCTGGGAGCGGGCGCCATTGCTACCGACATTATGCGTATTAAAAAATCGTTCACGTTCCGGTTTAGTTCGTCCAACCGTAAGTTGACTCCTGGGGATGAGATTACGCCCGCGAGAGGAGTGGCGAAGGACCTCTTCCGGCCCGCCGCGGATCGTTACCGCCAGAGGCTTTCGAAATTTGCGTTGAGCGCTATCGCTGGCTTTTTGTTGGCCGCTGTGTCGCTACTCGTGCCGGAGTTCCTGCTGAAATGGGTGGCCATTCCGGGAATTTGCCTCATCGGATTTTCGCTCGTGTTGTTTTTTAGTTTGCCCGAATTGCGCTGCCCTTCCTGTGGAAAACTTTCCGACAACGGTTTTGAGAGATTCTGTCCGGCCTGCGGAAAGGAGCAATTGCGAATTAGCCGGCTGTGGGGCACTCATTGCGATGCGTGCGGCCGAAACATGGGAAGTTACAAATATCGCAATTATCCCATCCGATATTGCACAGATTGCGGTGTTCTATTGCACGGACCGGGAGTCTGATACCGCGTCAAACGCGGCTGCGACTGCCGCTCTTGGCGCTTCGCGCCCGGAATGCGGCTGAATCTTACATGTTCGGCACTTGAGACTATTAGCTATCCACGTTATCCGAAAAGACGGAACGGCAATTACAATCCTTCTGCGTGTCTGCATGCCGTCGGTTCAGCCGACGCTTGACAGCGCGGGTGAGCGGTGACATTAGACGACGTATTAAGTCTTAAACGGGGGTAGCCCATGAATATGAATGTCATGTTGCAAAGGTTTCAGTGGCTTATTTTCATCTCCGTTCTTGTGTTTCTCGCGGCGTGCAGCGTGAGATCCATCTCCGACTCCGGTTACTATGCCGATTCCGATCGTCGCGGAGCTCGCGCGAGTAATCCATTTTATCGCGGGGAGTTGAGCGAGTTCGACGTGCTCGGGATCGATCCGAAAATCCCGATCACGGAGGCCGATATCCAGAAGTCTCTGGCGGCAAAGAACCGCATCACTCTTTCCAAAGGCTCCTCGATTATGCTGATTCAGTCGGGCGCTATGATTCCCGATGACGCAATGGTGAAAGGACTGGAGAAATATTACAACGTGTCGGTATTCACGGGAGTGCCGGGCGAAGGCGGGGCGCAAGGAAACAGTTATGCCATGGCGCTTCGGCTCGCGGCCGCCAAAGGCGGCTACGAAAAGATGGTCATTTACTGGGGCCTCTTAGAAGCGGGGCGTGAAAACCTGGCGACAAAAAGCGTCTCGTGGGTCCCTATCATCGGTTGGGCTGTACCGGACGAAACGCAACGCATGCGCATCCGCATGAAGGTCGCGATCGTGGATGTTCGCTCCGGCCAATGGGATATGTTCTCACCGGAACCTTTCGAAGACGTTGGCTTTAGTGGACTATTCACTCGGGTCTCCTCGGACCAAGCTCAAGTTGCCACTCTCAAGGATAAGGCGTACAACGCTACGGTCAATGACCTCGTGAAGCGCTATTCCAAATGACGCTCAGCAACAGTCGGTCACAGACCGGTTAACCCGTCTTTTGATTTTCTTGGCTCCGTCAGACGCGCCGAAACAAGTCAAAGCCAATACTCCAAAGTCGCAGCAACCTACGGCGCAAATCTCACCACGAACGAAAGCGGGTTAGAGGTCCCGCCACGATGCCGCAGCTGGTACGGTTTCGGATTAACGACGCAAACGGGAGTGGTTCCGCCTCTCAGCGCCTGTGCAGGAATCTTGGCAACCAGCTCGAGCGGGCTCACGTAGCGCGTGGGAATGGGAGTGGCGCCGAAATGGACGACGGAAGTCGGAAAAAATCCTTTGCCTTTCAGGTTTAGAACAACCTCGCTGTCTTTTTCAGAACCCGCAACGGGAGAAATCCGTTCGAGGTTCGGCACCGGGTAGCCGTAAAAATCCTGGCCGTAGGGGCGGGGCATCAGGTCGCTGAACCACGGATGATAAGTGGTGTTGAGGACCGCGCCATCTTTAATCACAGTATCGATGCGCCGCGTCTGGCTGATTTCCTTTAGAGGATCTCCATTCACAATAACGATGTCCGCGAGCTTACCCGGTTCCACCGTTCCCAGTTCCTTCTCCTTGCCGAGATAAGCGGCGCCAACTTTAGTCGCTGCCTGAATCGCTTGCATCGGCGTCAAACCGGCCATGACCAGAAGCTCCATGTCGCGGTGCAAGCTGATACCGGGAGCCACCGCGGGCGCATCGGTGCCTGTGACGACATGGCCACCCGCCTTGACGAGCATCGAAATAAACTCGCCCATCCGCGCAAATCCCTCCTTCATCTGATTTTGCGGAAGGATGCCGTAATACGAATAGCCGTCCCCGAATATCACTTCGTCCTTAATCTCGTGATTGACTCTCGCCCCATAAGCCAGGTAGTAGTGATCGAGCCAGAGGATTCGCTCGCTATCTGAGATGTAGGCGAGCCCCGGGTTCTTCAGCCATTCGTAATCTTCCCTTTCCCATTTCTCTCTCATGCCCAGCGACGCTCCCCAGAGAACCGAGGTCGGCTCGATGAAAGTTCCTTTTTTTGCCAGAAACTCCGCCACCTCGGGAAAATATTTCCGGTCCGCAAGCGTCCACGGCCCAAGAAATTTGGGCAACCAAAGCGTCCACGAGTTAAAAATATTCTGGCTTTTCTCATCTCGGATGGTAGCCTCGGCGCTTCCGCTGCCGTGCTCTGTGCCGTCGATGCCGGCCTCCACATAGGGAAAGATATTGGAGTCCAGGTGGCCGGTCAGTTTCAAACCTTCGGCGCGGCCGATTTCAGCCACGGCCCTGATGATGTCCAACGAGACGCCGAGATGAATCTTCAGATAGTCGACGCCCAGCTCAACCAGCTTGCGGGCCATCGCGCGCGCCTCATCGACGCCCGCCACACCCATGTGGTGTGCCGCAGTGGCGTGGCCGTAAAAGCCTCCACCGGCGGCGAAGATTCTGGGTCCGGTGATTTTCCCCATGTTAATGGCGTCGCGCAGCGCCAAAATCCATTCGAGAGGGTTGCCGAAATCGCGCACGGACGTTACCCCGTAAGCGAGCAAGATCTCGCCCATGAAGCCGCGATAATGGATGTGGTTATCAATAAAGCCCGGCAGCACGGTCTTGCCGTTAGCGTCGATGACTTTGGCTTCGCGTGGAAACTCGATTTTGCCCACGGCCACTTGCTTGATGCGATTTCCTTCGATCAGCACAGTGGCATTATCAACGGGCTTGCCGCCGTTGCCGTCGATGAGCCGAGCTCGTTCAATTACGATGGGTGCTGTTTGCGTTGCCATGGGTTATCTCTCCTTTATTAATATCCACTAGTTCACAACCGTGCTTCGGGTCAAGGGCCATGCATAATCAAGTCAATAATTTGATTCCCTGCCGTTTGCTGCGCAAAGAGGGATTCCCAGACCTGTTAGAATCCGTCATTCCCGAATGCTTTTATCGGGAATCCAAGCGAGACCGGAACTGGACCCCCAATTAAGGCATTCGGGGGTGACGCCTTTCGGATAAATTCTCACCGCTGTGTTCTGATACCCCGTCAGGATGTCGACCTCGCAACTATCACTCACGCGGGATCAGCTCGATTTAGCGTGTCCCGCGACAGGGTTGTCGTATCGGTGGGCATAGACATTTTCTCCGGCCTGCGGTAAGGGAGGGTTAAGCGAATCGGGTCGAGGCCCGTCAGAAGGGGGCGCCGTGTGAAAACTTCTCGTTTAAAAG
>JBGPIK010000450.1:0-5392 GCA_041484845.1 Binatia bacterium | reverse complement strand
CACAAGGCTCGCGGCCTCTACCAGGAGTATATCGATCAGCTCGTTTATGCCGACGATCTCGGTTTCGACGGCATGGTCCTCAACGAACATCATCAAAATATCTATGGCCTGATGCCGTCGCCGAATATCATCGCCGCTGCCCTGACGCAACGGACCCGGCGGGGGAAAATCGTCATCCTCGGCAACCTCCTGCCACTGCACCTCAATCCCATGCGCGTCGCCGAGGAATACGCGATGCTCGATCAGATGAGCAACGGCCGCTTGATCGCGGGCTTCGCTCCCGGCGGGGGTCCGGAAACATTCAATTACGATGTGCCGTCGGCGAACACGCGGGAAAAATTTTGGGAGGCGGCGGATTTGATCGTGCGTGCTTGGACCGAAGACGGACCGTTTGCCCACGAGGGCCGCTACTTTCCTCTGCGCTATGTGAACCTCTGGCCCAAGCCGTTGCAGAAACCCTTTCCGCCGGTTTGGATTCCCGGGTCGCGCAGCCCTTCGACGCTCGTGGAAGTAGCTAAACGCGGCTATTGCTATTTTCTCTCCTCGCGCAGCCACGGCGGCGAGACTCATAAAGCGCAGCAGGAATTCGCCGCCGTGCTTGAGCAATGCGGTCAATCCTATCAGCCTTTTCGCTTTGGTATTCTGATGTCCGCCTATGTCGCCGAAACCGATCGGCAGGCGCGCGCGGAATGCGAGGAAGGGGTTTGGTACTTCTTGAAGAATTGTTTAAAGGGCCACCTGCGGCGCGAAGGACGCCAACTCACCTTTGGACCCGGTGTGCCGTATATTCCGGCGGCCGCATGGAAAGAATTCTTAAAAGGGTACAAGCCCGGCCGCAAGCTTTTGGGCGACGTTGAGAACTGGGAAGAGCTGGAGGCTTCGCAGTCGATCATCGTAGGCAGCCCGGAAACCGTGTGCCGGCGCATCTGGAACATCATTGAGCAAGCGAAGGTCGGCAATCTTCTGATTCAGTTTCATATAGGCAATATGCCCGATGGGCTGGTGCGCAAGAGCATGGCGTTGTTTGCCGCACAGGTTGCGCCGGCGCTGCGGGAGAACTCCCTCAAGCTTTTTCGCCAGCAGTTCGGCGAGATTGACGTGGAACAGGCGGCGGTGATCCAGTGAGCGGACGCCTTCTCGAGGTCAATGGGCGTAAGGTCTGGATCCTGGAGAACGGGGCCGGTCCTCCGCTTCTCTACCTTCACGGCTTCGCCGACGTTCACAGCGTAAAGGAGAGTTGGCTGCCGTTTCACCAGCGGTTGGCCGAGCGGGCGCGCGTGATCGCGCCGGCCCATCCGGGCTGCGCTCGATCCGACGAGAACCCGGACATCGACGCGATTGAAGATGTCGTTTTTCACTATCTCGAAGTGATCGATGCGCTGGAGCTGACGCAATTCGATCTGATCGGCGCCTGTGTGGGCGGCTGGGTCGCGGCGGAGATTGCCGTCCGCCATCCGGAAAAGATCTGCAAACTCGTGCTCATCGGCGCGGCCGGCCTTTTCGTCGCAGGCGCGCTCATCGGCGACGTCTTCATGATGGCGCAGCCCGAGCGCGGTTCGAGCTACGCCGGATTGCGCAAGCTCTTGTTTGCCGGCGCAGACCACCCGCAAGCGCTGAAGTTGTTTCCCGACGGCATGGGCGAGATCGAGGAAGAATTGCGCCGCTATCAGATGCTGCGCTTCAGTTCGCGCGTCGGCTTTAAACCGCCCTATTTTTACAACCGGGCGCTCAGAAATCGGCTGCACCGGATTTCTGCTCCGACATTGGTCATCGGGGGCGAGCACGATGCCATGGTGCCGCGATCCCACGGCGAGACGTATGCGCGCTTGATTCCGGGGGCGGGGGAACTGAAGATTGTTCCTAAAGCCGGCCACAGTGTTCAGGTGGAAGAGGCTGATGCGACGGCTCGCCTGGTTGTGGATTTTCTGGCGCCCTAACCGACTCGGCCGATCCTGCAGCGTTGGCTCACGTTTTCGCAATGGGACAAAAAGAAAACGGCAGCGTCAAAGCCTATGCCTCTTTGAAGCTGTACGCTCGATTTTGCATACTCGCCCTGGCTTACGTGATCGACGAGCCGCTCGATTTCTTCCGCCGATGGATAGTCTTGATGTACGGAAAAAAAGGCTTGCGTAAACTAGATTTAAGTTTCGTCCCGTCAAATGTTCTTCTAACGCGAGGCGTTTGCGGGACCATCGCTGCTCGTCATTAACCGCGCACCAACAGTGATTACCGGCTGCCGTGCTCACGGCTTAAGAATCGCGCTTGAAGGATTAACTTTTGGGCGGCACTTTCAAAAACCCACTTTCAAAAAAACTCTTGACAGCGCTAACGAACTAGCTATATGGAAAGTATTCTTATGGAATGAGTGGTTCACGATGTGAAACACTCCCGGTCTAGTGCCGGAAAGGTTTGTGCTGTTTCAATTCATGGCCTTGTTTGGGACCAATCTCTGGTCCAGTTGGTTTTGGTTTGCGCTGTCCCCGGCGGAGCAAACGCACCAGCGCGTCGCTGTCCGATCTTTAGGGTGAGTCGAACTCGTGGTTGCGAGAGATCTCGGCAAAGGTTGTGCGCGAAAGACATTTGGGCGCATCCGGCATAGCAAGATAGCGTCAACGGCAGGAGTCGCTCGTGCCTCGCATGCAAATTAAAGTGCTTGATAAAGCGGTCCAGATCATCGAGTTGCTCGCGAATTCCGATCGAGGAATAAGGCTTACGGATGTAAGGACGGCGTTATCGCTAAACAAGACAACGGTTCTAAGGATCTTGCGGGTCTTAGAGTCGCACAATCTCGTGAGTCGGAACGGCGATGCAACCTTTGTTCTCGGCAATCGTGTACTTTGGTGGGAAACTTGTTATCGGCGAAATTTTGATCTCCTGGCCGTCGTGCGCCCGCATCTCGAGAAGCTTCGCGACCTGACGTCTGAAACAAGCATTTTCTCAATTGTATCGGACTTTCGAACTGTCATTGTAAACCAAGCGGTGAGCTCTCAGGTTACCAGCAGTAGGTACGACCTCGGCGCGGCCTGCCCGCTCCATGCTGGCGCTAGCGGCAAGGCCGTATTAGCTCATTTGAACGCTGAAAAGCGCAAGGAGTTTTTCACCAAGACGAAGCTGAACCGGCTCACAAAAGGAACCACCGTCGATCGCACCGTGCTCGAGCGGCAACTGAAAGAAATTACAGATACCGGCGTGGCTATCACCCGCGGTGAGAGATTCGAAACTACGGCGTCAGTGGCGGCCCCGGCTTTTGGTGCCGATGGTGATGTGCTCGGCGCCATTGCGGTGATTGGGCCGTCCGAGAGATTAACCAAAAGCCGGCTTAAGGATATCGTGCCCTTGCTTTTGCAAGAGGCGCGACTTTTGTCGGGACGCCTGAGCAGAGGGGCACGCGCATAAAAAATCCAAGTGAGA
The DNA here is from genome assembly GCA_041484845.1 of Binatia bacterium. GTDB lineage: Bacteria > Desulfobacterota > Binatia > UBA9968 > UBA9968 > JBGPIK01. Next base: position 1,981 of record JBGPIK010000450.1, on the reverse strand, counting down.
AATACTCGGGGTTGATGGTTTCTACCATGGAGAATAGACAGCATGCCCTGACGGGCAACATTCTGCTGCTGGCGTTTGTGTTTTTATTGGCGTGGTACTTCTGGATGAGCTATTCCGGGCATCAAGCGGCCCCGCGTATTCAAGAGAAGGAGCTGACGGCCCACGATGATTTGTTTGCCATTGACGGACGTGACGACGGGACTAAAGCAGCAGTGGGAAAATTCGGCTTAATTCTTCTGACGCGCGATGGCGGCAAGACGTGGAAAGCGCAGCCGAGTGGGACGGTCAGATCGCTTTCCTCTATATCGTTCGCCGATCACGAGCACGGCTATGTCGTGGGAAGCGGGGGCATCGTACTGGCGAGCAGTGATGGCGGGGCATCTTGGAAGCCGCAGACGTCCGGGACTAAAGATCAACTCCTCGGCGTCCATGCTTTGAATTCGAAACAGGTATATGCGGTTGGGGCCTTTGGGACGCTGCTAGCGACCTCTGATGGCGGCGTGACTTGGCGGAGGCAAGAGCTTTCATGGGAGAAACTGATCCCCAACATTTTGAAGGAGAGCGGCCTTCTGGAGCCCAACTTAAATGCGATTCAATTTGTAAACGAAAAACTTGGGTGGATTGTCGGCGAGTTTGGTTTGGTGCTGCAGACGCGCGACGGGGGTGACACGTGGTCTGCGCAGAATTACGGTGAAAATCTCCCCCAGCTCTTTTCGGTTTTTTTTCGCGACGAGCAAACGGGTTGGGCTGTAGGGCAACTGGGCGCTCTGATGAAGACGGCCGACGGGGGAAAACATTGGAATCGAGTGGCTGTAGAAACAAATAAGAATCTAAACGGAGTTTCGATAGACGGTGACCGCGGCGTTATCGTGGGCGATGGAGTTGTACTTGCGAGTGATGATGGCGGCTTGAACTGGAGAAAATTGGCGTCAGTACCCGAAGATCGCTGGCTGACGGGGGTGGCGATGAAAAGTCGCGAAGCTGTCGCTGTAGGTCAGGCGGGAACGATTCGAGTTTTTGATTTGGGCGAAAACTTTTCGAAAAAACAAGCTGAGGCACGATGAGACATTGGGCGGAGTGGCTTTTTGATCACAGGCATGCTGCTGCAATTGTTATTCTGCTGGCGACCTGTTTCTTTGCCTGGGAGGTTAAACATCTTGATATCTCAACACGTTTCTCGGATCTCTATCCGAGAAACCATCCCTATACCAAGCTTTTTGAAAAATACCCCGGATTTGGTTCACCTTTTACGGTCTCCCTCGTCATCCAGGTAAAAAAGGGGACGATCTACAACCCGCAAACGCTGCGTAAAATCCAGGAGGCGACGCGCCTGGTCGACCTGATTCCGGGGGTCGATCACGACCAGATATTTTCCCTTGCATCGCGAAAGGTCAAGCATGTCGAGGCGACCATTGGCGGCATCCAGGCCAGCAATCTTTTGACGGGTCCGGTTCCCGAGACAACCGAATCGATCACCAATCTGCGGGACCAGGCGCGTTCTACCGGCGGAGTGATAGGTAATCTGGTTTCCTTTCAAGAGGACGCGGCGCTTGTCCAAGCCACTTTTATAGAACGATTGACCGACTTCAACGTTATTTTTCATTCGATCAATGACATCATCAAGAAATTAGAGGACGAACAACACGAGGTCCACGCTGCGGGTCCGCCGATGCTTACCGGCTGGGTCTATCATTATCAGACGGAAATGTACGCTATTTTCGCGGTTGGGCTGCTCGCGATGGGTTTTTTCCTCGTTCTCCACTTTCGCAATGTTTCCGGAGTGGTAACGCCTTTGGTGGTTGGCGTCGCGAGCGCTATTTGGGGATTCGGCTTTGCCGGCGTTTTGGGTTACAACCTTGATCCCCTGATTATCGTGATCCCCGTTTTGCTGGTGGCCCGAGCGCTAAGCCACTCGGTGCAGATGTGCGAAAGGTATTTTGAGATATTTAACCAGACGGGGGACGTAAAGAAGGCCAGCGTT
>JBGPIK010000449.1:0-5414 GCA_041484845.1 Binatia bacterium | reverse complement strand
CGCCCAGCTTCGCTATCGTGTTCGCCCCAGCTCCCGTGCTCAGATCAATGCTGCCGGCCGTGCTCGCCGTCACCGTGTCCACATTGAGCACATCCGTCGCCGTCTGCGTCACCCCAGAGGTCACGTCCTGACCCACACCAATCACCAGCGTCCCAGCCGTCGCCGTCACATTTGGCAGCGCCACCGTGGTCGCATTGCGCAACGTCACCGCATTCGCCGTAGCGTTCGTCGTGGTAAGCAAACCCGCCATGCTGATCGCTCCCCCACCTCCATTCACCGTGATCGTCCCCGCTCCCGCATCCACCGTGCTGCCACCCGCTTGCGTTACACCGAGGCCGCTAGCCGAAAAATTACCGCCCGATGTGGTTACGGAGGATGTCCCGTTCAGCGCGATCGAACTACCCGCAGTGAGTACTACATTCAACGGACCAGTATTTGAGCCGGTGCCCAGCTGAGCGTTGCCATTAACGGCGATCGCGCCCGTGGTTGGATCTGCCGCAAGCGTCAATGTTCGAGCCGCCCCCGATGAGTTAGTAACCACAACACCCGTATTAACCGTAATATTACCGGCCTCAAGGCCACCTCCACCCACGGTCTGAATCGTAACAGAGGCAGTGTTCAAGTTAGTATTAATGGTCGAATCTCTAACAGTAGAGCCAGTAGCATTAGGCGTCCAAGTATTCGGATCGCCACCGCCAAAGGTTCCATTTCCGGACGCACCTCCCGCCGTAATCGTAACGTTGAATGGATCCAGCAGCCATTCGCCAAACCTACCGTTCGGGGCACTGGCGTCTACTCGCACGTTCCCTATTTCTAGAAAGTGCCCAGACGTCTCAATCGCACCGCCATCCCCGGATTGGATACCGCCTTTTGCCAAGATAGTTCCACCTGCATAAGTAGCGTTGTCCGACCACAAAATTACGTTACCGGCACTGGAATTGCCCACACCAGATGTATCGATCACGCTTGTGTTGCTAACCACGGTCTTGTCCGTGGAATTAACCAAAACGTTTCCGCCCTGCGCGCCATCAGCGCCACGAGCCAATATAGTTCCTGAAACTCCGACTACTTCGCCCGCGAGCGTTACCTGACCCTGGGCCGCGCCCGCTTGCGCCGCAGAAACATCGAGAGTGCCGGTATTAATCACCGCACCCTCTGCGTTCTGCACCTTGCCCAGATTGTTTTGCCATCCCGTCTGGCCGGTGTTATCCACCGGGTCGGAACCTTCCAGACGGATCAGGCCACCATGGTTAACCAGGCTCTTGGCCTCGATCACCCCTGAATTATTGACCACTGACTCGAAAATATCTTTCGAAGCTTTGGCACTCAGTATAACTTGGCCCCCATCCGCTTTAATGACCCCAGCGTTGCTGACCGCGGACGACATTGCACTCCCGTCCGGTCCAATGACTTTGTCCATGACCTTACCATTAACGATGAAGTTGATCAGACCGTCGCCCATGAAATCCACTGAAAACTGATTTCCGGAGGCAAGAACCACTTTGCCTAGATTGGCGATAATCAGATTTTCGTTCGCCACTCCTGGCGCCACGAGAAACACAAAGCCGTCATCGGACACTTTAATTTGACCTTGATTGATCACATAGGAAGGAGCCTTTGTTGGGTCCTGTGTGAAGTTATACTTTCCTGCCAGGAAATCAGTGTCTTTTATACCTAACGTCGTGGCGAAAAGGCCGGAAACATCAACGACGGAATTACGCCCAAAGAAAATCCCATTGGGATTCACGACGAAGACGCGCCCGTTCGCGACGAGATGGCCGAGAATAGACGAAGGATCAACGCCAACGACGCGGTTCAGTACCACCGAAGATGAGCTTGGCTGAATAAACTTGACCAGCTCATTGACATTGATGCTAAACCCGTTCCAATTGATGATCGCTTTATTGGTCGTTTGATTGATATTGAGGGTGTTCGTATTGGCCTGAGTGATCACAGCACTGCCGTTGGTGACCTTGCCGCCAATAGGAAGGCTCATTGCCGGCACCGGATAGAAGCAGAGGAGAAACGCGACCAGCGCCGCTAACGAACGCTGTAGTAACGTGAAAAAGTTCGACCTCATTTCTCAATCCTCCCTCTCTAGGCTGCTATCGAATATTGGAATCCTCGCAACTGACATGCGTGACGACCGAGTTTTTCCGGTCAATCGCTTAGAATCTCAACGCTGTCGAGACATAATAAACTGGCCTGGTATTACTCGTGCGATTATCGATTTTCGACGGATTTATCGGAAATCCAACATCGAAACGCGCTGTAAAGTAATTCGTCCTTGAGAAAATATTGAACGGCAGGTTCACTTTAATCCCCGGCCCGTAACCTAAGAGGCTTTGAAACTTATCCTGTCCGACCGCCGGCTTTCTTTGTTGAACCAACCCGTAATCGAGCCCAAGTGAAAGCTGCACAGCCTCATTGTAGTCTCCAGGTATTGGGAGCACTCTCAATTCGGCACCTGCATTAAAAGCGTTGTCGCCTATCAGTTCCTTGAAGCGATAGCCCCGAACCGTATCCGGGCCGCCGATCCCAAACTGCTCACTTGCCACCAGCGGCGCAGAGGTCACTTGGCCCGAGGCTTTCACTATCGCGCGGAGAAAACTACTTATTGTTTGAAGTCTCAGCAAATTAATAGTGCCGTAGGTGAACCTATCATCTGCCCCTTTTCTTATTCCTGAATTGGTAACGGAACCGATGCGACTTGAATTGGGGTTATCATTCTCCGAACCGCCAAACGCCGTGCCGAGACCCTGAAAAACGTATATGGAGGCGAAATTGCGTCCAGTCGAATCTGTTCCCTCATAGCTAAGGCCTAGCTTGAGCAATCTGATTCTGTCTAAGCTGCTCCGTATGTTGCCCTGAAACAGAGTCGAATCTCTAAGATCGAAGCCGAATTCACCTGACAATTTGTGAGATCTAGTCCGCATGAAGGGATGAGTGAAAGAGAGGCCCCAACCTTCTTGCGTGCCTGTCTCATTAAGCGACGCAAAATCGCCGCCCACCGCGAAATTGCCATTAGCGAAATAGCCCCCGAATCGGGTGCCGTAGTTGTTGATCGGAAGATCTAAACTGGCCCTTCTATTATGGGTGGTGGTGGGATCAAACCCGGTATTCTCACGGTAGGCAAAGTGGCTGCCCAACCACGGATCGCTCGCATCCAACTGAACTCCAAGAATGTGGCGGCTTACTTGTTGGACCCCAAAGTTGTTGTAATCGATGGTAAGATGAACTGGCAGAATATCCTTAGCGGAAACCACGATATCCGTTGTCCCGGGTTCAGCACCTGCTTGAAGGCCTGCGGTTGCGTTAATATCCGGGTACTGATCGTTTAGAAGGAGAAGTCCCTTTTCGAGTGTGCTTTGCTTCACGGCTTTATCGCTCAGCAGCCCGGCGAACTCGCCTTCAATCAGACGGTTTGAATAGTAATTATTGCCCTGAACCGTGATTTTTCCGATCCGCGCTTCCAGGACTCTTATTTCCACCACTCCGGACGAAAGATCCTGCTCCGGCACGATGGCTCGCGCGAGATTGTAACCCCGGGCCCTATATTCATCCGTGATTGCATCCGCGGCCTTGCGTAAATCAGAGAGATCCGCCTCTTTGCCTACGTAAGGCGCTACAATAGGCTGAAATTCAGACGCGGGTATCGCTTCAGCTCCGGTTATTCTGATCTCTTTGACCAGAACCTTGGCGCCCGCTCCGGGCTCGGCGGCGATTGAAAGTTTGACCAGGGCAACTGTAAGAATCGAAAGAAGCGCTAAGATGCGTGGAAGTCGACGATGCTGATACATTCCTCTACCTCCCCTTAGGCGTATGGCTCTGGAAGTTGTGAGAAAGCGTCCCTCAAATTTAAACGCTATGGCGCTCCCAGTCTCGCACTTCTCGAATTTGGGAATTCTCAACTCGCCGGAGAATAGGCGTTAATACCAGTACTTGTCAAGCCGAAAATGGGTGAATTATCTATGGTTTAATTGGGCTATTTTCTGAATCGGGACGTACCAGACAGTTGGGGATGCGGTTCTGAAGCGATCGTGAGTCAATATAACAATGCTGATCTCGACGATGCTATTCCGCCAAGAAGGAGCAACGTGATCGCAATGGCCGTTAATAATGTATTTGTATCGTCTTCCAATCGGCGGCTTGCCCTATATCGTGATGGATATTCAACACTAGCAACAGTTACTCGACAACAATCGAGTTATGGCGAAGTGTTAGGATCGCCATCAAGAAGCAGCTTTATTTATACCGTGTTTCTAATCGGCGATTTTCTTTCGCTGCGCATAAGAGGTTTTTCAAACGGAAAAATTTTCATAATTAGAATTTCGGTTTAAGAATCTTGACATAAATCTATGTCCTGAGTTAAGGTTCTCATATGAGCAAATATAAGGCCGCGCTTAAAATACCGACAAGGAGAAGCGATGAAGCGAATTCTCATTGGCATGGCGATGGCGCTTGCCATAGTTTTTCAGGGGCTCGGCGTCAGCGAGGTACTTTCCGATGATGTCAGCGACCTTTACAAGACGGCTAGCCAGCTGTTGGGCTCCAAGGATAAAACAATCCTGGCTAGCGGGGCGTTGAGATTGATTGTTTGGAAATCGGAGCTGCCGAAAGAGCTAATGCTCATGTCCATTACCGGGCTTCGCAACAACCCGGAAAATTTGATGTCCTCTTATCCCGCCTATTCTATGAACGAGAAAGACATTTTTATTACAAAAATTTATCAGTGCAGTTGGCGGGAAGACAAAAAGAACATTGTTTACGAATGTGGCGAAAGCATGAAGTTTCCGTCCGGAGTGCGGGGTGCGGTTTCAGACCAGTTAATCAATGATCTTAAAACGGTCATTAAGACTTCAAGTCCGAACAAAGAGACGCCCGTCGTACGCTCAAATTAGAAGCGGTCCTGTTTGACCGTTTTGAGCTGACTCAATTCTCCGTCGGACTATCCCTAGCATCGACAGGAATAGCCGATGTGAGATCAACAGATTTTTTGTAATTCTCTTCAATTTGGCGTTTGTCCATATTCACAGCATATTCGCGTTTATTGGCGGGATTCCGGACGCCTGCACCCGGTTTCCAACCTGTCCTTTACACACTCGCGATTCAGCGGACGAGATACTGTTCCGCCGTTTGATCGGGCGGAACAACTTTCCAAGGCCGGTGTTCGCGATTCCAGGAGCTTGCTTCGGTTGGGCCGTAGACTTGCCGATTTCAGACACTTCGAGTATACAGCTGAGAAACGTAAAGAGGGGATATCCATATCATGAGTGCAAAAGAACTCTTCGATAACGGCGATCTCCGTGGGGCCATCGACCAACTAACCCAAGACGTAAAGGCCAACCCACGGGAATTGCGCAGCCGGATTTTCCTGTTCGAGGTGCTTTGTTTCGCTGCCGAATTCGACCGGG
>JBGPIK010000448.1:0-5422 GCA_041484845.1 Binatia bacterium | reverse complement strand
TTGAGCGCGCGAGTGCCCGTGGCACAAAGTATAGCCTCGCCGAGGAAGCCTACGAAGAGTTTATTCATTGGTACGACATGCCTTGGGAATGAACAAGGGGTTAGAAGACTGTGATGGCGAACACGAGAATTGGCAAGCTGCAGCCGCGTTATTCGCTCCTGTTAAACTCTCATGCGGAGGTACGCCTGAGCAAGTGTCCGAAGTGCCAGAAGGTCACCCATTTACGGAAGTTCGCGCTCTTTGTTCACATCGATGAGTGGGGACCGATGGTGCTGGGCAAGACGTGTCGCTATTGCTCCCGTTGTGAGATGGTGATGGTGCAACGGGCTGAGTTGGAGGCGGAGTTGGCGCATGGCTTGAGCCAGAGAGCGCCGCAAGTCATCGGGAATGAGTATCTGGTGCTTGGCACCATGGAAAAGAAAATATGGCGTGCGGGACTTGAGGGAGAAGCCAAGCCGCTCGCAGGGATGCTAAAACACGTGGCTGACTTCAAGCACCAGTACGAACTGGATTATAAGCCCGGCGGATGGTATCCGCCCACTCAGGGACCAAAGGGAAACTAGCGGGCGAGCGTTACCCAATAAAAAGAGGGGGGAATGTCGGGGGCAGTTTACTCCATTCGACTAAGGTTTCATTGGAGGGACCTTACTTTCTACAGGCACCATGCACCTTCTTGAATCCACCCTCAAACTCAGGTTTCTTCTTCCCAAGGCATCGCGGGAAGCTTGTTGAGAGCTTTCACAAACCGGTCAAGGTTGAAGGGTTCATTCTTCTTCAGCACGTCAAAAATTTCCGCCGAGACCACACATCCGATCAGTCGCTTTGCCTCTTTTTCAGAATGACCGGCTTCAATTAGACGACTGAAGGTCTGTCGCGTCTGAGGAGGATCATTATCACGGAGCTGGTTTTCCACCGCTTCCATGATAGCGGCTCGCAGATGCGGATTGCTTTCTGATTTCTTCATCTTTCTCCTCGCGGTAATCCAATTGAGCCTCATCCATACCTCATAATTGTAAAAACCGGCAAGCTAAATAAGGATGAGCGGAAGGCTGGCTCACTGGGCAATACGCACAAGACCCAAAAGAACTCGCGTCAGCCCAACTGAGGGCGAATTTTATTTGTCCAAAACCGTGACCGCAACCCTTACAGCTCCCGCTCCGTCGCGTCTTCCTCGGCCAACGTCTTCAGGAGTTTGTCTTTCGCGCCCGCCATTCCGGCCATGCTCTTGACAGAGTCGTCAGCGATGGGCTTCATGGTCCGTCTGCCATTCTTTTTTGGCATAGACTTGCGACGCGAACCTGTTTTCAGAGGCCGGGCGCAGGGTGGGAAACCGGTCGGGGCGAGCCGAGGTTCAAAATAGCCCAATCCTACACGACGATCTCCAGCCTTATTTCTTCAGCCACTCCCGGCTTGGCCCTCTCTCCTTTAAGGCCCTTGGGTATCTCGATGATGCCTGCTGCGGAGAGTATCTTTAAGTCCTGGTAGACCCGGGCAAAATCTCTCTTGGCTAAGCGAGCTAATTGTGAAATCGAATTGGGAGCGTGCTTCCGGATTAACCGGATCAGCTCCAGTCGCTTTGGCGTAAGAAAGCTTCTAAGTGCAGCAAAGTTTGGAAAGACGATCTCATGACGCTTAGGACTGACGGATTCTCCACTTTCCACGGCCCGCATGACTCGGGTGACTTCCCTGCCCACGTCCTCCAGGGATTTTAAATTGATTTTGATTTTTTTGACCTTCATCGCTGTTCCTCTTCCGATGAAACTTGCCGTACATCCTTCAAAAAGTCGCGGATCAACGTCTCCGGATCCTTATAAACGTACTCTGTTTCCCGGCCCATATAATGTCTATGGTCACCCTTGGGGTGGTGGTTGTCGTAGCCTACCACCCTTTCACCAGATGGCGAGATCAGGCTTAAGCGGTATCGCACTCTTTGGTGTCCAGCCTTGAGTGATGACAGCTCCCATATTTTGATGACGACCCTCCATCGGCCAGGGAGAAAGACATCAACAGATCGAAGCAGCTTGGCTCTCAGCACATATGGCAGCCTATGTCATAGGTAGATAAATGTCAACGAAGAAGGATCGTGCGGGCAAGAAGCGCACGTTTTTGAACCAAAACGTAGAACTTATTACAGCGCCGGGGCAAAAAGGTTATCGGGAAGGCTGCGGATATAATCGATCGCTTCCTTCAGTGGAATGACGTCGGCGTATTTCATTGCCATGTCGAAGAGATTAATTTTATGCGAAGCCTGGCCGCGATCGAAGACGCATTCCTCGATCACTGAAACTTTCAGGTTGTAAGAAAAAGCGTCGATGACACTGGCGCGCACGCAGCCGCTGGTCGTGGTGCCTGTGACCAAAACGCTATCGGCATGAACTGCGTTAAGCATGCTGATGAGCGGCGTGCCGAAAAAGGCGCTCGGTTTCTGCTTGTGCACGACGATGTCGCCAGGCTGCGGGGCGATCTCGGCCACAATCTCATTGGCTCTTTCCCACTCTGCAGTCATGTCTTCATGGGTGCGACTGCTCTTCGCCTGCCAACCGCCAATCGTAATCGTGTTGGACCGATTTTCCTCGGCGGTTGTGTAGAAAGTCGGCAGGTACTTATTTCGCGCTGCGACTAAAAGCTCTCGTATACGATAAACTCCTTCCCAACCTTCCTCGCCGCAGCTCGTACGAAACCGCTTTACCGATTGGAGGATTGGCTCGGGCTTGTCGCCGACGAAGTTGTAATTGACGTCGATGACGAGGATGGCTGGTCTTTGCCCTAAACCGGCGCGCTTGCCAAAGCCGGAAAGAGCAAAAACCTCTTTGTCGCGTGGCGTCAAAATGTCATCCCATACGGGCATGATTTTTCTCCTTGATGTGCGTTCTCCTAGAGCGAAGCACATAACAACCGCTGCTATTTGTCAAGGCGCGTAGAATGCAGACCAGGGTTTCGTGAAAGTCGTGTCGACAGGAATGAAAATCCCTCTAAATCTCCCTTTACAAAGGGAGACTTTCAATTCCCCCCTTTGGAAAAGGGGGGCAGGGGGGATTTTTGGACAAACGGGACTTGCGAAATCAATTCAATTCAATTCACTAAGGTGAAAGTGACTTTGATGCTGCCGTAGAATGCAGACGCCGGGCTAATTGACGCTCACCCAAAAAGTACCTTATAAGGACCGAGTACGGTCAGGGTTTGTGGAGGAGGCGCTATATCAGAATGAGAACAACCTTGCGTTGGATTATTTCGATTCTGTTAGTTTTGATAACAAACGGCTGCTCTATTCCCGTCTGGACTTATGGAGAAGTGCCTTTCGTACCGACGCCGCCCGAGGTGATCGACCGCATGCTGGAAATGGCCCGGGTCAAAAGTGACGATGTGATCTATGATCTCGGCAGCGGTGATGGCCGCATTCTCATCCAGGCGGCCAAGCGCTACGGTGTGAGGGGCGTTGGGATCGAGATTGATGCCGATCTCGTGCGCACAGCGCAGAACAATGCGTTTAGGGAAAAAGTCGATCACCTGGTGGAATTTCGCGAGCAGGACGCGCTTACGGTGGACGTTTCTCAGGCGAGCGTGGTCACGCTCTACATGCTGCCGGAATTTAACGCCAAACTGCGGCCGATCTTGGACCGGCAGTTAAAACCAGGTTCGCGAGTCGTATCGCATGATTTCCCCATTGAGGGATGGGTGCCGGATAGAGTCGAACGACTCAAGGGCGATTTCCTCCACGACCATACAATTTTCTTGTTTGAGATCGGCTCAAAGCCACAGTGATATCCACGGCGCCACAATCGGAAGAGAGTCAACGCGACGGGGATATGGCCACCGTCGTGCGCAGTGGTCCGTTAAGAGCCCGATAAATTGTAGAACCGAGCCGGGTTAGATTCAAGAATCTTGACCTTTGCGCCGTCGCTGATGTCGGTTCTTTTTCTTAAAATATCAGCGGCGAAACGTTCACGATCGCCGTGTGGCATATCGGACCCGAACATGATCTGCCCATCGCCTACCAACTCTAAGACTTGGGGTAGCAACACATCTTCAACCTCGGTGCTGAAATAAAGATTCCCTTTCTTGACATATTCCAGCGGCGGCAGCTTTTGAACCGGCGCCGTTCGGGAAACCACAGCGGCTAAATTTTTTCCCGAATGTTGATAACGGTGGTGTAGCCGCTCGAGAATAAAATGGACCCATAGGATTCCGGCCTCGAGATAAACCACGCGGAGGTTCGGAAACCGATCCAGAATGCCGCCGCTCATCATCGACACGAGCCCCATGAGCACCGGCATCAAGAAAGCGATGACGCCCGACGGATAAATATGGCTATACAGGTTGTTGATTGAAGGACAGGACCAACCGACATGCACGGCGAGCGATAAATCGTCCTGTGCGACCGCGTCATAGAACGGAAGCAAGGTCGGATCGTCGAGCAGCCTGTCACCCGCCGTTCCCAAAATCATGATCCCGACAGCGCCCAATTTTTTCGCTTCCTTGACCTGGTTCACTGAAGCGGGAACATCGTCAAGGTTGACCACCGCGACCCACTTGAGTCGCTCCTGACCGGACAAGACATCGCCGAGCCAGCGATTATAAGCGTCACACATGGCGGTGACGTAAGCCGAATTGCAGCTCAGAGGATAGGCGAGGAAAAGCGTCGGATATAAAACCTGGAGCGAGATTCCTTCTTCGTCCATGATCTGAAGCCGCTCGCTCAAGTGAGTGAGCTCCATGCTTCCGATAGTATCCGGTTTGCGTGCCGCGTGCCGGGTGGGTTTTCCTTGATAGCTTACCGGCGTACCGAGATTGTTGCAGCCCCGGCCGACGCGGCGCGGGAACAGCTGTTCATCAATCATCCAGTAGGCGAGCCCTTCTTCAATGCCGCCGACAATCTGGGGGCGATGGGCACGAAAAGCGGGAGCGAAATATTTGTCGCTAAATGTGATGGCGCTTTCTTCGACATGACCGTCGGCATCAATGACGCGCATGATCAAATACCTCCCTATCGGTCTCCTGAATGAGGCGTGGGGGAGCGCTAATAGTATGTTACGAGCCGCTCGCGCTTTGACAGACTCTCCACGAACCGCCTTTTACTTAACTTGGGGTTCCCATAACAAGCTGCGTTTCAGACGAACAAGTACCGGCAAAATTAAACTTGAACCCTATCGCTGTAAATCAACGGTAGAGCTCGTCGATAAAACCGTTCGACTGCATCTGCCGGACAAACGAGTCATCAAAGAATTTTTTCGGGTCCGCTTCTTTGGCCTTGGGATTCCTGCCTGCAAATTCCTCCAGGACGGCTTTGAGCGCGTCGACGGTTGGGAGTGGAACTTTGAGGAGATATTTTTGTACGTATATATCGTAGGCTTCGGACAGCGTCGCCGTATCCGTGATCCGTAAATACTTCCCCATAACCGACAAGGCGAAACTCCTATCTTTT
>JBGPIK010000447.1:0-5429 GCA_041484845.1 Binatia bacterium | reverse complement strand
ACAGCGAGGACATTCTGCAATCATGGCTCGGGATGACGGCTGATTCTATTCAAGAGCTAAAAAGAAAGAAGATCATATGAACGGCATACCCTTCGAAGGTTTTCACCCCGGCGATCGCTACACCACCGGCAGGCGCACCGTAACGGAACACGATATCATGCAGTTCGTTTGTCTTGTCGGTTTGACCGAGCCGTTATTTCTCGATTTGGAATTTATCAAGAAGGAGAGCCTTTTCGGCGAGCGCATCGCGCCCGGCAGTTTGACCTTCTCGATGGCCGAAGGGCTGACGGTGCAAACGGGAATTATTCACGGAACGGGAATGGCCTTCGTCGGCATCGACAAGATGCGTCTGTTCGGTCCGACAAAAGTCGGCGACACCCTTCAGGTTGAGATCGAGGTGCTCGATACCAAGAGCGTTCCCGCGCGCGGCGGGGGCATCGTCCGCTATCGCCAGCAGGTGCGCAATCAGCGCGGCGAGATGATTATGGAATATGATGTTGCTCGTTTGATCCGAGCGAACGGGCCGGCGGATAATAGAAAGGACATTAATGAGCCATAATTCGGAACCCGCAAACCTCAAATTCGGCATCCTGTTGCCGACCCGCGAGGTGATCATGTCAGGCCGGCCCGATCCGTCGACGATATTGCGGCTGGCGGATCGCGCCGAAGCGCTCGGATTTCACTCCGTCTGGGTAGGCGACAGCATTACGGCTAAACCGAGACTCGAGGCGCTAACGACTCTCGCCGCGGTGGCCGGGCGCACGCGCCGCGTTCGTTTGGGCACCGCCGTTTTTTTGGCCGCCCTTAGAAACCCGATTCTTCTGGCGCATACGATTGCGAGCCTCGACTGGCTGAGCGCCGGCCGCGTGGATTTAGGCATCGGCTACAGCCGGCCGAATGATCCCGTCCAAGAGCACGAGTTCGCAATGTTGGGGCTTGCCGCGAGCAAGCGAATCAAAATGAGCGAAGAGCTGGTTCAAGTAATGCGGCGCTTGTGGCGGGAGAATGATGTTTCTCACAATGGGAGCTTCAGCCGATTCGAACACGTTACGTTGGAGCCGAAGCCCGTGCAGCCGGGAGGCGTGCCGATCTGGCTCGCGTCCAACAATGTCGAGCCGGGATTACGCCGTGTGGGACGCATGGGCGACGGCTGGCTTAACAATATTACCAGCGTCGATATTTATCGCGAGTGCCTCGCGAAGGTGCGTGTTTACGCCCGGGAAGCGGGACGCGAGCCCGATGCCGTTCAACCCGGTCTCTATTTCACTTGCGCCGCAGGCGGAAAAGAAGCAATTCGGGAGGGTGAAGATTTTCTCTCCCGCTACTATGGCAAACCGTATGAGACGATTGCCAAGGCGATGTTATGCGTCATGGGAGATTGGAACGAAGTGATCGACCGGCTCGAGGCCTATCGCGAAGCGGGCGCGCGCATCGTCGTCGTTCGTTTCGCGACGCGCGATCAAATCGCTCATTTAGAGGGGTTTGCCGAAGCGCTCGCTCGTCGCCATTTGCTGGCCCGGACTATTCATCAGTAACAATCCGCGGGAAAAACAATTTTTACCACGAAGGCCCCAGCGCGGCTGAGCCGCAACCAAACGTAAACAGCCGAAAGACCCCCTCTTACATCTCCCCCGCTCGCGGGGGAGAGCCGAGAGGGGGCTGCTGAGTGCCGTCAGAAATTTGCGCGAACGGAGAAAAATTAAAAGCATATTAGCGTTACGGAGAACACGGAGAAAAAATACGAAATTCGAATTTCGACATTCGAAATCCTTCACACTCTGTGCCCTCAGTGCCTCGGTGGTGAAAAAATCTTTCGGTCCTTACTCAGAACAATCCAAAACTATTTTCCCGAACTGTTTCCCTTCTTCCATGCGCCGCTGGGCCGCCGCGGCTTCTGCCAGCGGAAACGTTCGGTCAATGATCGGTCTTAATTGTGTGGCGTTCATAAAATTGATCAGCCGGTGAAACTCTTCTCGGCTGCCGAGCGTCGAGCCCAAGATCTGAAGCTGTTTTTTAAAAATAAGGCTCAGGTCCGTGTCGGCCAGCCCTCCCGCCGTGGCGCCGCAGGTTACCAGCCGGCCGCCCTGCGTCAAGGCGGTTAAACTTTTTTGCCAGTTCTCGCCCGCGACACAGTCGAGCACGACGTCAACGCCGCGTCCATCGGTAATCGCGATCACCTCCTTGGCAAAATCGGCGCGCCGATAATTGATGCCGTGATCGGCTCCGAGCACGCGAGCCTGCTCGAGCTTTTCATCGCTGCCGGAAGTGACAATGACGCGAGCGCCGATCCGTTTGACGACTTGCAGTGCAGCGCTGGCGACGCCGCCGCCGATCCCTAAAATAAGAATAGTCTCCCCCGGGGTGAGCTTGGCGTTGGTGATCAGCATTCGCCATACGGTGAGAAACACCAGGGGAAAAGCCGCGGCCTGCGCAAACGAGAGTCCGGCCGGAATCGGAAAGCAGTTTTCAGCCGGCAGTTTGACATATTCGGCGTAAGTTCCTTCCAGCCGCTGCCCTAACGCGATCACATGGATGCACATGAAATCACGGTCGGTTAAACAAAATTCACATTGGCCGCAGCCGGTAAACGGATAAAGGCAAACGGCGTCTCCGCGTTTAGTCATTCGCGCCTCCGGGCCAACCTCGACGACGCTTCCCGCGCCGTCCGCGCCCAGGATGTGAGGCAGGGGAATAGGGATGGCGGCTTCACCGAGCCGATTCCAAATATCGACGTGGTTTACTCCGGCGTTTTTGAGTCTTACAATCACCTCGGTCGGCGCAGATAACTCAGGTTCCGGCGCATCTTCATAGCGAAGTTGTTCGACGCCTCCATGTGCGTGTATCCTGACAGCCTTCAAAAGTTTCCTCCCTTTCGGCTTGCACCGTTTCTAACTTTTCTGATCTCCGACCTCTGACCTCTGATTTCCGACCTCTGTTGCAATGCGGTTTCCCCCTCAATTGCAGGATAGGATGGGTTGAGCGGTGGGTTTCGGTGTTGCGCGCCTCTACCCACCCTCCAATTTCAACTCCTGCTACGACTTTGCTCTCGGTAATTCATCGGAGTCTCCCTCACGGAATCGTGACTACGGTACCGCCTTGAGAGTCGTACAGTGAGTGTTGTAAAAGTAAGGGGAAATCTTACCGACGATGCCTTTTTATTTTCGGAATTGCAAAGGGGCAAGAAGGGCGCGCGCAAGGAGATACAGTTAAAGAAACGGACCGGGCCGGGTGCTTAACCAAAACGTTTCTTGACAATTTCCTGCCGCTTGTACCATTGCGCTGATAATTACGACATAACGCATTGGCGTGTGACGAGGATCGCGGGATCTTTTGTCTCGTCGCCAGCACGGTATTGAGACTGAGTACTGCAACCGGCGGAGCCAATATAGTTCGCAAGATCGATGACTACCGCTACAGTGGCCATCGGGTGTACGCGGAGGGTCGGGTGACCGGTGTGGTGGAGCTGTAGATGGGGCTGGACATGATTGGGGGGAGAGCGGAGTACCGGAGAATTGTGCAGGAGGGATTAAAGGGAGGGCATCGGGAGGAGTATTACCGGGTGGAGGAGCAGCGGTTTTTTGGGGGTGAGGAATTTGGCGAAAAGCTCAAGCGCAAAGCCGAGGAAGAGGAGATTGAGGGGCCGAAGAAAGAGTTGAGGGTTGTATTTCGGAGGGCGACCCGCGGGGTGGGAGAGGAGCCGGAGGTACTTGGCGGAGCGGATCGCAGTTGGGAGGTCTGTCGAGCGCGAGCGTTAGTCGGCTACGTGCTGCTCCGACGGTTGGGTTACAAGCTAAAAGAGGTCGCGAGGTATTTGGGGCGAGACATGGCACCGGTGAGTTCTTTGGTATCGCGCTTGTCGGAACGGATGGCTGAAGATGGCAACTTGAGGAAACAGGCGGCGCGATTAACTAAAGATTGTCTAGACTAGAAAGCCTGACCCCACTACTGACCCCCTAATAGAAGATCTGTAGGATGGGTTGAGGCTTAATGAAACCCATCGTTTCTTAGTGTTGTACCCCTCAGCCCGTCGGCTAAATTTTCTTTTTCGGCGAGGAAGTTCGCATCTCCATCGCAGCCTTGCTGATTTCGTTTACGCTTTTCTCGGCCCAGAGGTGCCTCTGCCAGGTCGTGTAGTCAAAAGGTTCTCGCAACATCAGTGTAATAAATCGCTCGGCCTCTACCGTACCCAAGGCATTAACCAGAGCGCGCAAGCCGTCGAGTCGTACTTCAGTGTCTGTTTTCATAGGTTCATACTCCGAACTAAAGAAACCGGATCGATCACGGTAATTCCGTGCACGAGATTTTCGCGTTTGAGGATTTCATCGTCCGTGGTTACAAAGTACGCACATCCCGCGGCGAGCGCGGATGACACGTGCAAAGCGTCCTTCGCCGCCAGTCCCGGCCCAAGCAGTGTTTCAGCCTGCTGGAGGATCGGTGGAGTTTCCTCGACAGCAATCATCGCATGTTGTCTCCAACCGCTGATCGTGGTTCGCCTCTCCTCGAACGGATTTGCCGCATTTTCGAAATCCAGAATATACGACCACGCGAGCTCGATGCTCCCACCGCGGATGTGTTCCTGAATACACAGCTTAGCTTCCGCCTCTAAACGGATGCGCGTTGGCCCCTCGTCATCGAACGGACGATTAAAGCAACAGTTGTCGAGGTACACTCTCACATTTCAATCCGTACACGCTTTTTGGGGATGTTACTATTTGCGAAAGGCGGAAACAATCGATTCTGGCAGACCGTCGAGGGACGGGCGGCCCTGTCCGGTGATTTTATCCAGACTTTGGCTTCTCCCGACGCAAAAGCTCAAGGAAGGCTTGGGCGCTGGGCGTGAGAGGTTTGTCTTTGTGATAGATGATGTAGCTCTTGCCGACCAGCTCTAATCCGACCAGATGGAGTTTCTTAAACTCGCCCCGTCGAACTTCCGCCGCTACGGCGGTCTTGAATAATATCCCCAGTCCCAGATGTTGCCTGACCGCCTCTTTCACCGCCTGCGGTGAATCGCAACGCATGGCAATCTCAGAACTGACGCCGTTCTTTCGCAGATCCTTAAGAATCTGTTCCGTGCTGCCATGACCGCCTTTGCCGTCCCGGATTACGAGCGGGATGCGAATCAAATCCTTTAGGGTTAGCATCTTTTTCCCGGCCAGTGGATGCGTCGAGGAAACAAAGGCGACCAAGGGTTCGTTGCGGTAGGGCTCAACTGCTAAAAACCGCGACGGGGTCGGGTTGGTAACCACCGCGATGTCTACTTCCGAGGTCTCAATTCGTTTTTCAATCTCTCTTTTGTTGTCAGTGGTGAGTTTTAATTGGACGCCGGGGTGCCTCTTTCTAAAACGGGTGAGCAGGGAAGGGAGCAGCGCAATCGAGGGGCTATAACTTCCTCCCACCGTGAGAGACAGTACTTTCATTGCAGCGGTTGT
>JBGPIK010000446.1:0-5437 GCA_041484845.1 Binatia bacterium | reverse complement strand
TTGGAAATTCCCGCGGAGCAACGCGGCCTCGGCCTGGTGTTTCAATCCTATGCAATCTGGCCGCATCGCAGCGTTTTCGAGAATGTGGCCTATGGTCTGCGGCTGAGACACACGCCGCACGCCGATACGCGCCGCAGAGTCGGCGAGGTGTTGGAGCGCCTCGGTCTTGGCAACTTGGCCGAGCGTTATGCGCATCAGCTTTCAGGCGGGCAGCAACAACGTGTCGCCCTCGCGCGCGCGCTGGTCTACAATCCGCCGGTGCTTCTCCTGGACGAGCCCTTGTCCAATTTGGACGCCAAGCTGCGCGAAGACGCGCGCGCGTGGCTGCGTGAAATTATCAAGCAAACGGGTACCAGCGCGCTCTACGTCACGCATGATCAGACGGAGGCGTTAGCGATCGCCGACCGCACGCTGCTGCTGGACCGCGGGCAAGTGCAACAGGAAGGCACGCCGGAACAAATCTATGCCCATCCGAGGAATCACTTCACCGCCGAGTTCATGGGCAACAACAATCGATTTGTGGGCCAGCTCGCCGAGGTGGCCGGCGAGCGCGCGCAATTGGCGGGCGTGGATTGGACGCTGTGGGGCGCGCTTTGTGCGCACAAGCGGACCGGTGACGCGGCTGTTGGCATCATCCGCGTCGAAAGAATGCGTCTGAACGCGGGCGCAGGCGCCAATTGTTTGCAGATGACGCTCAAGTCCGCGCTCTATCTTGGCGAGCGCTGGGAATATCTATTTCAACTGGGTGATCTGCGTGTTCGCCTCTGGGGCGAGGAGCGAGTAGCGGAGGGCGACTACTGGCTTTCTATACCTGAAAGGTTCCTGTGGATTTTCTGAATTCGGCTGCAATTATAACTCTGTCACCGTCTCGGGACTGTTGCCGCAATCTAGCGTCCGTAATTCGGTCCGGTTAAATTGATTTAGAGCGGAGGGGGTGTTACATTCCGGCTAATCCCAAAACCCCGTCGGGGCGTAGCGCAGCCTGGTAGCGCACACGCTTGGGGTGCGTGTGGTCACCGGTTCAAATCCGGTCGCCCCGACCATTCCTTTCTTCATCTTACCCATAATTGAATTCAGGTGAACTGACACGCCGGGGATCACTTCTGAATCGGGCTCTGGCGAAGGCTTTTTCCGGAGAAATTGCCCTGATCCACCAAGTCGCGCGCGAAGGTTTCGGTGATCGACCGCACCCACTTCCCTTCCTACCGCTTCAGCGGTCATCCATTTTGGCCGAAAGAAAGTTTCGTTTGCTAGCGCGCCTCTGTTCCTATACACTCGAACAAGCTCATGCCTGGATCTTAACGGCGCGTAAGAGGTAGAAGATCGGCCACAAACTCGAAAGTGGCTAGAATTTTTGGCGAGGGTCCTTGCCGAATGTTTTTCCGGTCTTGCTCCCCCTCCCTCTTCCAACATCCGCAGGTTATCAAGCGACTGCATAAGGAGAGAGTTATGCATCCTCTATTGGTGATTGCCGTCCCCTTGATATTGATAGTGCTGGGCATGATCCTGAACAGTATCGGGCTATCGTTCGATCAGCCGCCGAGCTCGCCGGAGCAAGATCCCGTTAAAAGATTGACAGCGGAAAGGGAAGTTTACCGCCAGTTCTTCGATCGCCAGCGCAGCCGAGCGATGAAAAGGCAGAAAAGGGTCGGCCAGTACGGCTGGCTGCTTATCGTCGCGACCATCGGCGCTTTCATCTGGTTTTATGTGGATACTGTGAATAAGACCGCTCTTTCCAATCGAATTGCTTCGCTCCAAACATTGGGTTCGCAAGAAGGCAAAGATAGGGTTCTCTCACTGACCTTGAGTGACGGCAGCAATATAAAATACCTCATCAAATTGCCCCAAGCCGATAAATTGCCGGCCGCCGCAAAGGAAGGTGTCGCAAAGGAAACGGTTTCCTCCTGGGAAATCGAGAAACTCGGCACGGCTTTGAGTTTTGGCGATAATGCGCTACCGCTCGGAGTTGCGCTGAAGATTGCGAATTAACAAACTACCGTGATGGTGCTGAAGGTCGCACCGACCAGGGGATTACGGCTGCGGCTAGCAGCCTGCAAACAGAGTCTTTCAGCACCGTGCTAGGGATAAGGGTTCGATTATTTCGTCCGTGGCTCGCTCAAACAAACTGAACCTTGGGTGCCGGTTACCAGAGACGCCGTTTGGTTTTCAGACCTGGGAGTAGCCGGCTGAGCTGTGTAAAAAAGGGAACGATGAAAAAAGAAAACAAAGCTGACCGCTGTCCAGAATGCGGGGGTGAGAAGAAGCCGAGCCCGAAAAAATCCACTTCGCGGGTCGTTATCGGAAACGCCCTCGGTCGTAAAACTCCTGATCTCATAGCCGATAGCGCCGGTGCCGAATCCAGCAATGACCAGACCGCGAATGATTTTGCTGCGGTTCTGATAAGGGCGTTTCAACCCGCGGAGGAGATATGAACCCAATGAAGGAATGGAAAATGCTTCAGATTATTCCAGCACAGGCGGGTTGGAAAGCCATTCATTGCCAGGAATCAGAAAATAGACAAGTAAAGATTTCCAGTCGTGCCATAATTTGCTGGGCGCTTGTCGAACCCATTGGAGCAGAGGACGCTCTGCGAACCGAAGTCCGAGGGGTCGTGCAGGAGTCAAGTCACCTGGTCATTGTTGGAGATTTGATCAAGCCAAACCCAAATGGGGAAGAGGGCGTGGACGGAAACCAGTACTTTCTTGGCTACAACGATCCAGATGCACACAAAGAGTCCGATTATTGGATCAAGCAAGGCAACGTGCGGCTTAAGACGGAAAATGACAAAAGAGCAAAGCAGAGCAATCGCCCGCTTGCTGCGCTTTCAAATGATCCACAAAACGGACGTGAACGCGAGCGAGAGCCCGCAATTGAGTTCGCTTCTCGCGATCGGTGATATCTTTGTCCGAGGCGATCATGCTGAGCGCTTACCCTTAGATTCAATTAAGATCACAATAAAGAGCCGGGGTCGCCATCAAAGTTTCAGGAGAATTGGCGAATATTTGATTATGTGTTGACTTATACAAATGAAAAATGAGGCGCAACCCGACTGTTGCACCTCATTTCTACGAGTTCAGGATGCGAAGGTTACCAGCGATTACGTCCGCCGCTCCGATTGTCTCTTCCGCCGCCGTTATCGTTTCGGCTCGCTTGCGGTTTCGCCTCGTTCACTACGAGACTCCGACCCTCATGTTGCGTGCCGTTTAAGCCACTGATCGCGGCTTGGGCTTCGCTGCCGGTACCCATCTCTACAAAACCAAAGCCGCGCGACTGGCCGGTGAATTTATCCGCAATCACCCGGGCTGATTCCACGGT
The DNA here is from genome assembly GCA_041484845.1 of Binatia bacterium. GTDB lineage: Bacteria > Desulfobacterota > Binatia > UBA9968 > UBA9968 > JBGPIK01. The sequence goes on along the minus strand of JBGPIK010000446.1, from coordinate 2,122 downwards.
TCCGTGGGCCGAGAATAATTCCTGCAGTTGGCCATCGGTCACTGAGTACGATAAACCGCCGACGTATAATTTATTGTTCATGTTCTCCTCCTATTGAGAGAATGTTAGAGTCTCTAGCCTTGAGAACTTGACGGCTAATGGGAGCAGAACATGGGCAACAAAGATCTGGAAACCACGCCCTGGTCGGATGTCCTATAGATATCTTTTCGTTAGGTGAGACTGAATAGGCCTTCAGTTTTCTTCTTTCCCCGTTCAGAAGGCCCTTTACTGAAGTAGGTACGCTCACAGTACATTGTTTATCCAGTCGTGTCAACAGGCCACATTGCCCTTTGGGTGGCTCGCGCGCATCACGTAATGTCGCGCGATCGCGCGAGCCATTTTACATAAGTCCCGTAACACCGGCAGTATCGTGAAGCTGATTAAAGAAAACTCCATCCATTAACTTAACCAGGGTAAATTTGTTCTGACGGATTTGTGTGAAAAATCAATGATGGCACCTTTCGTAGAGCACGGATAATCAAATAGTTACGCAGAGAACAAATTTCCCCTGTTAACTTAACTGAACGGGCTATCTTTATCGTACCCATCTGGTATAGTGAATTACGATGTAACGACCGACGACCCAACGTCCAAATAAAACACACTCGGTTCGCTTGTTCCGAGTATTGCGGAGGCGGTCCTCAGGATAACCGCCTTTTTGCGTTTCTGGGCCGGGAAATGACTGGCAATCGCGAAGCGCGACTGCCAGCGAGGAGACTCTCCCCATGGAACAGCGCCTTAGCCATTCCGTAATCAATCGCATTGCGTTTATCGGTAACTACTTGCCGCGCCAATGCGGCATTGCAACGTTTACGACTGACCTGTGTGAGGCCATCGCCGCCGAACACAGTGACACAACGTGCATTGCCGTGCCGGTCAATGACATCGAAGGGGGTTACGCCTATCCGGCTCGCGTTCGCTTTGAACTGACGGAGAAAGATCTTGAGTCTTATCGGCGCGCCGCCGACTTTTTGAATATCAACAGCGTCGACCTCGTCTGCCTGCAATTCGAATATGGCATCTTCGGCGGGCGCGCCGGCAGTCACATCCTGGCTCTCCTCCGTGATCTGCGCGTACCCATTGTCACGACCCTGCACACGATTCTGCGCGAACCCGACGCGCACCAACGTAGGGTTTTAATAGAGGTCGCTGGCTTGTCGGATCGCTTGGTTGTCATGAGCAAGCGCGGCGCGGAATTCCTGCAAGAGATCTATCATGTATCGCCGGAGAAGATTGATCTAATCCCGCATGGCATCCCCGATCTGCCTTTTGTCGATCCGAGTTTTCATAAAGACCTGTTTGGCGTCGAAGATAAAATCGTCTTGCTCAGTTTTGGCTTGCTGTCGGCGAACAAGGGGATCGAAAACGTCATCTCTGCCCTCCCCGCCATTCTGGCCAAGCATCCCAACGTGGTCTACTTCATTGTCGGTGCGACTCATCCGCATGTTATGCGGCACGACGGCGAAACATATCGTTTGTCATTACAATGGCTTGCCCAGGAGAAGGGTGTGGACGGTCAGGTGATATTCTACAACCGATTTGTCAGTTTGGAGGAACTCGTTGAGTTCATCGGCGCGGCGGATATTTACATCACGCCCTATCTTAACCCGGCGCAGATCGTCTCGGGCACGCTCGCGTATACCGTAGGGGCGGGCAAGGCGGTAATTTCAACTCCCTATTGGTACGCCGAAGAGGTGCTAGCGGACGAACGTGGCGCGCTGGTACCGTTCCGTGACCCGGCAGCGTTGGCCGAGCAAGTGATCGATTTGTTGGACAACGGGGCCAAGCGCCACGGCATGCGCAAGCGCGCCTATCTTTATGGGCGTGAGATGATCTGGCCTCAGGTAGCGCGGCGCTACATGGAGAGTTTTCGGCGTGCGCGAACCGAACGGCGGCACTTCACTCCTCCCGGTTTTGTCGTCAAACCCCTCGATAAACGTCCGGCCGAATTGCCCCCTCTCAAACTCGATCACTTGCGCCGCATGACGGATGATACCGGTATGTTTCAACATGCCATTTTCACCGTGCCCAACTATAACGAGGGGTACACCATCGACGACAATGCGCGCGCGCTGACGGTAAG
>JBGPIK010000445.1:0-5481 GCA_041484845.1 Binatia bacterium | reverse complement strand
GAACCTTCCTGACGTTCTTCGGCATCGTTCTCGGCGTCGCGGTCGTGGTGGCGATCGCCGTCGTCAACCGCTCGCTTACCAGTTCGTTTCAATCGACGATCGACCAAATAGCAGGCAAAGCAGTGTTGCAAGTAGCGAACGCCGAAAGCGGCATTGCCGAATCGTTCTTTCCGATTATTCGCGATACTCCCGGCGTGCAGGATGCCGCCGCCGCAGTAGATGGTTTTCTGCCGGTCAGCGCAGCACCCGGCGAACGGCTCTACGTTTATGGCGTCGATCTGCTGACCGATTTTGCGGTTCGCGATTATCAATTTGTCAATTCCCAATTTGCCTTGGACCAAGCGCTTGATTTCATTGCTCAACCGGATTCGATTGCTCTTACAGAATCGTTTGCGCGCCGGCTGAAGATTCCGCTCGGCGCAAGCATTAGCCTTGCCACCAGCAGAGGGAGGCAAAGCTTCACCGTGCGAGCGCTCCTCAAGGAGCAAGGAACCGCGAAGGTTTTCGGCGGCAGTTTTGCGCTGATGGATTTGCCCGTTGCGCAGCGCGTGTTCGGCAAAGAGGGAAAACTGGACATCGTCGATATTACGCTGGCCGACGGCGAAAGGATCGAAGCGGTTCAGAAACGGCTGAGGGATCGCTTGGCGGGCGCCGCCGAGGTGGAGCGCCCGAAAAAACGGGGAGAGCAGATTGACCAATTGTTGACATCCTTTAGAGTCGGTCTCTTCTTCGTCAGTTTGATTGCGCTCTTCGTCGGTTTCTTTCTCATCTACAACACCGTGTCGGTTTCAGTGATACAGCGAAGGCGGGAAATCGGCACGCTGCGTTGCTTGGGCATGCGTCGGATTGAAGTATTGCGCTTAATTGTCGTTGAGGCCCTGTTGCTCGCGCTATGCGGCTCGTGCGTCGGCAGTATGGTTGGATGGATGCTGGCGCGGGTGGCTTTGGTCGCTGTCGGTGAAACGGTTGGAAATCTTTTTTCCCTTGTGGATCTCGCGCGGGGAGACTTCACCTTTCAGGAACTGGGCCTCGCGCTGGGATGCGGAATTGCGGTGGCCGTGGCCGCGGCGCTCCATCCGGCATTGCAAGCCATTCAGGTGAGTCCGTTGGAAAATGCCCGGCAAACGGCATGGAAAGCCGGGTTCAAGGCAAAAAAATCCTGGGCAAACCGTTTAGGTCTTCTCTGCTTTTTAGTCGCGCCGTTTTTCGTTTTTCTGTCCCCTTTGCTTGCGGAACCCGTCCGGCGCTTTAGCCTCGGCGTCGTGGGGATGTTAATATTCTTGCTGGGATTGGCCTTCTTTTGCCCGGCGCTGATTCATTACGCCGTTAAAGGGTTGTGGCGCTCCGCGCTGACGCTGCCCGGGGTTTCATGGGTGGAAGCGCGCTTGGCGTCGGATAGCCTGCGCCGTAACCCGACCCGTTCCGGGATCACGGTCGCCACGCTGGTGATCAGCCTGGCGGCGATCTTCACGATTGCCGCGTTCGTCAACAGCGTGCGCGGCTCATTGCTCGCATGGGTGAATCAAATGGTCACGGCGGACTTGATTGTCAGTTCGGGGGCGCGGACGGCCGGGCCGAGAAATGTCCCGCTCAAGGAAGAACTCTTGCCGGGACTAAAATCGATCCCGGGAGTAAAAATTATCGATCTGTATCGGCTGATTCGATCCACCTATCAAGGCAAGCCCATCGTGATCGAATCTTTTTCGGCACGCGATTCCGCCGGCGTGCGCAATCTGCCGTTGATCGGCGGCGGAGGCGCATACGCTTTACGAGAAATGGGAGAAGGCAAAGGAGTAATCATCAGCGAAAGTTTTCAGAGCAAATTCGCCAAGGGCGCGAATGACACCATGGATCTCTCGACCCCAACGGGGCGGGTCTCCTTTAAGGTCCTCGGAGTTTATGTGGATTACTCATCGGATTCGGGAAGTGTCCTCATCGATCGAGCCTTATACAAGCAATATTGGCGCGATGATCTCGTCGACGCGTTCGATCTCTGGTTGGAACCGGGCGCGGACCCGCACCCGGTGATTGAAAAAATTAGAAACGATTACGGCGCAAAATACCAACTGTTCATCAGCACGCATCGAGAGCTGAGAGACGCCGTCGTGCGCATTATGGAGCAGTCATTCATTGTGAACTACGCCGTTGAGATCGTGGCGGTGGTGGTGGCGATCTTCAGCGTCATCAATACGCTGCTTGCCTCTATATTGGATCGGAGCCGCGAGATCGGGGTGCTCCGCGCCATTGGCGCGACGCAAGCTCAGGTGCGCAGGATGATCGTCATGGAAGCGGGTTGGATGGGACTTCTAGGAGGCCTTGTCGGACTTTTCGCCGGCTCGGTGATGGCTTACCACCATGTCGTCTACAACACGAAAATGCTTACGGGTTGGACATTTCAATTCTATTACCCTTATGGGGTGGCCGTGCTTTCACTGGTGGCGGCCGTCGCGCTTTGCCTCGCGGCGGGTTACGGCCCTGCAAAGCAGGCAGCTTCGACTCCCGTGATATCGGCGATCGGCTACGAGTAGGGAAAAGCAGGGAGCGTAGCGCAGGGGGCAGGGAGCACCTCGGTTCAGACTAAAAACGAGCAGGCCTTTGAGAAGTCCCGTCTACGTCGTTCCGTTCGAATGCCATCGCTTTACGGATAAAGTATCGGCGTAGAGGAGTAATGGAGTGATGCGTGAAAACCCAATACTCCCGTACTCCAATACTCCAGATTTCAGCAACTGCTATGAGGTCGGCAGCTCGGTAAAAATTACAAAACGCGCGCGGCGGTTTTTGACCCGGCACTCTTCCGTCAGTTCAAAACAAGCGGGCGCTTCTTTGCCGTAGCTGATGGTCACCAATCGTCCGGCATCGATGCCTTGGTTAACAAGAAAATCTTTCGCGGCCTGGGCGCGTTTCGCTCCCAGCGCCAGATTATACTCGGCTGTGCCGAGGTCGTCGCAGTGGCCCTCGACTTCGACACGCGACTGCGGATTGCCTTTCATCCATTCCGCATTCTGCTTTAGGATCTCTTGCGCTTCGACGGCTAGATTGGTGCTATCGAACTCATAATAAACGTCTTGCAGCGCTGCTCCGGGGGGAGTGACCGCTCCCACGCCACGACTGAGCGCTTCCATTGCCGATGGTGAGCGCGTGGCCACCTGATCTGCTGGAGGGTTCGAGACAGGGAGCGGAGAAAATAGCGCGGCGGGGTTATCGTCTGATGTCGAGCACGCCGATAGCAAAAGCAAAAGCATCAGAAACAGGGAAAATTCGCCGAATTTATCGCTCAGAACGTTCATTTGAAGTCCAAATCTCAATTACCCTATGGTCGCGATTTGCTCTTAGGTTGTCAAGTTTTTTTACAGAACCCCGCTTGACTGTGATTATCGAGCGCGGCATTGGCCGCGAATGATTTACGCTTGGGGCATAGGTAAGTCCAGAGAATTCCACAGATTCCTCCGACCGAATCAATGGTGACGTCAGCGAGACTCGCCGTCCGACTCGGGACGAAAGCTTGATGCAGTTCGTCGCTTAACGCGTACAAAGAAACGATCGCCAGTATCCATACGGCGCGACGCAGGTCCACTTTGCTTTGCAAATGACCTTGCAAAGCCCGAATGAGCAAGAGCGAGAAAATAAAGTATTCAGTCCAATGCGCTGATTTGCGAATAACCAGATGGATGGCGTCGAACTGCGCGGCCGTTATTCCGGAATAAATCGCAGCTAGCAGCGGGCCTAAGAAGTCGGCCGTGTTTGACGATGAAAAGAGATCCGTCGAGAAAAAAAAGATCATAGCCGCCCAAAGCGCCACCGGTGCCCAGTTCTTGAGGAACGCGCTCCAAAGGGGGCGATCTGCAAATTTAGCCTGGTTTTTCGTTGTCACAAGAATCTCCCTGCATACAGAGTACCATAAGCTGTGGCAGGGATCGAAGAGAGATAACCAAAGGACAACGGGATTACAGGACCACGGGACAACAGGACAACGGGACCACGGGACTGCAAGACTATCGTCGGTAGTCCGTAGGCGCGCGTCTAACGAGCAGGCAGCACTCGATCAGCCGTTACAAATCACCCAATGGCGCGGATAAGCATTCAAACTTTCACATCCCTTTTGGGTAACGCGCAAAGTTTCGCCGAATTGCAGCCCCATCTTCTCATCCCGAGTCATGACATTGGGTTGAATGACGATCACCATGTTTTCACGAAAGGTGATCTCTCTCGAATCGTGACGCTTGGTCGATCGGGTTTGAAAGATCGGGGGATATTGATTCACGCCGTGGACTAAATCGTCCAGGATGCTATAGCCGCGCTTGTGAATAATCTCTGCCGCTTCTTCAGCTTCCGTCGTTGTTGTTCCCTCTTTGATGATGCGCGCCAATGTTTCAAAGGCCTCCAACGCGACATCATGCATCTGTTTCCATTCCGGCGTCGGCCCTTCGCCGATGGAAAAGGTCCGGTGGATCTGCCCGCTATAGCCTGAATACGCGCCGCTGATCTCGGTGATCAAACAGTCTCCCTTTTGCAGTTTGCGGCTGGAATGAAACTGTGACGGCACCGGAAAATCGGGGTTGCGCATCGGCATGCTCGCCATGAAATGGATGCCCGCATATCCGCCGTGTTTCAGATAAGCCGGCTCAATAACGGCCGGTATTTCGTCCTCGCGCATGCCTTCTTTCAGACCTTCCGCCATCGCCTGGATGGATTGGTCGGTGAGCTTTGACGCGAAACAAATCCGTTCGATCTCCTCGGCGCTCCTGACCGTCCGCATCATGCGCATCTTGGCGCTGAGATCGATAAAGCTTGCGTCGGGGACCTTGTCGCGCAGCCTGTTATAGGTTTGGTAGGAGATCGAGCCGACTAAGCCGATTGTTTTTGCTTCCAGACCGCGTTCGCGAATCAGCTCCACGACGCTGTTAGCCGTGTTGGCGCCGGCCCAACGCACGTCTTCGATGACTGACATGACTTTCGCCATAGGATAGTGATTGAAGAGCTGCATCAAAATAACTGGCTCTTTACCGTTTTGAAAAAGGACGTAGGCTTCACGGCTGCTTGGCCAGTCGCTGAGCCAATAAATATCCGAGGCGTAGCGGCCGCTACCGTAAACAAGCAGCGCATCGACTCCTTCCCGCTCCATGAGTTTGTAGACGGCCTGGTGACGTCTGGCGATCTCTTGATTGGAAAATGTCGGATAGTCGGATCGTTGCCGCATGAAGCATTCCTCCCGCAAAAATTGCTGATTGAAACTGACGAACCGGCGCAAAGGGCTGGCACAATCGCTTGTGTTTCTGTACCACCGAAAGAGTCGTGGAATCAACCGTGCTACGCAGCGGGCGACGTTATTCGACACAAGTTCAAAACCTGCGGCGAAAAGCTGGACATTTATGCGGACGCATGACACTCTTCGAAATAAGCCCAAGGGCTAATTCAATCCTAGGAGAAGAAACATGATGGCATTGCGTGGTGTACGCCAGTTGTTTTTTGCGCTGTTTCTAG
>JBGPIK010000444.1:0-5500 GCA_041484845.1 Binatia bacterium | reverse complement strand
TTTCGTCCGGTCACTTCTAACGTCACGAGGTAATTGGACGCCACGCCCGACGAGGCCACAGCAGCCCACGCCCTGTTCAGAATCCTCGCAACCCAATTGGGTCGCTGCCCACGATACAACCATCGCGTGAAGTCGCCTCGAGTCATCTAAGCCGTACTGCCTTATTAATTATATTTCTTCATGTCTGACTTCTAATGCCCTGCGGCTCATCTGCAATATCCAGTATTACGTTACACCGTGTCAATCTCGCTTTCCGGCAAACGCCACCAGTATAGCAGTGTATCCAGGTATCATCCCGGGATGCATTCAGCCAATAAACACGGCACGTTGCTGCATTGTGTGGAACATCGGTCAGGCTTGTATAGATAAATAACGTCGCAATGAAATTGGGTGATGTGTAGTTTCTGGTCGTATGGCGCGACCGGTTCGGACTGAATACCGTGGAGCTGTTTATGCAAGCCTGAACCCTAGGCCGTCCCACTCCCCCTCTGCCGCTGGAGCGGTACGGTGCCCGGCTGAAGGGGACGCTGTCGGGCTTCGGAAATCTTATCGCCAAACCTGGGTGTCTTCAGCTTTACCTACCTGCTCGGCGCGCTCAAGGATCAGACCCGTCACTTTAGCTCGGGCTTTTACACGATCACGGGCGCGAGCGTCGTCGGCCTCGCGCTCACCTTCTGGCTCGAAAAGATGCGTTCCCGGACAGCCGCGTGCGTTTATGTGGCCGTCGTAATCCATGAGTTCTGTTGGATGGCTCCACCGTTGCGGGGCGAAATTAGGCTTGACAATGTGTAGCTTTAAAACTACAATACGAACGATGGACGTCTCAGAGAAACAGGTTGAGAACTACGTTCGCTCTGACGGCAGTTGTCCTTTTGAAGATTGGATGACTTCGCTCCGGGACCAACGAGCAAGAGCTAGAATTCGGACCCGGATTGGTCGCGTCCGATTAGGAAACTTGGGCAACTTTGAACCAGTGGGTAATGGTGTTCTGGAGCTCAAAATCGATTATGGTCCAGGTTATCGCGTTTACTTCGGCCAGGTTGGGGCGAAGTTGGTAATTTTGCTTTGCGGTGGAGATAAAACTTCACAAAGCGAGGATATAAGGAGAGCTATCGAATATTGGGAGGACTATAAAAAGTAGGAGTTCATAATGGCTAAAAGTAAAAGTTATCAAAGTAATCTTTCGGAAGCACTCAAAGATCCTATTGAAGCGATCGAATATTTGAACGCTGCCCTAGAAGACGGGGAGCCCGAGGTTTTTCTTCTGGCTTTGAGAGATGTGGTTGATTCGTACGGGGGAATGGGCAAGCTCGCGGCGACTACTTTGCTCAACAGGGAAAATCTTTACAGAATGCTTTCAACCAAAGGAAATCCAGAGTTTTTTAGTTTGTCCACTGTCCTCGGGGCCGTCGGGTTCCGATTGGCAGTTGAACCGAAGACCGCTGCCCGTTCAAAAACCAAAAGTGGAGTCGCAAAGCTGGTTCTTCATGTCAATACGGCTCAAGTGAGGGAACCCGGCGGGAAGTACGCGCGCGCCGCGGCTTCCAAATCACGCGCCAAGAGCCCGATATCTCTTAGAACAAGCGACGACAAAGAAATGGGGACACTGGAGTTTGATTTTAGCAAGGGCGCCTTGATCCTTCAGGTCACGGCAGATGTTCCCGTGAAAAGGGTTCAAGAAGCGGAAATCCAAACCCGGGATGGCAAGATATATTCAGGAGAAGTTTCGGTGGAAGGGAAAAACCAATTAGTCTTGCTCAGAAAAAAGAAAATATTCCCTAAAGACATATCGCAAATCACTTTGACAATGGCGGAATAGACGATGGACGACCAAATCATACGACTTGACTTGCTGTTAAGCCGAATCCAACTTCTGGAGGTTGAGACGATGACGCGGCAACGTTTGGTAGGCGAAGCGCGAGGCCGACCAAAACAACCGGCTGCGAGGGTAAGCGAAAAGGTTCTCTGATAATCCCACGCGGCAGAATTTCGGCGACGTTTGATTGCAAACCGACCTGACACATCTTTCGAACAGTCGTGTCACGTAGTCTCAGTATTTTGAAACGCGGCGGCTCTTCAGCGGTATGCTGAAGACCAGCATACCTGATTCGTGTTGGACGAGCGACAAATCGGTGGCATCCCCGATGCCGCCGCCACGATACTCCAGGCCGCGAAAGAGCATTGCCTCCAGGCCGCACCTATCATTCAACGGGACATTGACCGTGCCCACGCAGGTCGAAGATTGAAACAGCGGCTGACTTCCTAGCGGAGATTTCATACTTCCGACTTTCCTCCGGCGTTCTTTTTCTTGTCCCAGAGTGGGGGACCAGTCTTGCAATCACACGATGTCGTAATGCAAGACCCCAATACTTCCGGGAAGATATTCTTTTGAGCAAAGCCCGCTCGAAGCGTGGCCTTTGAATTCTCATGCCCGCGGACGCTTGCCGCCGAACTACATTCGCAAGCAGCACTCATTTCCCGTGAATGTTAGCCGTGCAGTGAGCGCCGAGGTCTGCTATAGTTGCATGAGGCTATGGGATATCGGAGGTGGAAAATGAGTAAGACCATAGACGCAATTTTTGACGGAAAGGTACTTCGCCCTAAAGACGCGCTCGCGCTTGAGCCGAATACTCGCGTGCGGATTACAATCGAACCCGTCGAGCCAACTACAAAGCGGGGGGGATCTTTTCTGGATACCGCGCTCTCGCTGAAGTTGGATGGCCCGAACGACTGGGCGGTGAACATCGACACCTATTTGTACGGCGGAGAAAATCAGCATGAGAGCTGATTTTTTTAGACACTGCCTATGCTATCGCCCTCTCTTCACCGAACGACCTCTTTCATGAGCGAGCTGTCCAATTGGCCGACGAGTTGAAATCGGCCGGCACTCGCTTGGTTACGACCCGCGCCATTCTCCTTGAAATCGGCAACGCTCTATCCAAGCAACGCTATCGTCGTGCGGCGGTGCTGTTGCTGGACTCACTTGAAACAGACCCGCGCGTCGAGATTATTCCCTTATCGGAACAACTTTACGCCCGGGCTTCGCAGTTGTATCGCGAGCGACCGGATAAAGAATGGGCGCTGACCGATTGTGTGTCCTTTGTCGCGATGGAAGACCGTGGAATCAGCGAAGCATTGACTACCGACGAGCACTTCCAGCAGGCTGGATTTCAGGCGATGATGCGATAAGACCCGAATGGCTCGCGGCTAATATTGGGTTGAGAGGGACGCGAAACGCGCCTCTCACCGAATAACGCATTGTCGTAATGCAAGGCCCACGAATGTGAACTCAGGAAAGTCGAGATGTAAAAGTCTGACCCTGGTGCTAACCTTAAAGATGATGTGTGGCCAGAATACGACTTAAAAAGTTTGTCGGTCCGCCGATTCGGTCCTGGTCGAAAGAGTTTCGGAGGCTGGGTGGTCCGCCTAGAGCCCGACGTTGCGGAAGTATTCCCCAGTGCGGACGCGGTAAATGAAGCGCTACGTTTTCTCATCAGGATTACAAAAGAAAATAAACCGACTTCCCGTGGGCCTGGAAGCAGGACGTAATATCGCGCGACGCTTGACCTTGGCCTGCATGGGGTTTGAAATAACTGGGAAACGGTGATGGGCATGAAGACCGCGAACTTTGTTAGAAGCCGGAAAAGCTTGGGTGCGAATTAAACGTGGTATCACGTCCCCGGAGATTCCTCCCGTCAAATTTATCAACGGTTGGGAACTTCCATCAAAGCCCATTTGACATATTGCGTTAAGCGCACGATGTTGTTGGCAATACCTTCGTTTCGAAAAACGTGGTAGGCTTAGAGGCGTGACAAACTATGGGCCTCATGCATCGAGGCTACAGCACGGAATAAATGCTGGGACAACGCCGGAGGTTAGATCATGAGTAACATTTCAATTCCCGCTCATTTTGATGGCGAGCGAATTCTTTTAGACGAACCCGTTGAGTTAGAACCAAATACTAAACTCATCGTTACTGTATTGGCGACAAATGATGATGAACATGAATCATGGCTGCGTCTGTCCAATCAGGGGCTCGAAAATGCCTATGGCACGAATGAAGCCGAGTATTCGCTAGATTCAATCAGAGAGGCGAATCCTGAATATGATGAAGGAAGGCGACGTAATTCTCACTCCGGTTCCTCAAGCTGACGGAACAATCAAGACCCGACCCGCAGTTATCTTGCGCGAGATGCCACCCTACAAGGATTTTCTCGTCTGTGGCGTTAGCACGCAGCTCCATCAGCGGGTCAAAGATTTCGACGAAATCATTTCGCCGTCTGACGCGGATTTTACATCAAGCGGGTTGAAGTCAGAATCGTTGGTGAGACTCGGATTTCTGGCCGTATTGCCCAGTAGCAGAATTGCCGGCTCAATCGGCTCCATTGCTGCGGCGAGGCATAAAAAACTTCTCAAAACGTTAAGCGACTATCTTGTGCGGTAGTTAGATAACTCCACCCCGGCATCGTCCGCACCTTCCTAAAAGTCCTGAATCAAAAACAGGAAACGGTGATGACCATGAAGACCGCGAACATTGTTAGAAGCCGGAAATGCTTGGGCGCGAATTAAAATTGGTATTATGTGCCCGGAAATTAAAATTAAACAATTAAATGCCCTAGACACCGATCTCCCACGCAAGTTTGTTTAGATCTCAGCCTGTCCACAGTGATAGCTGAGGAATCACCAAAGGCAAATTATGTCAAACTTGTCTCGGCACTGTGCTTTGCTTGTACTCCCGCAGCCAATTCGCGTAGAATCCGCCGAAACAGTCTCCTCGTTTTCCACATGAGCCAAGTCGTCATAGAAAATCCCGTTCTTAATTCCGCCTATGACGATCCGAAGCGTCATTTTCGCTTCACGGACGACGGCATCACCAACGAGATCGTCGAAGGCCGGCGGATTAGCTCTTACTTCGTTCCGATTCCCCGCCCGAAGAAAAAGGGGAAGCAGCTTGCCTTCGACACCGAGTGGACCGAGGACCGCATTGAGGAGAACAAAATCGTCAACCGCATCCGCGAGCGGGTCGGCATCTGGCGCAGCGGGGGCTACGTAGGGGTAACCCCGACCACGGCTCAACTTCTGGAATACTGGACCAATCCGGAGCGCGAGAACAAACTTTTCTTTTGCCAGATCGAGGCCCTCGAAACCGCCATCTATATCACTGAGGTTGCCAAGAAATACGGTGACGCTTGGATGGAGAACCAACTTCGCGAAGCTAACGACAGCGCAAATCCCGGCCTTCCCCGTCTGGCATTCAAGATGGCCACCGGCGCGGGCAAGACGGTCGTCATGGCGATGCTCATCGCCTGGCACTCGCTCAACAAGCTCGCCAACACGCAAGACGCCCGCTTTTCCGACACCTTTCTGCTAATCACTCCGGGTATCACGATTCGCGACCGCCTGCGCGTGCTGCTGCCCAACGACCCGAGCAATTACTATCGCCAGCGCGACGTTGTCCCCAGCCACATGCTGGAGAAACTGGATCAGGCAAAAATCCTCA
>JBGPIK010000443.1:0-5501 GCA_041484845.1 Binatia bacterium | reverse complement strand
CAAAATCGTTTACACGGGACGAGTAGGAAGCCGCTTCGCCATTTTTACCATCAATGTGGATGGCGGAGATCCGCGAAAACTCACGTCTGAAGCCTCGGATAGCGAAGATCCGACATGGGCGCCGGATGGTCGATTTATCGCTTTTTCATCCAATAGGGCGGGGAAATATCAACTCTATATGATGCAAGCGAGCGGTGAAAACCAACGGCGATTGACAGGTTCCGGGGGAGATGATACAAAACCAAGTTGGTCCCCTCGGTTAGATTAATTCTTCGCCATTCATGTCAAACGTGCGAAATTCCTCCAAAAGGAGTTCACCCATGATTAACGGCTTGAGAATGACGTGCTATGCGTCCCTAGCTGCGCTTTTTTTGATTGCCGCAGGTTGTGCTCCCGCGACGCCTAATAAGCCCGACATCGGTTCTCCTTCGGGTTCCGGTGCTACGGGGTCTCAGGGCTCAGCCCAGGGCGAAGGTCAGAGAGGAGGGACGCGAGAATCGACCACCGATACTTCCAGCCTTAAGCAATTGCAGGAAGGCAAATCGCCGGTGACGCCGGCAACCAGCCCTCTCAAAGACATATTTTTCGAGTTCGATCGCGCCGACCTTCGGGCCGATGCGCGCGATACGCTCCGGGCGAATGCAGACTGGCTCAAAAGTAATCCATCCGCTCGCATTGAGATTGAAGGCCACTGTGATGAGCGCGGCACCAACGAGTACAATCTCGCACTCGGAGCGAAGAGAGCTCAAACCGCTAAAGATTACTTAGTGAGCCTCGGAATTCCCAGTGAACGGTTGTCGACGATCAGTTACGGCGAAGAGATTCCGGTTTGCAGGGAGCAGGTGGAAAGTTGCTGGCGTCAGAATCGGCGCGCGCGTTTCGTGACTATTCCTGGGCGGCCGGCATCTTAATTGGGTTGAATTGAGTTTTGGCGTTATCTTTATATGGATATGCCCATAAGCAAATTGCCACTGCTTGTCGTCGTCCTCGCCGTTCTCTGGCTGTCCGCCTGTGTGCAACCGCAACAGATCGAACTTATCGAGCGTGAGCAGCGTCGTATCCGTGGCGACACTACCAATGCGCAGTCTGAAGTGGAAGGGCTGCGATCCAACCTCGCGGATACCCGAGCGAACCTGCAACAACTGCAGCGGGACTTTAGCGCTCTTAAAGAGAGAATAGAAGAAACCCGCTACCAGGTGGGGCGGCAGATCGGCCAATCCAGCCGCGAGGGCGACCAGCGAATTAAGGACTTAGAAGCACGGGTCGGGAAACTGGACGAGGCGCTCAAAGCGCAGGACGGCTTGATCAAATCCCGCGAGGACGAACTTAAGCAGCTGCGGGATTCAATAACGGCTCAAAGTGCTTCTTCTGCTTCGCAGGCGCCGGCTGAAGGAATGAATGAGGTGACCGCGGCGGAAACCGAAGCCGTCAAGCGCGATTACGAAATAGCGTCGCGGGCGCTGGAAAAGAAGGATTACAGGGCGGCCATCACGCGGTTCAGGGATTTTCTCAAAAAATATCCAAAGAGCAAGCTCGCTAACAACGCGCAGTATTGGATTGGCGAATGTCATTACGCGCTCAGAGAATTCGACAAAGCGATTGTGGAATTTGACGCGGTGCGCAGAAAATATCCGCAGGGGGAAAAGGTGCCCGCGGCACTGCTGAAGCAAGGTTTTGCATTTGCCGAGCTGGGAGAAAAGGTGAATGCCCGACTTATTCTGCAGGAACTCGTCGAGAAGTATCCGCAGTCCCAGGAGGCGGCCAGAGCCAAAACCCGACTGAAAGCGCTCGAATCATGACCGGCCTAATTTAGATTTAGCTCGTGCATCGTAATCATCCCCGCTGAGTTGTTTTCCTTGGTCGCTCAGTACAAGCTAAACGCAATTAACTCATTCGGCGACCCAGGACCGGATCCATGGAAATATTTCGCCACATAGAGGACCGCAGGCTAAGATTGACCCGTTCGATTGTTACCATGGGCAATTTCGATGGTCTTCATTTGGGTCATCAATGCCTGGTTCGCAACGCCGTGGAGGATGCGCATCGGCTTGGAATCCCGTCTGCCGTGCTGACCTTTGAACCTCACCCGTTGAAGGTTCTTGCGCCCGAACGAGCGCCGAAGTTGATCCTGGCGCATAAAGACAAGATGCAGCTGCTGCAATCCTTTGGTATCGATATCGTGGTTATTCAGACTTTCGACACGTCGTTTGCCAGCTTGCAGCCGGGCGCGTTCGTGCGGAAGTTTTTGATCGATCGATTACATGTAGAAAAGATCTGGGTTGGTAGAGACTTCCGCTTTGGCCAAGGGAGGAAGGGAACGATTTCTGACCTTGTCGGGTGGGGCGCTGAACTGGGTTTCAAGGTGGGGGCCGTTGATCCGATTTTGGTCGGAGGAGTGCGAGTGAGCAGCTCGAGGATTCGCCAGTTGGTCGAAGAAGGCAGCGTTGATGAGGTCGAACGGATGTTGGGGCGTTACCACTTTATTTCCGGAAAAGTCGTCACGGGACATCAAAGAGGTCGCGGGCTTGGGTTTCCGACAGCAAATATTTCGACCCGGACTGAAGTTATTCCTCTGGACGGCATTTATGCCACGATTGTCGAGATCGGCGCAGAGCGGTGCCTGAGCGTCAGTAACATCGGTGTCAATCCGACGTTCGGAACGGGTCCACGTACGGTCGAAAGCTTTATCTTGGATTTCGACCATGACATCTATGGGGAGCCGCTAAAGCTCTATTTCGTGAAAAGAATACGCGCAGAAAAACAATTTGCCGCAGTGGAGCAACTGGTTGTGCAGATGCGTGACGACGTAAAAAGCGCGCGCGCCATCTTCGATCGTCTGGAACTGTTGCATGAATCGAGCGCGCTGGGGTAACCCGTGACTGCATCGTTGCATCAGCTGATAATCGATGATCGAACGGCCGGGACACGATTGGACATCTTTGTGACGCGCAATTTTGCCGCCGGCCAATTGAGCGGTCTTACCCGTTCGGGAATACAGAAGCTTATCGGCGGCGGCCAAATCACCATCAACGGTCAAAAAAGCAAGCCGAGCGCCCGACTGAAAACTAATGATCGCGTGCAGATCGAGAATGTAGAGCCCCGAGAAATCGCGTTAGAACCAGAAGCTTTGCCATTGCAAATTATCTACGAAGATCAAGACTGCATCGTCATCAATAAAGCGCCGGGAATGGTGGTCCATCCGGCCGCTGGAAACTCACACGGAACCTTGGTGAACGCGCTTCTGCATCACTGTTCCGATCTTCAGGGTATCGGTGGTGAATACCGCCCCGGAATCGTTCATCGATTGGATAAGGATACTTCGGGCGCGATGATTGTTGCCAAAAATGATTTTGCCTTTCACCACCTTGCACAACAATTTAAGAATCGCACGGTGGAAAAGCAATATGTTGCCCTCGTGTGGGGGAAGCTCGCCTGGGAAAAGGGCGTTATTAATCGTCCGATAGGCCGTCATCGCTCCGACCGTAAAAGAATGTCAAGCCTTCATCCATTATCAAAAGTGCGGGAAGCGGTGACGGAGTGGAAAGTGCAACAGATTTACCACATCGGAAATGAAGAGCAAGGTGAGTCTTGGTTGAGCTGGTTACAAATAAGACCCCGAACCGGGAGAACGCATCAGATTCGTGTCCACCTGGCGGATCTGGGCCACCCGGTCGTGGGAGACCGAATTTACGGATTCAAGGGGACGAGCGGCAACCGAAGCCGTAACTCCGGCCCGCACCGGTTCTCTCGCCAAGCCTTGCATGCGCAGAAGATCGGGTTCAAACACCCGCGTAGCGGCGCACCGATCACATTGGTTGCGCCGTTGGCCGAGGACATTTGCAGTCTGTTGAAAGAATTGGATCCAACAGGGGTTGACAAGGATTAGTGTTTTAAATATTATAAGCTCAAAGATTGAGCAGATCAGCAATCTCATTAAATCAAGCCCCGCATTAATTGAATCGTCCGTTGTATCCGTTCTGAATTTGATTAAGTTCAAGAAGATATTTAGGCTGCGCCTTAAGAGCTTGTCGCACTTGCATGTCACCCCCACAGCATTCCTTTATCATTCTACGCTCATTATTGAGGGTCTAATGTGCGCGAGTGTGAGCCTGTAAACGATTTCGCAGGTAGTTAGTTCTTTGGTAACTGGAAGTCATGTGGCCTTCTGTGTGAAAGGAGAGGTATAAACTATGGTTCGTGGAAGAACTCGAGTTGCCGAGCCGGAGGCCGTCGAAGAGAACGGACTAAATCTCAAGGCTCTCAAAGAGAAGAAGATCAGCGATTTGGCGCTGATCGGCAAGAACTTTAATATCGAGGGGGCTGCCAACATGCGCAAGCAGGAGCTTATCTTTGCAATCCTGCAAGCGCAGACGGAGCAAAACGGCCACATTTATGGGGAAGGCGTCTTAGAAACACTCCCTGACGGTTTCGGCTTTCTAAGGGCGCCGGACTATAACTATCTTCCCGGACCCGACGATATTTATGTTTCGCCGAGCCAGATTCGCAGATTCAATCTTAGGACCGGGGATATCATTTCGGGGCATATCCGACCGCCGAAGGAAGGAGAACGGTATTTCGCGCTCCTCAAAGTTGAATCCATCAATTATGAGGATCCCGAAAAGGCGCGGGACAAGATCCTGTTTGATAATCTGACGCCCCTCTATCCCAATGAGCGGTTGCAGCTGGAGTATCTACCGGAAGACTACCTCACGCGAATTGTCGATTTGTTGACTCCGATCGGCAAGGGTCAAAGGGGACTTATTGTGGCGGCACCCCGGACTGGCAAGACGATGATGCTCCAGCACATCGCCAAGGCGATCGCCAACAATCATAAGGAAGTCATACTCATCGTCCTGCTCATAGATGAGCGGCCGGAGGAAGTCACCGACATGCAACGCTCGGTGGATGGGGAAGTTGTGAGTTCCACTTTCGACGAGCCGGCAACGCGACATGTGCAGGTCGCGGAGATGGTGATAGAAAAGGCGAAGCGGTTAGTGGAGCACGGTAAAGATGTGGTTATTTTGCTCGATAGCATCACGAGACTGGCGCGCGCCTACAACACTGTGGTGCCGCCTAGCGGCAAGATATTGTCGGGCGGAGTCGATTCTAATGCCCTTCACAAGCCAAAGAAGTTTTTTGGAGCGGCGAGGAACATCGAGGACGGCGGCAGTCTGACGATTATCGCTACTGCCCTCATTGATACCGGTAGCCGGATGGATGAGGTCATTTTTGAAGAATTTAAGGGAACGGGCAATATGGAGGTCCATTTAGACCGGCGCTTAATGGACAAGCGTGTGTTCCCCGCAATCGATATCAATAAGTCCGGAACGAGAAAAGAAGAATTGCTGATCGCAAAAGAAGATCTCAACCGCATTTGGATATTGCGCAAGGTCCTGTCCCAGCTCAGCGTAGTGGAAGCGATGGAATTCTTGCGGGATAAGATGCATGGCACTAAGAACAACAAGGAATTCCTTGAATCCATGAACCAATAACCTTCCGCT
>JBGPIK010000442.1:0-5535 GCA_041484845.1 Binatia bacterium | reverse complement strand
GCGAAAAGATCGGGAGATCTCTATCCGCAGGTTGAAGAGTGGACGCAACAAGAATCGCTGGCGTTCGAAAAAGAAGCCCTGGGATTTTACATCACCGGGCACCCGCTGGATAAATACGACCGGGTTATCAAGAAAATTACCGGCGGAACGATTGCGGCGCTCAAGGAAAAAGCCGCTCCGGGACAGATCAAAGTGGGCGGCGTGGTGTCGGCCCTCAAGCTGCGAAACACGAAAAAGGGCGAACGCTACGGCAATTTTAACCTGGAGGACAAGACCGGATTTATCGAAGTCATCGCCTGGCCGGATGTTTACCGCAAGTGCATGGAGATCCTCGGCAGGGACGATCCGATATTCGTCACCGGAAAGTTGGAAGTCGGCGAAGATCGGATTCAGATTATCGCCAACGAGATCCATCCGCTCGCCGAAGTGGCGGCGAAAGCGCGCGCCAATGGCAACGGTAAAGCAAACGGCAATGGCGAGAAGCTTCATCTTTATGCGCGCGAAAGCGAAGTATGCGCCGATGATTTCGTGCAATTACGCCATACACTCCTCGACTATCCGGGACCGTGCACCGTATTTCTCCATCTTTTGACCGACAACAAAATCGAAACCGTGATTGAACTTCCGGAACAAGTGCGCGTCGCTCCGACGCCTGAACTTGAAAAGTCGGTGTCAAAGTTACTCGGCAGCCGCATCGTTTTTCATTCTTTGGAGTTTTGAAGCCGGTCAATTCCCATCGTTATTCGCGCAAGGAAAACGCCGTTGTGGTCGGTGTCGAATTGCCGTCCCCGGCCCACGATGTCCCGCTCGAATACAGCATGGAAGAACTGGAACGATTGGCGGAAACCGCCGGAGCTCAAGTCGTCGGCCGCTTTACACAACAGCTCAAAAGCGTCACGCCCGCCACTTTAATGGGACGAGGGAAGGTCGATGAGATCCAGGCTTCGCTGCGGGATTTGGATGCGGATCTAGTCATTGTTGACGAAGATCTCACTCCCGCCCAGCAGCGCAATTTGGAAACGGTCTTCAAGATCAGGGTGATTGATCGGAGCCAATTGATCCTCGATATTTTCGCCCGCAGAGCGCGCAGCAACGAGGGAAAGCTTCAGGTCGAATTGGCCCAACTGAATTACCTGTTGCCGCGCCTCACGCGCCAATGGACGCACCTGTCGCGGCTCGGCGGCGGCATCGGCACTCGCGGCCCCGGAGAGACGCAGTTGGAAGTCGATCGGCGCAGAATTCGTGAACGGATCAATCATCTCAAGGTCCGGTTGAAAACGGTCGAGCGCACGCGCACACTGCAGCGCAAGGAACGGGACGAAGTTCCCTTTGCGACGGTGGCCTTGGTCGGCTACACCAATGCCGGCAAGTCGACCTTGATGAATACGCTTACGCGCGCGGGAGTCTTCGTCGAAGATAAACTGTTTGCGACCTTGGATCCGACCACGCGCGCGCTGCGTCTCCCGAACGGTGACAAAATTATGGTTGTCGACACCGTCGGTTTTATCAACAAAATTCCGCATTCGCTTATTGAGGCTTTCAAAAGCACGTTGGAAGAGGTCAAAAATGCGGATCTGCTGCTCCATTTGATCGACATGACCAATCCGCTTTTTGCCGAGCAGATCCACGTGATCGAGGAGGTGCTGAAAGAGATCGGAGCGGGAGAAATTCCAACCATTCTCGTGCCGAATAAAACCGATGTGGTAGCTTCGGTGCCGCTGCAGAAATTGCAAGATCCGGGGGTAGAAGGCGTTTGTCCTATATCGGCTTTGACCGGAGCCGGCATTGATCGTCTCTTGCAATTGGTGGGCACGATCTTGGACCAGGGTAAGGAGCAGTTTCGAGCTTGCTTCAAGCCTTCGCAGGTCGGCCTGTTGTCGCTGCTGCGCGAGCGCGGCAGAATTATTCAAGAGATCTATGAGGATTCTCAGATTTTTGTAACGGCCTTGGTAACCCCGAAGCTCGCAGGGCAAATCCGCAAGGCGCTGACTTCCAGCCTCAACTCGGCATAGACAGGGACACAGATAGTTCCATGCTCAATTTACCAAACTTTCTTACCCTCATCCGGATTCTGACGATCCCTTTTTTTCTGATCTACCTGGTTTATCATCGTTATGGCGAGGCGTTCGTGGTTTTTGTCCTTGGCGGGCTTACCGATTTTTTGGACGGCTTAACTGCACGCTTGATGAACCAGCAGACCGCCATCGGCGCTTATTTGGATCCGGTCGCGGATAAGCTTCTGGTCATTACCTCTTTCGTGATGTTGGGTCTGATCGACGGAGTTCCGATGTGGCTTGCCGTGGTGGTCGTCAGCCGAGATGTTTTAATTATCCTCGGGTATGGAATTATATATTTATTGGTCGAAGAGAGGCGTCAGGCTAAACCCAGTTGGATAGGAAAATGCAGCACCATGTTACAACTACTGACATTGGGTACCGCATTGGCATTGCTTACTGATCCAGAGCTTTTTAGCGCTTGGATCATGAACGGCTTGGTTGCTCTCACCGCGCTGGCCACGATAGCGTCCGGCGTTCAATACATCTATCGGGGGCTCGTTTGGTTGCAGAATAGGGCGCCTTCCATCACCCGCTTAGGTTGACACCTGCCGGATAAATTGGTAATAAAATCCGATTGTTGCAAAGTCTGCTCATAGCGGTTTGGTACCCTGCCTCACGGTAGTGTATGACGAGCGATAATCACGAATGATGAAAATCCTCCATCGAGCCCGTGAGGGCCATCCTAACGAATTTTTTAGGCACGTAGCTCAGTGGGAGAGCGCTTCCTTGACACGGAAGAGGTCGGCAGTTCAATCCTGCCCGTGCCTACCATCTTTCGCCTTTCTCATCGTTTGGTGATGGAAAATATCGAAGTAACATTGCCCGGCGGCAAGTCCGTGGAGGTTCGCCGCGGGATCAAGATTGACGAGTTGCTGTCAGTTCATGCGCCCAAAAGTGACACCATTATTGCTGCGAAAATCGACAGTCGTCCTGTAGACCTGAGCCGAAGTCTTGATCACAACTGTGCTCTCGATTGGGTATCGGCCGATACTCCCGATGGACTTGACGTCCTGCGCCATTCCACCGCCCATCTTATGGCTCAGGCCGTCCAGGGCCTCTTTCCAGGAACCCAGGTCACCATCGGGCCCACGATCGAAGACGGTTTTTATTATGATTTCAAAAGAGAGCATCCTTTCTCGGCGGAAGAATTGGAACAAATCGAACAGCGCATGCGCGAATTGGCCAAAGGCAATTTAAGAGTTACACGCGAAGAAATGCCGCGCAGCGAGGCGATCGAAATGTTTCGCAAGATGGGCGAGAGCTACAAAGTCGCCATCCTCGAAGAAATCCCCGATGAAATGGTTTCGCTTTATCGTCAAGGCGATTGGGTGGACCTTTGCCGCGGACCGCACGTGCCTTCGACGGGTGCCATCAAGGCATTTAAATTGACCGGGATTGCGGGAGCTTACTGGCGCGGCAGCGAACAGAATGAAATGCTGCAAAGAATTTACGGCACCTCCTGGCACAGCAAGGAGGCGTTAAAGGAGCATCTTAGGCTGCTCGAAGAAGCGAAGAAGCGCGACCACCGAAAGCTCGGCCGTGAGCTGGATCTTTTCAGCTTCCATCCCATTGCGCCGGCTAGTCCCTTTTTCCATCCCAAAGGCGCGACCGTTTACAACGAGCTCGTTGCGTATATTCGTCGCCTCTACGTTCGCTACGGTTACGAAGAGGTGATCACACCGCAGATCTTCGACGTCGAGCTGTGGCGCCGCTCGGGTCACTATGACCATTATCGCGACAATATGTATTTTACGCAGGTCGACGAGCGCGAATTCGGCGTCAAACCGATGAACTGTCCAGGCCATGCTCTGATTTATGCGACGAAGAAGCGCTCGTATCGCGATCTGCCGCTGCGCATCGCCGACTTTGGCCGATTGCATCGTTATGAACGTTCCGGCGTGACCACCGGGCTTACGCGCGTCCGTTCCTTTTCGCAGGACGACGCCCATATCTTCTGCGCGCCGGATCAGATCGAGACCGAGATCAGCAGCCTCATTCGAATGTTGCGTGAAGTCTACCGCACCTTTCAATTTGGCTCGATGGACGTCAAATTGTCCACCCGGCCAAAAGACTTTATGGGGGATGCGCAAATCTGGGAGAAAGCGGAAGCCGCTCTGGGCCAAGCTCTGACCAAGGAAGGCATCGAGTATCAAATCAATCCCGGAGACGGCGCGTTCTACGGCCCCAAAATCGATTTTGTGGTTCTCGACGCGCTGAAACGCGGCTGGCAACTGGCGACGATGCAACTCGATTTTTTCCTGCCCGAGCGCTTCGATCTGGTCTTTACGTCGGCCGTCGGAACTGAGGAGCGTCCGGTGATGATTCACCGCGCTCTGTTAGGTTCCATCGAGCGTTTCATGGGTATTCTCATCGAACACTGCGGCGGCGCTTTTCCGCTCTGGCTCGCGCCGGTCCAAGCCAGGATCTTGACCGTTACCGATGATCAGAAGGAATATGCTAAGAAGGTGTTTGAGACACTACGGGACGCCGGATGGCGGGTGGAACTGGATGGGCGTAATGAGAAGTTGGGGTACAAGATCCGTGAAGCCCAGCTGGCAAAGATTCCGTACGCGGTCGTGATCGGCGACAAAGAAGTACAGGCGCAAACCCTCGCGCCACGGCGCCGCGGCGGCGAGAATTTGGCGCCGCTGTCCATAAGCGAATTTTTGGAGCGACTTCGGTCCGAGGTTTTGCAGGAAATGGGGCAATGAGCTTGCCACAACGCATGGAGGTGTCTTATCGCTAGAGAAGCGCGGATCAATCATCAAATTCGCGCCCGTGAAGTTCGCGTCATTGGCGCGCAGGGCGAACAGTTGGGTGTCATGCCGCTCTACGAGGCGCTTAAGCTGGTAGAAGCGCAGGAGTTGGATCTGGTGGAGGTGGCGGCTGAAGCCCAACCACCCGTATGCCGTATTATGGACTATGGCAAATTCCGCTATGAGCAGAAAAAGAAAACGCACGGGCCGAAAAAACACTCTATTGTCGAGGTCAAGGAAGTTAAAATGGGGTCGCGAACTGATCCGCACGATGTCGAGCACAAGGTCAGGAACATTCGTCTGTTCATTGGCCGCGGCCAAAGGGTCAAAGTGTCCGTCTTTTTTCGCGGGCGAGAAATCACCCATCCGGAACTGGGTCGGCAGATGCTCCGCGGCGTAGCGGACCAGATATTAGATATCGCTAAGGTCGATATCGAGCCGCGGTTAGAGGGCCGCAACATGGCGATGCTGCTGACGCCCAAGTAGATGAGTGCTTCGCCTACAAAATGAAAACATGAGGAGAAAACAGTGCCAAAAATCAAAACCAACAGAGGAGCAGCGAAGAGATTTAGAGTCACCGGCAGCGGCAAGGTAAAACGAAATAAAGGATTTAAGAGCCACCTACTGTCGAGCAAGGGCAAGAAACGCAAGCGGCACCTGCGCCAGGGAACTATGGTGGCGGCTGTTGAAACCAAGAACATCCGTAGAATGATACCCTATCT
>JBGPIK010000441.1:0-5557 GCA_041484845.1 Binatia bacterium | reverse complement strand
TCCAAGCTTGGGCACCACCCAATCGCGCACACACTTAAGAACCGCTTTGTCCGACCACTCCGACTGCGCCACCAAGTGATGCAGCGATTGATGTTTCGCGCTCACATGCAACGGATCGGTATGCGCCGCCAGGGGCTCCACGCTCTTGCGCTCGATGGGCAGCATCAACCCTCGGCTGTAATCGGCAAAACCACCGTGGCGGTCGCGGTGACCCAGGACATCGCAAAGCTGTTTCATGTAGCGTTCGAATTCGCTAAGCTTTGGCATGGATATTCACCTCCTACGTGAATTTCCATGCATAATACCATGAATTTATTGACATAGTAATACTAGACCGCACCATTCATGATCGAGGAAAAACTACAATACGTGACAGCAGAGGAGTGCTTATGCTTTCGCGAATACTCGTGCTGGTCCTGCTTAGCGCGCTTATCTTGGGCATGGGGCTTATCACCCCATGTGAAATTCATGCACAGACGATTCGTATAAGCTACGCCGGAATATCCGGTTACAATGTTCCTCTTTGGGTGGCTGATGAGGCCGGTCTCTTTAAAAAATACGGATTGGCTGAAGATCTCATCCTTATCAGCGGAGGCTCGACAAATATCCAAACCCTGCTTGCCAATGAAGTCCGACTTGCCAACGTCGCCGGATCGGCGCCCATTCAGGCGAAGCTTCAGGGCGGCAATGTCATGATCATAGCTTCGTCCTATAACTACATGCCCTACAGTTTCGTAGTTAATAAGGACATTCGTTCGCCGGCGGATCTCAAAGGCAAGCGATTAGCGATTGCTCGCCTGGGGGGCATCACAGAGGTGGCAGCGTTGCTTGCTTTCGAAAAGTTGGGGTTGGGACCGAAGGATATGACGTTAGTCCAAGCGGGTCCGGACTCGCAGAGAGTTTTTGCGGTCCATTCAGGTGCTGTGGCGGCCACTATTATTGCCCCACCAGGGCTGTTTTCGGCGACGTCCTTAGGTCTCAAAGTGCTTGTAGATCTTGGTGATTTGGGGGTGAAGTATCCGACTTCAGTCATGGCCACCAATGGCTCCTACCTGGCTCAAAATCGAGCCGCCGTAAAGAATTTTCTTATGGGCTACATCGAAGGCCTCCACGTCTACGCGCAAAACAAAGACTTCGCGCAGTCGGTGATGCGCAAATATACAAAGTTAAGCGACGTAGAGGTGTTGTCCAAGTCCCATGATTATTTCGTCAAGAATACGTCACTGGTCCCATGGACGGACGCGGTCGCAATCAAAAATGGCCTCCCGGCGGATAAGGCCGGGAGCCGAAAAGTTGAGGAATTCTATGACAACTCGGTGATTCAGGAATTGGTGAACGAAGGTTTCGTGGATAAGATTGCCAAAAAGTCGAAATGAGTGAGCGAAACGAAGGAAGAAATCCGGCCCTTGTCGGTGAATTGATGGCTTCGGTGGATGCAAATGAAAACGTTGTTGAAAGACGGCACCATTATAACAATGAATTCTAGGAAGGAGATCTGGCATAACGCGGATCTCCTCATAGAAGGGGATCGGATCAAGACGATTTTCCAACGTGTGGCCGATCGCGGGAATGACGTCGATGATGTCGTAGATTGTAAGGGTAAGATCATCATCCCCGGGCTCATTAGCGCCCACACTCACCTTACCGGAATGTTTCAGAGAGGGTTGTGGGACGAGACTTCTTTCGAGTCTTGGTCCCGAAAATCAGCGGCGACTGAAAAGTCTTTAAATCTGTCGGCTGACGATATTCATGTCATCCATAGCGCGGCTTGCATCGAGCTCATCCGGCATGGCGTGACAACCGTTTTGAATATGTTTACCGCGCTCTCGAATGATCCTCTCAAATCCGTGAACTCGGCCTGTCAGGCGCTTGTCGATACGGGGATCAGGGGAATCCTGGCTTTCTCGCTGAAGGACCAGACTCCGGACAATCCTGGAACGGTTCCGGAAATTAACAAAATGGAATCTTGGATCTCTCTTGTAAGAGAGGGCTTTATGCAAGTCAGGAGTTTTGGCCCCCGAGTCTCGTTCGCCTTGGCGCCCTCGGCCCCGCAACGGTGCAGTGACCGGCTATTGATTGCATGCAGAGAGATCGCGGAGGACTTAAATGTTGTCGTTCATACTCATCTTGCTGAGACGAGGAGACACGCGGAGATCGGGAGAGAACTTTACGGTGAGCCCATAGTCCACCATTTGGAAAGAATTGGATTTCTCGGCTCTGCTCTCTCTGCCGCCCATGCCGTTTGGTTAAATGATCAGGAGATCGATATCCTTAAGAGGCATGACGTTAAAATCGTCCATAACCCGTCGAGCAACATGAAGCTAGGCAGCGGGGCAGCGCGCGTGAAGAAGATGCTCAACGAGGGTCTGGCGGTAGGGTTGGGCGCGGATAGCGTCAATGCCGGGACGATCTATTCTATTTTTGAGCAGATGAAGCTTTCCGTGCTGTTGCCGAGAATCCTTTGGGGAGCTGAGGATTGGGTTCTCCCCTCTGAGGCTTTTGTGATGGCTACTCAGGGCGGAGCCAGGGCTTTGCTTCTCGACGGCATCATCGGCTCCATCGAGGAAGGGAAGAAGGCGGACCTGGCGATTTTGAGCCCTTCTATCTCGCTGGTACCAAACAACGACGTCATTGATGAATTGGCTCTTTGCGAAAATGGCGGCTCGGTCGAGAGCGTCTTCATCGACGGGAAACCCGTTATGCTGGGAAAAAAAATCACCGGGACTGATGAGGAAGCGATTCTCGCAAAGTTTTCCTCAATGGAGCCAAGGATCTCCAGAGCGAAATCTAACGTTTTACAAAATCCGTGATGGCACGCCTCGTTTCGCAGAATCCCGATGGTTGGAGGAGATTTGGGGTGACCCTAGCTAGGCCCGGCTTCAGGGACGGTAAGTTAAGCAACATCTACCTCACGCTCATATGTGGCATGACTAATGTGAATAAGCGACTGATGTCGGCGTTGGCGATTGTTTCGTGAACTCGAAACCAAATCGAACCTCTCCGCTCGATAACGCGATCGCCACACTGTGGCGCTGACTCCCCGCATCCACACTGACTCGGATCTGATTATCATTGGGTCCGAACCGTCACCCATACATTCTCTTTGTGGCCGCTACCTAGATAGATGAGCGTAACCATTCGAATCTTCGATATCGAAAAACGTTCCTGGATCAGTCGATGGGCGCGGCTTCGAGCTTGTGGCGCAGAAAATTCGGCAAATAAAGATTGGCCGGCCTCTTACTGCTCTTGCCTCGGAGCGTGGGGTAGCTCAATCACGTTCATGGTAAAACCGTCCGGTTTAACTATTACCTTCGTCAGGGCACAATAGGTGCGATACATGCAGAAGCGATTACGGTAATGCGCATGATCACTCCTTAGGATTTAGCCACGGCTTCTTTCTTTGTGTTGCAGATATCCAGCGCCGCCATCGCGTAAACCTTCGTACAGTTTGCCATATTTGTGATGCCAACGCCGCGACGAACTCCGGTCGGCGAGTCCCATTCCGCGCCCGCTTTGGTCTCCGTGGGATCGACGAGATGGGTGCCGAAACCAGGGCCGTAGGTAATGGCCGGCACCCCATAGGCGGCAATGCGCGAGCCATCGCTGGTGATGCCGTAACGGATCGGCTTTGCGTACGGTACCGGTTGGTTGAATACGATCTTGTGCGCTCGTTCCATCGCCTTCACGACGTACTCGCTCTTGGAAATCTCATAGCCGGGCGTGGTTAGATAAAGCTCGACTCGAATGCCAAGAATATCCGACTCCCGTTTGCGTACTCGCTCGCACACTTGTTCGAGCTCACGCTGGATCGCGAGCGGAGGCTTGCCGGGCAGCATCTTGACGATGACAAAGATGTCCGTCGTTGGCCGGGTCCCGGGCTTAAACGCATTACCTCCTTCGATGGCGCCGATCTGCACCGTAGGGAGCATAAATTTATGCGGGTACTTGCGCTGATAGTCTTTTTCCCAATCTTGAATCGCTTGCGCCACCTTGCACGCGGCCAGCACGAACCTGGTCGCCTTGCCGTCGACAGTGACGCGCGCCCAAAGCAGGCCGGCATTGCCGATTTGTAACTGCAGTCCGGTGGGCTCGCCGATGATGCACATATCGGCCATCACCCCGTGGTCCATCAGGTAGCGTGCGCCGACCCCGGCGCCGCGGTAGGTCTTGCCTTGAAACCTCCCAACCTGGGCCTTTTCGATCTCGCCGACCACACCGGCGACAATCAGATCGCCCTTGAGTTTGACGCCGGCCTTCTGTAGCGCCGCCACAGCTTCGATATAGCAAGGAAACGCCGCTTTCATATTGACCAAGCCGCGGCCGTAGATGCGGTCGTCTTCGACCACGGTTTCCTGCGGGTTGTCAAAATGGTCCATATGGGCATTGAACATCAGCGTCGCGCCGCCGCCGGTCCCTTTTAACGTTCCGATAACATTAGGCCTACCATCTTCGACATATTGATACTCCACTTGCATGCCTAGCTTCTCGAACTCGCCGCCGAGATATCTGGCGACTCCTTCTTCCTCGCCGGTGATGCTGACGATATTCGCGAGATTGCATGCGAGTTCGACAATTCTATTCCGGTCTACTTGTTCAAGCACTTCTTCTTCCATCCAACTCTTCTCCCAGCAGGTTATAAAAGTTTCGCATTCACACGTCTTTGTAACATACTCACATCCATACAGACAAGTAAGATGCTATTGACGTAAGTGCTAATCCCGAGTCCATTTTTTTGGAGATTTTTATCACATCATGAATCGCGGCAACCAAGGGCAGAGGAGTTTTCAAGACGACGATGATCGTGAGCGCTACCTTTCGTTGCTCCAGGATCTCTACGTCGAAGTCTTGATGGACAATCACTTTCATTCGTTGGTGGAGGTTGGAGAATTTCCTCTTGCCATGGGCATGCACAATTTTGCAGTTCGCTACGCACGACACTATAACCGTTGCTACCAACAGGCGAACGTATGTTTCAGGGTCGGTACAAGGTCATTATGTGTGACCGGAGAAGTTATCTGTTAGAGCTAGCACTTAATCCTGAAAGATCTGACTGAAGCGGCGTAGGACTAAACCGCTTCGTGGTGGGTGAGAGGCCGGTCCCATCGATGCGCTTTCGGTAATCTTCCTGCTGTTACTTTGTCATCGATCTTTCCTTTGGCTCTGTCCCTGAGCGCAGTGATAGCCTCTCGCTTGCACTTCTGTTTTTCGACAACCCACTGCTGTTGACGGTCCGCTCCCGTGGCGCTATACATCCCCGCATTACGTGTGGCCGGTACGACTATATTCCAGGTGAATTTCGAGAGATCCGCATTGGTTGGAATCTTGACAAGGACGTTCCGCTGTTCAAGCCCTGTTACAACATCGCACCCGGTAAAGATGTTCCTGTGATTGTTCGGGAAGGGGAGCGAGGTTCTCGCCATCTTAGGAATTGTGCTTGTCGTACCGAAATGGATACCGTGAGTCAGGTCGGGAAACTACGATAGAGAGGAAATCGTCATGACAGATCAGCAGATAATCACTCAAGCTTATGAGGAAAAAGTTAAAACGCTTTTTTCTA
>JBGPIK010000440.1:0-5569 GCA_041484845.1 Binatia bacterium | reverse complement strand
GAACAGGAATGCCCAACCGGCGATGTGCGCGCGGCTGTCCGGCCAGCGCGAGGAAGCCCAAGCCACCGCAAGCAGCGCCAGCGCATGGTACATGTGATAACGCACGCCGACTTCGAAAACCGTGAGCATTTCAGGGGTTAGTCGCGGCTTTAATCCATGCGCGGCGAAGGCCCCCAGAGCCACCGCAAGAAATGCCATTATCGAGCCGGCGACGAAGAAAAAGCGATCCATAAGCAATACTATTGTAGTCGGCGCTAGAGCGCCCTCGCCCCTGCAGGCATTGAATTTATACCGCTGCGCCTTTTTGCAGCGAAAGGGTCATTTCTCCCTTTTGGATCACGATCTGGCGGTAGTCATTGCGCTTGCTTAAAGCATGGATGAGATTCACTATTGGCTGGCGCGCGGTCAAATATTCTTTCGGCGCACCGGCGGCGCGCATGACGTCGATCTCATCCACTCCGAGATTCCAGCGCAGGAGCAATTCCTCATCCGAAACATTTTCCGCATTCATCTTTTTGCGGATCTCCTGCACGCTCGGTTCCGGCGGCTGCCACTGCGACCATTCCTTGGCGCGCGGTCGGTCTAGTATCTTCGCCTTGATCTCCGGATTCAACAGCTCAGCGCCCTCGCGACCCCAATAGCCCAATGCGTATTGAATGATTTGATCGGTCACTTCCTTGTAACGCTCACCGACAATGACGTTAATGGCAGCCTGGCTGCCGACGAATTGTGACAGCGGTGTCACCATGATCGGATAACCGAGTTCGGCGCGCACTTGCATGGTTTCTTCCAACGCCTGATCGATTTTGTGCTCCATGCCAACCTTGCGGAGTTGATGACGCAAGTTGGAGATCATCCCGCCCGGCACCTGGTGTTGATACTGCGAGTAATCGTATTCCACCGGCGTGCCGATGGGAAATCCCTCGCGCTTGGCGATGAAAGTGAAATGTTCCGATACCGGCTTGAGCATTTCTTCGTCGATCAATGGGCTGTAACCCAGGGCGCGCAGATTTCTGGCGACATTGAAGAGAGAAGGATTGGATGACCCGTCCGCCAGTGGAGGCAACGCCGTATTAACAATCTTAATGCCCAATTTGACGGCTTCGAGGCAGCACAGTGGCCCAAGGCCGGTGGTGCAGTGAGTATGCAACTCCACCGGGATGCCGCCCGCGTTCTGGAAAATGATCGGCACCAGCGTGTGCAAACGCTCCGGTGTCAGCAAACCTCCCGGATCTTTGAGACAAAGGCGGTTGACCTTGAGCGATGCCGCGTGACGCGTGCGCTCGGCAAAATATTCGTCGC
Source organism: Binatia bacterium (assembly GCA_041484845.1). Classification (GTDB taxonomy): domain Bacteria; phylum Desulfobacterota; class Binatia; order UBA9968; family UBA9968; genus JBGPIK01. The sequence continues at coordinate 4,267 of JBGPIK010000440.1, read as the reverse complement.
TATGTTTCGGCGACACGGAATAAATGATGTTGGGCACCGGATTGATGCCGACATCGCGAGCCACTTCGCATTTCCAGCGCCAACCGTCAAGCTCGTTCCACTCCTCGGAGATGCGCGCTTCGCGAATACCGTTGGCGGCCATCCGTTCCATAAAGAGCCGGTACATCGAGCGCGGCGTGATATCGAACGCGCTGAACCGGCCCGCGTTCAAGCGCAGCGGCGTGCGCGTGACCCGCTCGCGCATGAGGCGCACGCGCGCCCAGGGGTCTTCCTTGAGCTCGCGCACGCATTTTTTTAAATGCGAGCTGGAAATCAGCTCGATGGCGTCGAAGCCGGCTTGATCCAAGCGCTCCGCGACAGGCAACATCATGCCCGTGGTCATATTCTCTGCCCACAGGCTCTGATGGCCGTCGCGGATCGTCGTATCGACGAATTTAATTCCGTCCGTGTTCACTTACAAAACCTCTAATCAAAGTGGGAAGGACCTCGCCACGAAGCGCACGGCGCGGGCCAAGCCGCAACCAAAAAACAAAAGACAATTCTCACCACGAAGGTCGCGAAGATCACGAAGTTTTAAAAAACTGTTGTCAGAAAATGATCCGGAACCTTCGTGTCCTTCGTGCGCTTCGTGGTAAAAGTTTGCGTTTTCTTTGTCTTTGCGGGTTTGCCGCGCTGGGCTCTCCGTGATGGATTGTTTCTCCTAGAATTGTAAACCGAAAAACTTCTTGGCGTTATCGAGCATGATCTTTTTACGGACTTCGGGTTTGATGTTGCACTGTTGAAATTCTTCCAACCAGCGCTCAACGCCGATAGCCGGCCAATCCGAGCCGAACATGGCTTTGTCTTGCAAGAGCGTATTGACGTTGTGCACCAGCTCGGCTGGAAAATACTTGGGCGCCCAACCCGAGAGATCGATATAGTAATTGGCTTTGTGGCGGCAAATGGCCAAGCTTTCCGCGGTCCACGGCCAGGTCGGATGGGCGCTGATGATCTTGAGCTCCGGAAAATCCGCCGCCACTTCATCGAGGGCGATGGGCTGGCTGAATTTTAACTTGACGCCCATGCCGCCGGGTGTTCCCGCGCCCGCGGCCGCCATGCCGCCGTGGAACAGAATCGGCAGTTGGAGTTTCGCGCATTCCTCCCAGAGAGGATAGAAGCGCACGTCGTTGGCGAAAAATTGTTGCCGCGCCGGGTTCAGTTCGCCGATGCCGGACAGCCCCAAATCCTTGCACCGTTTGATTTCATCGAGCGCGAGCTTTCCGGTCCACGGATCGATGGCGCCAAACCCGAGAAAGACTTCGGGATGTTTTTTGACGGCGCCGGCGACGTGATCATTAGGCACGGGGGTAAGGCCGGTCACGGTTTCATCGCGAGTGTTCATCAGGACAGCCATCATCTTGCGCGCCCGGTACTGGTCGGCTAGCTCGTCAATGGAGACCGGCGGTCTCTCGCGACCGAAATATTTGGCCATTTGGGCGGTGCGGGCCCCCTTGGCCTTTTGTGTAGTTTCATCCGAAAGGTGAATGTGAACGTCGATCGCGACGATATCACTAGCCATAAAATCAATCCTCCTTAGATTTGCCTCGCTGCACGGGGCGTTGGTTTAATTACCCTCTCTTATTGCACTGCTCCGGTTTAAGTTCAACAGAGGTGAAAGAGACTGGAGTGCTGGAGTGATGGAATAATGGAGTGATGCGTTAAACCCAATACTCCAATACTCCAGCACTCCAATGCCACAATAAACGTACGGCGCGCCCATAGTTGTTCACGAAACCACACTAGGATAGTCAGTCAGGCAACAGGAGGCTCGCTTCTCTTTTCCAAGGTGACTGAAAAGCCCGGCATCTGTACGTGAATCTGGCGGCTCTCGGTGCGTTTGCTCAGTTCCTGAAGCAAATTGACCAGCGGCTGCTCGGAATTTAAATACTCCAGCGGCCGTGGATTCGCCCGCATCACCTCGATGTCCTCTTTGCCCACGATCCATCTCAGCAGCAACTCCTCGTCCGAAGTCCCTTCCGCATTGAGCCGCCGCCGCATGTCGTCGGCACTGGGATCGTCCGGCTGCCACTTCGCCCACTCCTTGGCCCGCGGCCGATCGAGAATCTTCGCCTTGACCTCCGGGTCCATGTCGCGCCCTCCCTCCGCCCCCGCTTGCCCCAGCGCAAACTTGATCACCTGGTCCGTGACCTCTTTGTAGCGCTCCCCCACAATCACATTGATCGCCGCCTGGCTGCCGACAAATTGCGACAGCGGGGTTACCATGATCGGATAGCCAAACTCCGCCCGCACCCGAATCGATTCTTCCAGCGCCTGGGGATACTTGTGCTCCAGCCCCACTTTGCGCAATTGGTGGCGCAGGTTCGACAGCATGCCGCCGGGAACCTGGTGCTGATACTGCGAGTAGTCGTACTCGACGGGAGCCCCAATCGTAAACCCTTCGCGCTTGGCGATGGCGGTGAAGTGCCTGCTAACCGGTTTGAGAACCTCTTCGTCGATGGCCGTGCCGTAGCCCAGGGCGCGGGCGTTCTTGGCGACATTGAACAGCGAGGGATTGGAGGAATCATCGGCCAGGGGTGGCAGCGCGGTGTTGATGGAGCGGATGCCGAGCTTCATGGCTTCGATGCAGCACAGCGGCCCCAGTCCGGTGGTGCAGTGGGTGTGAAGCTCGACGGGAATGCCGTTGGCGTTTTTGAAGATGATCGGCACGAGCGTCTGCATACGTTCCGGCGTGAGGAGTCCGCCCGGGTCTTTGAGGCAAAGTCGGTAGGGCTTGAGCGAGGCCGCTTGCCGGGTGCGCTGGGCAAAATAGTCGTCGCTGTGCTTGGGCGATACCGAGTAGATCAGGTTTAAGATGGTTTTCATCCCCACGGCATGGCAAACACCGACTTTCGACTTCCAACCCTCATAGTCGTTCCATTCGTCTGAGATGCGGGCTTCGCGAATCCCGTTGGCGAACATGCGTTCAATGAAAAGCCGGTATACGACCGGCGGATTATATTCAAAAGTATTGACCCGGCCGGCAATGACGCGCAACGGAGTTTTGGTGATTTGCTTCGACATGAGCCGGACGCGTTCCCACGGATCGTCTCTAAGCTCGCGCACCGTCTTTTTCAGATGCGAACCTGAAATCAATTCGATGCCTTCATATCCCGCGTCATCCAAGTTTTTCGCGATCGGCAGCATCATACCCGTGGTCATGTTCTCGGCCCACAAGCTCTGATGGCCGTCGCGAATCGTCGTATCGACAAAGTGAATGGTGTCCATTCCGCCTCCCTTTGAAATCCAGGCGAATCATATGGGGTAGTGGAAGCGAATTCAATGATGAATCCATAGTCGTCATCTTAAGTGTTTGATCTAATTGGTCGGTCTGTGCTTATGGGGGATATATGGGTCGGCTCGCCCTCTTGAAAAGACCACTTGCTAGGCGAATGCTCCTCGCATAAAATCCCTATGGAATTCAAAAATGGAAATCATCAAAGCAGATGAGTCGCTTCGGGCTGCTGAGTATTGTTATAACGAAAGCCTTTACAATTCCTCGGTGAGTCGTGCGTATTACTCAATGTATCAAGCGGCCCAGGTTGCGCTTGAGGCTGTGGGACTTGTCCGTCCCGAGTGGAGTCACGCGGGATTGCAGGCAACTTTTGCTAACGAGCTTACCCGCCGACGCAAACTTTATTCACCTTTTCTAGCCCGGGATCTCAATATCGTTCAGGATCTCAGGCACACGGCGGATTATCGGGACAGTGGTGTGAGCAGGAGGCAGGCGGCTCGCGCCGTTGGTAAGGCCCGTGGGTTTGTTGGGGCGGTCAGGAAAGGAGCATCTCATGGCTAAGTCTATGTCATCGGGAAAAAGGCGGATCTTGGTGGATAAATACCTTACCGAGTTGAGCCTGTTAGCCAAGGGGCTCTGTCCTGAAGCTAAGATCGAGGCGACCACAGAGACTTTCGAAGACGAGGACGGCCATATACGGATTTATCCGCCAGCGGGGACCAGCGAAAAAGAAGTCGAAGCGGTCGAAAGTAAAATCGCCAGTAGATGTATAGAAATTCTGGTCGAAGAGGGTGTTTCTATTTGCGCCGCGGTTTACGATTGACGGAAGACCGACGCGATCGTTACGGGTGTGGAATCGTAAACTACAAAGGTAAAGATTCGACCCTCCATCCCAAGGCGTTAAAACCAAAGTGTCCGAAGCGGCGGATCTTGAACGGACGATCGAGGGCAACGCCACCGACGTTGTATTTTGCACCATTGAGTTTCGCCATACCT
>JBGPIK010000439.1:0-5571 GCA_041484845.1 Binatia bacterium | reverse complement strand
GAGCCGGAGCTCATTACGGGTGTGTACGATCGCACCTGGCAAGAGCGCAGAGTGGTGAAACTGTCCGAAGTCCCGCCTTTGGTGGTTAAGTCCATTTTGGCGATCGAAGATGAGCGTTTCTATCACCACCACGGCATCGACCCGGTATCGGTTTTGCGCGCCGTATGGGTTAATCTGCGGAGCGGCGGAGTCGTGCAAGGTGGTAGCACCTTGACGCAGCAGTTAATGAAGAATTTCTTCCTTGGCGACGAGCGCACGCTTAAGCGCAAGATCAAGGAAGCGCTGATGGCGCTCATCGCCGAACGAAAATATTCGAAAACCGAAATACTGGAAAACTACCTGAACGAAATCTACCTTGGCCAGAAGGGTTCTCAGGGAATCTATGGTGTATGGGAAGCCGCGCAATTTTATTTTTCCAAGCCGTTGAATGAGCTGACGGTAGGCGAGGCGGCGCTTTTGGCCGGATTGATTCGCGCGCCGAATAGACTCTCTCCGTACCGGAGCGTTGATACGGCTACGAAGCGCAGGAATGTCGTCTTGGCGAAACTGTTCGATGACAAAATTATCACCGATCGGCAGTACCAAGCTGCACTGCGGGAAAAGCTGCCGCATCGTGAGTTGATCAAGGTGACCAACGATGCGCCCTTCTATGTTGATTTCGTGCGTCGCGAGTTGTCGGAGAATTACTCCAATACGGTGCTCACTGCCGAGGGGCTGAGGATTTTCACGAGCCTCGACTTACAGCTGCAGAGAATTGCCGAGAGAACACTTTCCGAGGGCCTAAAGAAATTGGAGGAAGGTTATCCCAATCTGCGGCGCAAGGGGGATGACGATAGTCTCGAGGGAGCCATCATCGTGCTCAGGCCGCAGACGGGCGAGATCAAGGCCATGGTTGGCGGCCGCAACTATCAAATGTCTCAGTTCAACCGCATCTTCCAAGCCAAGCGCCAACCCGGCTCGGTTTTCAAGCCTTTTGTTTATTTGGCAGCTCTGATGTCCGGAGCGGAAGGCGGCAAAAAGTTCACGCCGGCGACGTTGCTCGATGATTCTCCCTTTACTTGGAATTACGACGGTCAAGAATGGCAGCCCGGCAATTACAACGACGAATATTTTGGCACGGTTACGTTTCGCCGCGCGTTGGAGAAATCTTTGAATTCGGCAACCGCGCGCGTAGCACGCGACGTTGGAATCGTGCGCGTACGTGACATCGCGCACCGGCTTGGCATCCAGAGTTCTCTTCCCGCGGTGCCGTCGCTGGCCCTCGGCGCCGCTGAAGTGACCCCGTTGGAAGTCGCGGTGGCTTTTTCTACGCTGGCGAACAACGGCGTGCGCACTCGTCCCCTTGCGGTAAAGCAGGTTATGGATCCGAGCAGCCAAGTGTTGGAGAAGCGCGACGTCCGGGTTGAAAAGGTGATCTCACCGCAATTGGCGTTTATGATGAACTATTTGCTCAAAGGCGTTCTCGACCGTGGCACCGGCGAATTTGCGCGACGATGGGGTTTTAACCGACCCGCCGCAGGCAAAACGGGAACGACGAATGATTATAAGGACGCGTGGTTCGTCGGTTATACGCCTGATTTGCTGGCGGTCGTGTGGGTAGGTTTCGATAACCAGACAAAGCTTGGTCTTTCCGGGGCGCAGGCCGCGCTCCCGATCTGGACGGAATTCATGAAGCGCGCCACGGCCGGGGCTCCCATTACCGACTTTGTTCCGCCACCCGGCATCAAAATCGTCGATATTGATCCCTTGAGCGGTCAGCTTGCCACCTCAAGTTGCCCGACTGTATTGCACGAGGCTTTTATTGAAGGCGAGGAGCCGGTGGTGACCTGTCCACTCCATCCGGGCACGGCATTGCAGGTGTCAAAATCTGAGCGAGACCTGTTTCGGGTGCCATGAATTTCCGATTCCACTGGAACATGATCAGTGTTGGCCTTGCGGCTAGCGTGATGGTTAGCGTGACACAAAGCTGCGCTCCGCGGCGGCCTTATCGAGCGTCAGTGCCACCTGCGCCGACTACGTCCGCGGTTGTAAGACCGCCGCCGCCGATTTTGCCTCCACCCGAGCAAGAAACGGCCAGAAAGCCACTTCCTCAGGACTCGAAAATAAAGGAGCAGGATGTGAGGAGCAAGCCTCCGTCCCCTTCGCTCGCCTCGAAGGAAAGTCCCAAAGAACCGACGCGTACCGAAGCGGCTCCGCCACTGCCGGACGACAGCTCGCTACTGGCCAAAATCACTCCGGGGATAAGCCCGCAACGCGTAGCTTCTCTTCGACTTACCGAGGAAGGGCGCAAGCTCCTGGATGCCGGCGATCCAGCGAAAGCGCTAACCCGATTGGAAAAAACGATCGTCATCGATTCGACCAACCCCTATGGCTACTTTTACTTGGCGAAGGCGCAAAATCGCCTGCGACAGTATAAGGAATCTCTCAACTTTCTCGATGTCGCGGAATCGCGTTTGAGCGGAGAGCCCTTTTGGCTGGCCGAGGTCCAGGCGCTCCGGGGCGAGAATTATCGCGCGCTGGGAATGACGGAAAAGGCTGAGGCCAGTTACGCTCAAGCCTTGCGTCTGAATTCGGGCAATCGAACGGCGACAGAGGCATTGTCCCACCTGCACAGCGAAGGTCAGCCGGCCTCGCGTTGAGCATTGATCCTCCATGTTGGTTCTAGGCGTTGAAACTTCCTGCGACGATACCGCCGCGGCGGTCCTGCGTGACGGGAGCACGATTCTAGCGAACGTGGTCTCGTCCCAAGATCAAATCCATGGCCCCTATGGCGGCGTGGTGCCAGAGCTGGCATCACGGCAACACATTCAAAACATTCTGCCGATCGTTGATGCAGCTTTGCGTACAGCCGGTGTTAGGCTGCAAGAACTCAATGGCATCGCGGTGACCCACGGACCCGGCCTGGTGGGCTCGCTGCTCGTCGGGCTGGCCTTGGCCAAGGGCATGGCTTTTCGCTGGGGCATTCCCTTTGTCGGTGTGAATCATCTGGAAGCCCACCTGTTGGCGATTCACTTGGACCAAAATGTCTCCTTTCCGTACATCGCTCTGCTCGCGTCCGGCGGCCACACGCTGCTTTATTTGGTGAAAGACGTCGGTCACTATATCCATCTCGGTGGGACACGCGACGATGCGGCGGGCGAAGCCTATGATAAGGTCGCCAAGATGATGGGGCTAGGCTATCCAGGTGGTCGGGTAATCGACAATTTAGCTAAAAACGGCGGTCGCAGCGCGATTCGTTTTCCTCGGGCTCACCTCAAAAAGGGTTCCTATGAATTCAGTTTTAGCGGGATCAAGACGGCAGTTTGGCATTACCTCAAAACTCAGGGCAACGAACAATGGCGGAACCAAATTGCGGATATTGCGGCGAGCTTCCAAGAAGCCGTGGTCGATATGCTGGTGCAGCCGACGATCAAAGCGGCCATCGCTCATGATGTGAAACAAATCGTACTTGCTGGTGGGGTGGCCGCCAATAGTCGTTTGCGTGAAAAGCTCAAAACGCAGACCGATGGGGAGGGGCTGGAGGTTTTCTTTCCCTCACCGAAATTTTGCACCGATAACGCGGCGATGATCGCGCTGACCGGATATCAGTGGCTCAAACGCGGACGGCGTGATGATTTTCGCCTGAACGCGGACGCCGATCTGACCTTATAGATCGAGTTCAAACACTCGGAACCCAAATTTCAGTGACTTATGGCGACTCTTTATGAAGAAGTGCGCGGCGCGCTCCGCGACTCACAGTTTAGACCGAAAAAGCGCCTGGGCCAAAACTTTTTAATTCATGAACGGGTCATCGAATCGATTCTGCGCCTGCTTAAACTTTCGGCGACGGATGAGATCGTTGAGATCGGTCCAGGATTGGGCTTTCTGACGCGCCGGCTCGTTGAAACGGTTGCCAAAGTCTGGGCGGTTGAAATCGATCGTTTCCTGATCGAAAGGCTGATGCAAAGCCCTTTGGGGAGGCATCCGGGCGTGCAACTCATTCACGACGATATTCTCAACATTCGGGTGGATGAGCTGCTTCCTGAGCACAAGGTCAAACTGGTCGCCAATCTGCCCTACAGCATCTCAACCGAGGTGCTTTTCCGGATATTTGAGTGGCATGAGCATTTTTCGTCGTTGGTACTGATGGTGCAAAAAGAGGTGGCGGAGCGGATCGCCGGCCAGCCGGGAACCAAGTCTTATGGTACGCTTTCAGTCTTGAGCCAGCTACACGGGCGAATCGCGGACAAGGTCCAAGTATCGCCTGAGGCGTTTTTTCCGCGGCCCAAAGTGCGCTCAACAATCCTCAGGATCGAGCTTTTTCCGGAACCGCTTATGACCACGCGAGAACTGCCATTGCTGCGCGGCCTTGTGCGCGCGGCCTTCGGGCAGCGCCGTAAGACCCTAGCCAACGCTTTGGCCGGCTGGTTAAAGCACGGACGTGAAGAAATCGAAGACCTTCTTCACGCGGAGGGGATCGATCCGAAGCGGCGTGGCGAAACGCTCAGCGTCGGTCATTTCATAAGCCTGGCGCGCGCGGTAGAACGGCGCCGTTTGCTGCCCTCTGCAAGCTGACAGGTAAAAGCAATGCCGGAACTACCTGAAGTCGAAACCGTTTGCCGCAGTTTGCGCCCCCACCTCGTAGGACGAAAAATCAGCCACATTGAGCTCATCGAGCCGCGGCTGCGCACACGCGTCGACGGCGGCGCGCTAGCGCAATTGGTCGGCCGGAAAATCGTCGAGATTAGGCGCAAGGGCAAATATATTCTAATTCAGCTCGACCGTGGCAAGATTTGGGTGTTTCACCTGGGCATGTCCGGTAAGCTGATCTGTGTCGCCGCCGACGCGGCGCCGCGGAAACATGACCATATCGTTGTCCGTTTAAACGACGGCGGCGAACTTCGCTATCACGATCCGCGGCGCTTCGGCCTTTCGTTGGTGACGACCACAGAAGCCCTGGGCGAGCTTGCCCAACTGCGTCGTCTAGGCGTCGACCCGTTTGATCCGGAGTTAACCGGCGCTTACCTATTCCACTTTACCCGCTCCTCACAGCGGCGCATCCGTGATCTGCTGCTCGATCAGCAAATCATCGCGGGCTTGGGTAACATCTACGCCAACGAGGTACTCTTTCTGACCGGGGTCAAACCCACTACGCGAGCGTACCGGCTGACGCGCAGACAAGTGCAACGGATTGCCGAGACGATTCCGAAGCTGCTAAGACAAGCCATCCGCTGGTGCGGCACTTCGTTTTCCGACTACCGCGACGCCGACGACAGGCGCGGAGCATTTCAGAACCATTTGCGCGTTTACGATCGCCACGGCGAAGCGTGCCGAGTTTGCGCGGGCACGATCAAACGAGTCGCGCTCGGCAACCGCAGCGCATTTTACTGTCCAACGTGCCAGAATTGATCAGATCGCTCACCTCAGCAATCAGTCTCTTTCGCCTTCCGCATTGAGGGACCGCTCGGCTATTTCGCTGTTTGGGTTGGCGTGTCGCTCACGCCGTCCTGTCGCCGTATAACGTTCATGGCAAGCGAAATCATAGAGCCGACATCGCTGAGAGTCGCTGGCAAGATCATCGTGTTTCCGGTT
>JBGPIK010000438.1:0-5596 GCA_041484845.1 Binatia bacterium | reverse complement strand
CTTTGTGCTCACCGGTGGGCTACAGACCCTGTCGCGCGTCGAGGCGCAGAGGCGAATCGAGACTCTGGGCGGGCGAGTATCCTCTGCCGTAAGCCGCAATACAACCTATGTGGTGAGCGGCAGCGCCCCCGGCTCCAAACTCAAGAAGGCACAGGAGCTTGGAGTCCGCATCCTCGACGAGCAACAACTCCTGGACTTGCTCAGCCCTGACTAGTAGCGATCGCGCGGCGGCCTGCCTCCGCCGCCACCGCCCGGACGGGGGCCACGCGGTTCTTGCGGGCGCGCTTCGCTGACGACTATATTGCGACCCTCGAAGTCGGTCCCGTTGAGCGCGGTGATCGCCCGCTCGGCTTCCTGATCTGAGCTCATCTCAACGAAACCGAAGCCTTTGGACCGCCCCGTGAACTTATCGGTGATGATCCTCGCGCTGATCACCGAACCATGCTGTGTAAAATGCTGTTGGAGCCTTTCTTCCGTTACCGAGTACGAAAGGTTCCCGACGTATAACTTTGCTCCCATTTGGCCCTCCTTGTTGCATCAACGAATGGCAATCATCTCGGGGATCGACTTCTCCAAAGGGCATTGCCTAACACGGTGCAACATGGGAACTCCTCTCGCGGCGCGCTCTTCGGTAAAATCACCCTTCATAAGACCGGCGTCAGCGTACCTAAGTCGTTGGTCGCTTGTCAAATCTTTCTCTAAGCAGGGTTCGGGCCCAATGGGGTTGCGAGGCAGCGCGGCGATGCGCTAAGTAAACCTCTTAATTCGCGATGCAGATTCCATCGGATCGAATCCGGGTTCACTTGAAGATCGAAGGCAGAGTCCAAGGCGTCTATTTTCGCGCTTCCACGGTGGCTCAGGCCCAAACCTTCGGGGTCACAGGGTGGGTCATGAACTCTCCCGACGGTTCAGTGGAGGTTGTCGCCGAGGGGCCGCGCGCGAATATCGAGGGACTCATCGAGTGGTGCCGCCACGGCCCGGCCGGCGCTCGCGTGAGCCATGTCAAAGTGGACTGGGAACAGCCACAAGACAGTTTTATGGGGTTCGGTATACGGCGATAAAAGGCCACTGTTAACCGTCTCGTTGGGAATTCTCGAGTTGCAAAATCATCCGATAAACCTCTCGTTTGGCGAGAGCATATTTCTCCCCCAATAGGGCGGCGATGTCTTTGACCCGCATGCCGTCGCTTTTAAGCTTGCGAATCTCGGCTAGCACAAGATTTTCGGCAGCCGCCGTTTCACCCGTCGCGCCGCTGACCACGAGCGTCAACTCTCCGCGCACCTCCTGATCGGTGAGCCGAAGGATCAAGTCGCCGACCGAGCCGCGGAGAAACTCTTCATGCCATTTGCTTATTTCACGCGCCACGACCATCTCGCGCTCGCCCAAGATTTCATGGATATCGGCAAGGGATTCTTTCAGCCGATGGGGAGTCTCGTAAAAAACCAGCGTGCGCGCTTCGCTGCTCAGCGACTGAAGCTTCTCCCGCCGTTCTCTTTTTTTTGCCGGAAGGAATCCCTCGAAGGCGAAAGACTCAAGCGGCAAACCGCTGGCGCTCAAAGCCGCCAGCAGCGCCGACGGCCCCGGTACCGGGGACACGGGAATACCCGCGCGAATGGCTTCCTGCACGAGGCGGTGCCCCGGGTCGGAAAGCAGCGGCGTGCCGGCATCGGAAATCAAAGCGACGCGTTCACCGCTTTGCATTCTTTCGACCAACTTTTGCGCTTTAGATTTTTCGTTATGCTCGTGATAGCTCGTGAGCGCGGTTCTAACCCCATAATGCTCGAGAAGCTTTCGGCTGTGCCGCGTGTCTTCGGCGGCAATCAGATCGACCTCCTTGAGGATGCGCAGCGCGCGCAACGTAAGGTCCTCGAGATTACCGATCGGAGTTGCAACGATGTAAAGGACGCCGGCCAAGTTCCGCCCCTCAGGACTTAAGTAACGCGTGTTGAGAACTGCGTTTGTTCATTGGCCGGCGCTCGGTCGTCGTGGCTCACTTGCCCCAATCGCGGGAATAGCGAAAATCCCGGTCGATCGTGCGCTGGGAAATCTTGGCGATAACCGGTAGTCGCCGTTTGAATTGCGAGTTCATGATTCTGAGCGATATGTCGTCAATGAAACCTTCAGCAAAACCGGTGGCAATCAATTCCGGCCGAGTATAGCGCTGGTCGACCATTAAATAGAGCAGGCGATCGACCTCGTGGTAGCTAAAACCTAACTCGCTCTCATCGGTTTGGCCGGCCCAAAGATCCGCCGACGGTTCCTTACGCACGATCGGAGGCGGCACACCGATAGCTTCGGCTAACGCCCACACCTGGGTTTTGTACAGGTCCCCCAAGGGATTCAGCGCGGATGCCATGTCCCCGTAAAGCGTCCCATAACCCAGCAACAGTTCCGTCTTGTTGCTCGTACCCAGGACTAAACCGTTCCAACGCGCCGAATGATCGTAAAGAATCGTCATCCGCTCCCGCGCCATCTTGTTGCCGCGTCTCTGCGCACCGGCGTCCGGAAAGCGGCTGAAATAGCCGTCGATCTGCGGTGTGATGTCAACGAGCAGCGATTCGATCCCGCTCTGGCGCACGATTATTTCGGCGTGGCTCTGACTATCCGGACTGGAACTCGTGTAGGGCATGAGTATACCCAAGACATTTTTCCGACCCAGCGCATCGGCGGCAAGCATCGCGCTCAAGCTTGAATCCACGCCACCGGAAAGGCCGACGACCACCCGGGTTAAGCCGGTTTTCTCCACCTCATTGCGAATAAACGCGACCAGTATCTGCCGCAGAACTGTCGTATTGGTTGGGATGTGTATCATCGACGCCGCCGGGCCGACTGAAAAGAGAAGATACTTTAGTTTTTCTTGGGGCCGCGCAATTTTGCTAGTTTTGACACTTTTGCGTTTTTCACGGCCGTGAGTTTGTGGCGCGGCCGCCCCGGCCTTTCGCGGATGCGCATGAGCTCATTGATCGTGAGATCCAGGTCTTCGTCCCGTAACAGCGGCGCCATGGTTCTTTTCCGCCGCACCGACTCCAGAGCGACCTCGCCCACAATAAAGTCTTCATCGTAATAGTTCGCCTTCGCCAATCGCTCGCCGAAGGGGTCGACAATCTCCGAGCCGCCCCAGAACCCGACGCCGTCTTCAAAGCCCGAACGATTGGCATAGATGATAAACAAGCTGTAACTCTCGGCGTAAGCGCGATTAAGCATTTCCCAGTAGCGCGCGTTATCGTCTTGCGGCTGTCCGTCGGTAATCCCGCGCAGCGGGCTCGACGATGGACATAGCACGGCAAGCGCGCCGTCCAGGGCCGCCAAATAAACCGTCGAGGGATGCCAGAGGTCTTCGCAAATTAAACTCGCCACGCGACCAAATTTAGAATCGAATGCCCTTATGCGGTCGCCGCGCGCGAAGTAGCGCTGCTCGTCGAACATCCCGTAGGTCGGCAGATAAACCTTGCGGTGAACGTGCCGCACTTCACCGTCTTCGAAATAGACCGCGGCGTTAAAAAACCGATGATCGGCGCTTTCTTCGACTAAGCCGCCGACGAACGGCAATTCTCGGCTTAACTGCTTGAGGGCCTTGATCTCCGCGGAATCGAGGGTGAGCGCGACATCGGGAACCATATCGCGCAGCATGTAGCCGGTCAGGCTCAGCTCGGGAAAGAGCAGGAGATCAACGCCGGCGTCGATTCCCTGGCGGATCTTGGCTTCGTATAATGCGAGATTGGCCGGAAGATCTCCGAGTCTCGGGTTGATTTGAGCTATAGCGACGCGGATCGACACCGATTAGGCTCCGTGATGAAGCGCGGATGAATCGTGTTATGAACGTAACACAGGGGATGATTCACTTGCAATTTGAGCGTTTCTTAAGGCGCGGCACTCAGACCGCTCCATGTTTGCTGCCCAGGTCGGATTCGTGCGCGGCGCGAATTGAATGCTTCACGGCGACCGCACGAACAAAAGGATCATGAGACCGCATTCGCTTTGATGCTTCGCGCCGCAACGGATCAGCGCAGCTCCGCGCCCCAGAGCTCCTTGAGAAAACCGCTCCTCTCCAGCTGTTCGGCAAAACTATTATCAAAAAGCTCAGCCGGCTTTTTGCGTATGTTCGTGCCGTTTTCGCGCGCCACTTCCACGGCTTCGGCAAGCGCGTTGGCAGGGACCAGCATGCTGCGGTTGACCAGATCGACCGCGTAAGCGTCATAAGCCGACTGTAGAATCTCCGGTTCAGAAATTTTGAGCACTTTCCCTAGCGAGGCTTTGGCCTTGTCGGGATTTTTTTCCACGAAATAAAGCGACTCCGCCATGGCAGCGACGAAACGCTGCACCGCGGCCGGTTTTTCCTTTAAAGTTTTTGGGGTGACGTGAACCGAACTGTAGATAAACGGCAGCTTCAAATCGTTGAAGTGATAAATCACATTGAAGCCGTCTTTTTTGGCGCGCGCATCGAGCGGTGGCGTCACCGGCACCGCGTCGACGACGCCCTGCGCCATCGCTGTGTAGCGCTCGCCCTGGCTGCCGCCCACCGGTCGCGAGGGCACCTCCGCGGCGCTGAAGTTGACTTTTTTCAGCAGCGCCTTCACCAGACGGTCGTCAAGATCCCCCGGGCGTGAAATCCCCACGCTCTTGCCGCGCAAATCCTCAACTCTCGCTACCTCCTGGCGACTGATCAGGACATAGGGCAACCCTATCAGCGGCGCGCCCACCACCTTTCCGTCAATTCCGGTGGTGAGGCCCGGGATGGTCGCGTCAGCTGCGCAATAGAGAAACTGAATGTCGTCCGATGCCAAAGCGGCAAGCGCCGCGCTGCCGCCGGCGATGAAACTGTGACTGACTTTGAAGCCATACTTTTCGAAAAGCCCATTGTCCATCGCGGTGTAAAGATGGACGAACCCTCCGGAAACGGCGCAAGTGGCAACGCGCACGTTGAGCGGCGCCTCGCCCGGTCGAGCAAGATACGGATTAGCACCGGCCGTGACCGGGGCCAGCAATCCACAGAGCGTCGCGACGAAGGCCGCGCGAAGCCAAAGCCAATATGAAATCAGCGCAACAGCCCCGTTACCGTCAAGCAGATTTGTCTTCATTGGTCTTTCCTCCCGAGTTTCGTCCCGCCGTTACACCGACAGCGCTGAACAATTCGCAAGCCATTTCATGCGCCGGCAACAGCCGACACATGAAATTCCAATCAATGATTAAAATCGAGTGACTCTGGAACCGGCAGTGAGAACCAAACTTGTATCATTCCTATTGACCGGCCGCTATAGCCAAGAACACGCCTCACGACCGTGGCCGTTTGGAGGTGACATTTGATTATACGATTTCTATTCACCCAACCACAGGTTTGACGGACCTCCCTCTACCCCTTGGACAACGTCGCAAGTTGCGCTATGAGAAGGCAAACATTACGGGAAGAGCTCGACGTGGCGGACGATATCTCTCTTTTGTTACCGATCAATGAAATTGCTGGAAAAATCGGTTTGGCTGAAGCCGACCTCGAGCCCTACGGCCGATACACAGCCAAGGTCAGATTAAATCGGTTACCGTCGGCGGACACCCCTGACAAAGGCAAGCTCATTTTAGTCACGGCGATTACGCCAACCCT
>JBGPIK010000437.1:0-5603 GCA_041484845.1 Binatia bacterium | reverse complement strand
TTGGCCGACGACCTCGAGAACTTCTTCGAGGGTCAAAATGCGCTCTCCCTTGTGAGTTTTCTTACGCCATTGACCGACATCGAGCTTTTTGAGCTCTGCGAGCGTCTTGTTTTTGACGGCTCCGTTTACGCGTGCGGTTCGTTCGAGCCGCTCGTCATGAAAAACCACCACATGACCATCCATGGTGAGTTGGCAATCAAGTTCAATCATGTCCACGCGCGCCTCAACAGCCTTCTCAAAAGCCAGACGCGTATTTTCCGGGAAATGACCCGACGCTCCGCGATGGGCGATTTTGCTGAACATCGTTATCTGATTTGACGCGCTGGAGGACGGACAAGGAGCTGCTTGGTAAACTCATCCCGCTCCGTCTGACAGTCCTACCAGCCGGTGAAAAATATCCCGGTGGGAATTAAAATTTTACGGCGCGCTCTGAGACGCGCTCAAATGAATGAAAAACTCTTTGTTGCCTGCCGGCCCGAGAAGCGGCGATTCGATAACACCGCGAACCCCATAACCCAGTGCCGTCGCCGCCGCTTTAATTTCTTCGATCACACGCAGGTGCTCGTCGTGTGATCGCACCACTCCCCCTTTTCCGACTTTCCCTTTGCCGACCTCAAATTGCGGCTTAATCAGCGCCATGATCTGATGTTCAGGACGCAAAAGAGCCTTGACATGTGGAAGAACAAGTTTGAGAGAAATAAAGGATACATCAATAGTCGCAACATCGGCGGGATAAGGTAAAGCGCTTAATTCAAGGTAACGTATATTCGTTTTCTCAAAAACAACGACGCGGGGATCGTTGCGCAGCCGCCAATCCAACTGGCCGTAGCCGACATCGACGGCGAAAATTTGCCGCGCGCCGTGAGCCAGCAAACAATCACTGAAACCGCCGGTGGATGCCCCGACATCAATGACGATTTTCCCGCTGACGTCAATGTCAAACCGTTGAAGCGCTGTTTCCAGTTTGCTGCCGCCCCGGCTCGCGTACGGCTGCGCTTTCGATTTGATTCGAATTGCCGCATGCTCATCAATGAGGCTGCCCGCTTTTGTGGACGGTTGCTCATTCACGAGGACATCGCCAGCCAAGATTCTGCCGCGGCCTTCTTCGCGGCTCGCGACCAGGCCGCGATCGATCAGCAGCTTATCTAAGCGCTTCCTCTTTCCCATCCCTCCTTGCTTCTCTTTCGTTCAAGCCTAACCATCTGCAGCGCAGCCTGTGTAATCGATTCGCGATCGAACCCGCACAGCTTTCGCAGCTCGTCTTGCGTTCCATGAGGAATAAAAAAGTCAGGCACACCCAGGCGGCGCACGCGCAACCCCGTCATGCCCTCTTCGGCGAGAAACTCCAAGACCGCGCTACCGAAGCCGCCCGCAACCGCATGGTCCTCTATGGTCATAAGATTCGGGACCTGCCGCAAAATCAGCCGGAGAAGATCCCTATCCAGCGGTTTTACGAACCGGGCATTCACCACCGTGGCATCAATGCCCAAGGCCGCGAGATCCTCTGCGGCCCTAAGCGCCGGCAAGACCGTATGGCCAATGGCAACAATGGCCAGGTCTTTGCCGCTGCGCAGGATTTCTCCTTTGCCGATCTCAAGCGAATGCGGCTCACGATCCATTTCGACACCCCAGCCTTCGCCGCGCGGATAGCGCAACGAAATGGGGCCGGGATGATCAACGGCGGTTTTGAGCATATGCTGGAGTTCGTTTTCGTCTTTGGGCGCCATGATCACGATATTGGGAATCGAGCGCATATAGGCGAAGTCAAAAACGCCGTGATGCGTGGGACCGTCCGCACCCACCAGCCCTCCTCGATCCAAGGCGAAGACCACGTGAAGATTCTGCAAGCAGACGTCGTGGAGAATCTCGTCGTACCCTCTCTGGAGAAAAGTCGAATAAATGGCCACAACCGGGATCCAGCCTTCGGTTGCCATTCCGGCGGCAAACGTCACCGCATGCTGTTCGGCGATGCCGACATCATAGGATCGGCCGGGCATTTCTTTTGAAAGTTTATCGATGCCGGTTCCGCTGCCCATCGCGGCGGTAATCCCCACGACCTTTGGATTCTCTTTGGCGACGCGGATTAAAGCCTGGGCAAAAACGTCGGTATAGCTAGGGACCGGCCCCTTCTCTTTCTTCGGCTTGCCGGTCAATACGTGAAAAGGCGTGACGCCGTGAAACCTAACCGGATCCTTTTCCGCCGGCGCATAGCCTTTCCCTTTCGTCGTCAGCACATGCACGAGAGTCGGTCCTTCAATTCTTTTTACGTTCTCCAGAGTGGCAACCATCTTACTGATGTTGTGCCCGTCAATCGGTCCGACATATTGCAATCCTAAGCTCTCAAACAAAAAACCCGGCGTCACCAGTCCCAAAAATGAATCCTTGATCTTGCGCGCCATTTGTTTGAGATTCTCGCCGCTCGGCAAGTTTTGCAGCAAGGTCGAAAGATTTTTCTGCAAGCGCACGCCAAGGTCGGTGGTAAACTGTTTGCTCAAGAACGACGACACGGCGCCGACTCTCGGATCGATGAAATGGGCGTTATCGTTCAGCACCACGATCAAGTCTTTGTCCAGATGGCCCGCTTGATTTAAGCCTTCAAACGTCAAACCAGCGCTCAAGCCACCGTCGCTGATCACCGCCACAACTTTGCGCGTAGAGCCCTCGAGCGATTTCGCTTCCACCATGCCGAGCGCCGCGGAAATCGACGTGCCCGCATGGCCGGCACCGAAGACATCGTATTCGCTCTCCTCGCGGCTTAAGAAACCGCTCAGCCCGCCCATCTGGCGAATCGTTGCCAGTCGATTGCGCCGGCCGCAGATCAACTTGTGCGCATACGCCTGGTGGCCAGTGTCCCAGACAATGCGATCTCTCGGAGTGTCGAAAACATAATGCAGCGCCAACGTCAGCTCGACTGCGCCAAGAGTTGACGCCAGGTGACCGCCCACTTCGGATACCACCGAAATAACTTCCTCGCGGATCTCGCGAGCAAGCTCAGGTAAATCATTGACGCTCAGCCGGCGAATATCGCTCGGGTATTCCACAGTATCAAGTAATCTAGCCATCTTACGGATTCATCTCCTGCATGATCGATTTGCCGCGTTCTTGTAGTGCCGGCATTCCCACGTATTGAGCAATGGCTCTAAGGGGCTCCGCGCGCGCGCCAAATGGAATCACCTGCTGGGCCGCTTGCCGTATGAGCTCCTTCAATTGATCTTTGGCCTGCACAACGCCGATAACGGTTGGATAGGTCGCTTTCTTTCGTTCCTTGCGCTCCGATTCCGCGTGCTCTCCAGCCGCTTCCCCCTCAAAATCCATAATGTCATCGGCAATCTGGAAAGCGAGACCCAAATATTCGCCATAGCGGGAAATCCGCTTCAGGTCCCCGGCTTTCGCCCCAGATAGTCGCGCGCCGATACGCACACAAGCAAGAATCAGGGCGCCGGTCTTTCGAACATGGATATAATCGACCATCGCGAGATCGACTTCTCGGTTTTCAGCTTCGAGGTCGAACGCTTGCCCCCCTACAAGACCCGCCGCGCCAATGGCTTGGCTTAGTTCATGAATCAACGCCAAAATCAATTTGGGCGGCAGTACGCGGGTCACTTCCGGCGCTGACATCGCATGAAAAGCTTCCGTGAGGAGGCCGTCGCCCGCCAGCAATGCCAGTCCCTCGCCAAAGACCTTGTGCGCTGTTGGCGCTCCGCGGCGCAAATCATCGTCGTCCAGTGCCGGCAAATCGTCATGGATAAGAGAATAGGCGTGAATCATCTCCACGGCACAAGCGAAGGGGATGAGATTCTTCTGCTTGCCGCCAAAAACCTCGCCGGCAGCCAATGTCAAAATGGGACGAATTCGTTTTCCTCCCGGAAAAAGTCCGTAACGCATCGCCCGCCAGACAGTCTCGGACTGCCCTTGATATCCTGTGCAATATTGCTCCAAGGCACGATCGATCACCGAACGCCGTGAAAATAAATAAGTTTTCAAATCAAAGGTCGCCACGGATAACTTTGCGGTCCGCCATTAAGCGTCTCGACCAATTTAGCATCGACCGCCCTCAATCTTCAAACGTGCGGCGGTGATATAAGTTTATTGGATGACCATCCGCTTGCGCAGCGCCATGAATGTAATCAATATGAACTTTAATGGTCCGGCTCGACCCAACCCCGAAAATCGGCATCAGCGCGTGCCTGCTGGGCCAAAAGGTACGCTACGACGGCGGCGACAAAAAAGACTCTTTTCTCGTCGACACTTTTGGACGTTATGTCAAATGGATGCCAGTTTGTCCTGAACTTGAAGCGGGGATGGGAGTCCCGCGGGAGCCGGTGCGACTGGTCGGCGACGTATCGAATCCGCTCATGATCGGTGATCCATCGGCAAAGGACTGGACTCAAACGATGCGGCGGTTTACGGCGCAAAAAGCCCGCGATCTCGAGGCGCTTGGAATTTCCGGCTATATTCTCAAGAGCCATTCGCCCAGCTGCGGTATGGAGCGAGTGCCAGTTTACCGCAGCAACGCCATCTCGCTGCGCCAAGGGCGAGGTTTGTTCGCCGCAGGACTGATGTGGAAAATGACATCATTGCCCGTTGAGGAGGAAGGTCGTCTGCACGATCCACAACTGCGCGAGAACTTTATCGAAAGAGTTTTTGCCTATCAGCGCTGGCAAGAATTGGCGCGGAAGCGGAAAAGCATCGGATTGCTGGTTGAATTCCACACCCGCCACAAACTCCTGTTGTTGGCGCACAGCGAAGCGCATTACCACCGGCTGGGTCGACTCGTCACCGCCGCCAAACGGTTATCCATCAACAAAGCCTACGAGCAGTACGCGCGGCTATTCATGGCCGCGCTTACCGTTCAAGCCAGCGTGAAAAAACATTGCAATGTTCTGGAACATATGGCGGGCTATTTTTCCAAACACGTGCCCCCCGAAGAACGCCAAGAGTTAAGCGAACTGATACGCGATTTTCGCCGCCAGATGATTCCGTTGATCGTGCCGCTGACAATGATGCGCCACTATGTCAAAAAATACCGCATCCCTTATCTGCAAGACCAGATCTATTTGGAACCCCACCCGAAGGAGATCATGCTGCGCAATCACGTTTAATTGCGGCGGGTTACCTTAGCTTTCGCTCACGCCCCTTCGCAGGGAGATTCCGCCAGGTCGGAGGACAGCGAAACCGTGGTCGGGCCAAGGCCCCCTCGCCGTTTTTGATGATTGGGCGGAGAAAAATGCATCGACAGGCTACGGATCGAGATCCTCGTCGCCGGCCATGGAGTCGAGTGCCTTGAGCTGGAGTTTACCTTCCTTGTCGCGCACCAGCAGTTCGATCTTCTTCTCCACGTCAGTCAATTTTTGGTTGCAATATTTGACTAGACCGACGCCCTTTTCGAACGCCGCCAGCGAGTCCTCCAACGACAAGTCTCCGGACTCCAACTGTTCGACAACTCCTTCTAGTTCCTCCAACGCAACCTCGAATTTTTTTTCTGATGTATTTTTGTTCGCCATGTGATCGCTCCATTCAATCACTTTTCGCATCCGCGCGAACGGACCTGTTGAGCTTGCCGCCTGACTTTTCGATCACTTCAAACGGGTCGATCCGCGCGC
>JBGPIK010000436.1:0-5603 GCA_041484845.1 Binatia bacterium | reverse complement strand
TGACGAGGGTTATGGTTCTCTAGGCCCGATGGACCCTCCTTTCACGGAAAGCAGTCCCCTGCAACCCAACAGCCCTTATGCCGCGAGTAAGGCCGCTGCCGATCTTTTGATCCGCGCCTACGTACGGAGCTACGATCTGCCCGTTGTGATAACGCGCTGCAGCAATAACTACGGACCGTACCAATTTCCCGAGAAGTTTTTGCCTTTGTTCATTACCAATGCCTTGGACGATCAGCCGTTGCCTCTTTATGGCGACGGGAAGCAGATCCGGGATTGGATCTATGTCGGGGATCATGCGCGCGCCTTGTTGCGCGTGCTCGATCACGGGTCTGCCGGCGAGATTTACAACGTTAGCGCCGGTCACGAAGAAACCAACGAGCGAATGGCCTCGCGGGTTCTTGACACGCTGGGCAAACCCCGGAGCCTCATTCGCCATGTGGAGGACCGCCCCGGCCATGATCGCCGCTATGCGCTGGATACCGCCAAGATCCAAACTGAGCTTGGATGGAAGCCGGCGGTATCGCTCGATGAGGGTCTGCAAACGACGATCTCATGGTATGGTGATCACCGTGGGTGGTGGGAGCGAATCAAAACGGGTGAGTATCGTAATTACTACGCCCGATGGTACGGAAAACGGTTCGACAAAAATTCACTTGGCCACGAATGACGAAGGTCAATCACGGGAGTGAATGAACCGAAATGATTGAACAGCGTAAAACGCGTTGAACGCGGCCGAGGGCAAGGAGCGAAGAGCAAAGGGCAAAGGGGAAGAGGTCAGAGATCAGAGGTCAAACGTCAGTAAAGGCAAAGCCGCAAAACGTAAGGCGTGAGGGGCAAAGAGCAAAGAGCAGGGAGCAGGGAGTTTCCAGCGTGCCAGCTTCCTAGCATCCTGGCTTCACCGCATAGCAGAGAGCAACGGGCAGCGGTCAATGGAGCCAGTTATTCAAGACAAGGGAAATAGGCTAGCGCGGGTTTTACTGGGTGAGATTTGCAGCGAAAGAGGAAGAGAAAAGGATGACGAAGAAATTTAACAAGCTATCCAAAGGGGAACAAGAGAAAAGAGAGGCGGAGTACCACCGGATGAAGCCGGAGGAATTCGACCGGCTCATGGCTCGGGGAAAACACCACAGTCCCCATGCTATCCGGTTGCCGGCTGACTGGATCGAAACGCTGGAAGCAATGGCGGAATTGGAAGGTGAACCAGAATATCACATCATGGTCCGAAGATGGATCCCCGAACGTTTAAGCCAAGAATCCAGGATGGTATTGAGATTGTCGAGGATTCCCCTTCCGAAGATAGCGGCTGTTTTGAAGCGACAAGCTGAAAAAAAGACCCAAGTCCGGGGCGACCTGAACTAGCCGCGAGCATCAAAAAATTCCAAATCCGAAATCAACTATCCTGTAGCATCCCAGTTTCCGTGCGAATGAATAGTGATTCTTCTCACACTAGACCGTCCTGCTGAACACTGACTACTGATCTTTTCCCGCTCTACTCCTGCTGCGTTTCCTTTGTCTTTGCCCCCTCCTTACCCCTTAAGCCTTACGTCTTTACTGATTTCTGATCTCTCTTTCTTTGCTGGGATGCGCGGCAGCTTGGATGCTGGAAAGCTGACCTCTGACCTCTGACGTCTGATCTCTGAAATCCTCAGGAATCGGGCCGTGTTGCCATTCCGTAAAGTTTATGAACGGTGAAGCGGGCACGGAGACCGAATTTGTTTCATCCGCGCAGACCTAATACCGTGCGGCTGGATCTTTCGCTTCATAGCCGCGGCAGGACGCGATAAAGACAGTTGGGGCTAAACCGATGCCAGGTTGGCCAGATCAAAAGTGTACTAAGCTCTGCAAAGTGCCAAAAAAGCTTACAGTGGCATGCGAGGTGCTCTCAGCTCTTCTTCGTTAGGAGAAGGAGAGCCAAATGAAAAAAAACTTCTTTGTCGTATTGACCGCCTTGCTGCTACTCGCTCAAGGCAATGCTCACGCTTCCTTATTTACCGTCGATGCATTTTCTAATAGCTCCACGGGTGGAGTCGGGGTTGATACAGGCATCAATGTATTAGCAGGAGAGACGCTCATTGTCAGCGCTAATCCAAATGATCTATGGAGCGCGGGCGCGTTGCCACGGTGGTCAAATGCAGATGGATTAATTGTGGATCTCTATGCGACCGGCAGCGATGAATCGGGCCAGCCCGCGGGTACTCAGATCGGATCAATTCGGGGTTTGTGGACTCAGTCAGGATTAACCGCCCCGTTCGGCGCCCTGGTTGGCGAACTCGGCGGGACCTATTTCCTGATCGGGACGAATTATTCCGGGCCTGCGCCGGCCTCGGGCACATTGGAATTGTTCTACTGGGACATGAACAATTACGACAACTCACACAGTCTGGTTGACGTCAACGTCTCAGCCGTTCCTGAACCTGGCAGTTTTATTCTTCTCGGTTTGGGTTTGATGGCTTTGGCTGCTTTCGCCCGACGGGCGACGAACCGTGAGGCGACCGCGAAGGGGTAAGGGCATAACGAAGCATGGAGCATGGAGCAGGGGGCAGAGGGGAAGAGGTCAGGAAGAAGCAGGGAGCAGGGAGCGAAAAAACAGAGGTCAGAGGTCAGAGGTCAGAGGTCAGCAAGAAGCAGGGAGCAGGGAGCGAAAAAACAGAGGTCAGAGGTCAGAGGTCAGGAAGAAGCAGGGAGCAGGGAGGGAATGGCGGATTGCGGATTGCGGAATGAACAGAGGTCAGTTGTCCGTCGTCAGTGGTCTGTCCTCGTTACTCAGTCCTCATCGCTCTGCTGAGCGGAGCGATTGAACAGCGCGCAGCGCATTGAACGGCGCAGCGCCCAGGGAGTGGTCTTGACACATTAACTGCTTGCTGGGTAGAAATGGTGATCCATGGCACGCCGACCTGCTAAAAAAACAATCGAATCGCGCCTGACCGCAGTGGAGCGGGGCATCAGATCGCTCCAAGCAAACGACGCTACGATTATTAAAGATATGCAGGAAGGGTTTGCCCGTTTAGAAAACCGCATCGAGCAGGTTTACAACCACGTCGATGGATTTATGAAGCTTCACTGTCAATTACCGACCGCTGATATTCGTCGAAGATGTCCTGACCTCTGATCTCTGACGTCTGACTTCTGTAGTTTTCGTCGTGTTCATTGCCAGTCTCCAGATTATTTCTCACCCCTGCGTTAGCCCGCGGAAGATCATTGGCGGCGTGATTTTCGCCGTCGCGTGGTCTTGGCAGTAAGGCGCCGGGCCGATCGAGCCGGGGCCGGCGCACCGCGGAGCAAGCCCTCGGTGCTGAGATCCTCGTCAAGATCTGGCCAGTGGATGCCGTAACCGGCGGCGCTCACTTGCCAATTCGTCCTCTGTCGCGCCGTGCCCGCGAGCAATCTCGGATACCAGACTAGCGGCACGGAGATCGTCCGACCGTCCATTAAATCGACCGTCAATGTGTCTTCCGAGACACGTACATCCCGGACTCTCTCGTCAGCGCTTAATGCCAATTTGCCCACGCCATGCCTCCAATAATTTTTCTCGATTTTCTTCGATTAGCGTTCTAATGCTCCGCAGTTCCCTCGGTGGAAAACCGAAATTCCGTGCGAGCGCCAAGGGCTATTCATAAGTGGCAAATCAGAGAGATCCCGTCGATCTCGACGAAATCGTACGCCTCGAATGCGTTTATTATGCTTTCGAGATTGTCGCGAAACAGCCGTTCCAATTCTTTGTTGCTGAGATTGCCAGTCGCGACCAAAAGTAGTTTGTATGGCATGTGTTTCAACAAGAACGTGTCTACAAAATACCCATCTTTGGTGACGACGATACGCTCGTCGCGCACTGAGATCTGGTTGATTATTTTATCTACGGTGCAATTTCCCTCTGGTAAATCTCGTGTATGGATGGCGTCATGTCCCGCGGCTGCGAGCCAATGGGCCAAACGCCGCGACAGCTGCGCGTCGACCAGAAACTTCATCGCAAAACTGACTGCACACGCTTAATTTGGGTTAAACGAGCGGCGAATGCCAGCACAGCCAAAATGTCTTCTGGCTCTAAATCGTCGTAGTCTTCGAGAATCTCTTGGCTGCTCATTCCTCCACTCAGCAGCTCCAAAATCGTATCAACCGGATATCGAAGCCCGCGAATGCAGGGTTTGCCGTGGCAGACATTTGAATCGATAGTAATTCGTTCAAGGAGCTTTGGATTTTGGCGCGATGGTAGTTCCATAATCTCTCCTTCTTCTACGCTAGTTGTAGTTAACGCTAGCATACCACCGGCGCCAGATTTCAGGAAACGGCAGCAATGCTCGTCCTCTCTTGACGATTCTAGTACTCCGTGGTCCGCGACAGAAGCTAGAACGCCGAAGGCTGATGCGTTCAATACGCTTCCCTTCGACAAGCTGCTCAGGGTGGTGAGCAAAGTCCCAGAAATTAGAGGTCAGAGATCAGTAAAGACGTAAGGCGTGAGGGCGTAAGGGGCAGGACGAGGGATTGGGGATTGCGGAATGCGGATTGCGGAATGAACAAAGGTCAGTGGTCAGTGGTCCGTTGTCTGTAGTCGTTACTCAGTCCTCAGCACTAACAAACGTTAGGCGTAAGGGGGAAGGCGTTAGCGAGACCCGTTGAACTCATGCGTGAGTCGACGTGCGACTTCCACGAGATTCGGTACTCGACCACGGCTTGATTCTCGCCAGCGTGGCACCCAAAACTCTTTCCGCGACTTCCGTGTCATGGGCGGCCTGGGCGCGGAGCCAGTAGCCGTTCGAAAGGCCGAAAAACCGGCACAGGCGCAAGTCGGTGTCGGCAGTAACGGTGCGTTTGCCGGCCACGATGTCGCCGATACGTTGCGCTGGCACGCCGATCTCTTTTGCTAGCCGGTACCGGCTGATCCCCATTGGCCGCAAAAATTCTTTCAGTAAGAGTTCGCCGGGCGTTACAGGCTTGAGTTTGCGCATCATCATTCTCCTTCAGTGATAGTCTACGATTTCAACGTCTTCGGCGCCTGTTTTCGTTTAATCACAGGGCAATAGTAACGCGATGCGTGATTATCATCAACGGCGACTACCCAGCGCGGCTGAGCCGCAACCAAACAGGAAAAGAACCCGTTCACCACGAAGGCACGAAGGTCACGAAGTAAAGAGTTTTTGATTAAAAAATACTCCGAACTCTTGCCCTGTGGAATACCGGGCTGCAATTCCACGGGGCGAGTGTCTCCGTGGTGAAGAAGGAATTCGGATAACGCACGGCGGAGGCGCTGAGGGCGCGGCGCTTTGGGGGTGAGCTCTACGAAAAAGTGGATTAGAACGGCTAACGAAAAGCGAGGGCCAGCTCCAGGCGCTCAGGCACCAAGTCCTGGTGGTCTTGGAGGAGTTCTCTCCGGCGATGATCGGTCCGTTTTAGCAGAGCTTCAGTGGCATCGATGGTGCGAGAAACCGTGTCTATCACGTCCCCCGCAATATCGCTTGGGACATACTCTTGACCACAGTGCGGACAAACCATGGCGGGGATACCGGACATGGCTGCCTTGACCCCTTTGCGCTCAAATTCAATTGTAATTTCCCTCAACTCCGTGTTCGTCTGACATTCAGAGCAGGTTGTTATGAGTCCTTTCATTT
>JBGPIK010000435.1:0-5626 GCA_041484845.1 Binatia bacterium | reverse complement strand
CTTGTCGCTAGAAACGTGACGACACCCTTTCGCTTTACTCCCACGATCAGTGAGTCACCCTGAGCGTTAGCGAAGGGTCTTCTGCTTGATCGAGACAGGGATTTCTCGGCGGAGTTTACCCTGAGTACGCCGAAGGGCCTCACCGTCCTTCGTTTGAAGGCGAGAGGTTTTCACCATCCTCGGCTGAAACACTACCGACTATGACGTCGTTGCCTTTCAATCGCTGCGGGTTTGATTCCCCGCAGCTTGCTGCGTAATGAGCTATTTCAGACCTCTTAGAGTCCGTCATTCCCGAATGCTTCTATCGGGAATCCAGGCGAGACCGAACCTGGACCCCCGACCCATTCGACGTAGCTCAGGGTCGTGGTGAGCACAGTCGAACCACGATTAAAACATTCGGGGGTGACGTCGTTGGGATAACATCTCACCGCTATGGTCTGATACCCCGTCAGCTTGCTGCGGCGTAGTTCATTTTCCCGATTGCACGAAATTGACCCTCCCGCAAAAATTTCGACGAGATTCGTCTCTTCGTTAAATATTTCACACAGACCGTAAATTAGCGCGTTTTTAGTCCATGCAGAGATCCTCAAAAACTGCCGATACAAAAATGTACTGTTGGCAGGCGAAACTTTCTCAATTTGACGTCCATGACATGGGAATGTGTCAGTTTGTCCGAGGAAGACGGGGAGCCTAATTCTCTTTTACATATTTAGGGTTAAGTTGTCGAAATTGCGAAATCTTTTGTTCTCTTCAGACTCACATTTTATTGGCACGCGTATTGCCATTGATTGGGTGTCGGTTGCCTAAATGTTTCCACGAATAAATTACAACCTCTTTAGGAAATTGGGGAATAGCTCCATGAAAATATCCCGAAAAGACCTTGCTCGACATACATCCTCCTTAGATTGCCCGAGATTCTTACAAAGCCATCGTGGTCAAGCCGCCGTTGAGCTAACCTTTGCCTTCATTCTATTTTTCACTCTATTCATGGCGATCGTGGAGTTCTCACATCTGCTTTACACAAAAGTCACCCTACAACACGCTCTCCGAACAGCGGGCAGGTACATGGTAACCGGCCGAACGGGACAAGATAGCAATGGGAATAATATTCCCAGAGATCAAATGATCCATGATGTTTTTTGCGCCAACGTAATCGCTACGGGCCTGCAATGCCCGAGTTTAGGGACAGCGTTCCAATTCGCTTGTATCGGCGCTGCTTGCAGTGCTCCGGGAGGAGGCCCCGAGCAAACGGTAATAGTGACCGTGAATCTCAAGAAACCGGCCATGATGCCGTTTGCATCGCAATTTTTTCCTGCAGGGGGAGTTCCCTTTCAATTAAGCACCACCTGGAAAAACGAACCCTATCCGACAAGCTAAGAGGAGTTATATAAACGCCATGACTTCAATTCAAAAAACTCTCCGCGTAAGTAAAGGTCAAACTCTCATCGAGCTGACCTTCATTTTTCCAATTATGGTAGCGCTGCTCTATGGCGCCATTGAGGTGGGCTCGGTCATCAGCGATTATCTAACCATCACCAGCACGACTCGCGAGGGAGCAAACTTGACCGCTCGAAACACCCCTCCCAATACCGCATTAGATGCCATCATTACAGCGGCGGCGCCGACGATCCGTTCTACCAATCAGGCGCAATGGCGCGTCATCTATTCCAAAATCATTCAAAATCCGGGGATACCTTGCCCGCCAAAGCCGTGCACCTACCAAGTTCAAAGCCAGATTATTAGGGGCAACTACGCGCAGAACAGCAAGCTTGGCGCTGTCGGCGGCAATGTAACGGTCATTTCCGGAATCGGCACTATTGAGCCCGGCCAAACTTTCCACGCGATCGAGGTTTACTACAATTATGCCCCCGACGTCATGACCTACGTGGGAAGCAACCTCATTAACACGACATTCTATGACAGAACGATTTTTACCAATGTGAGTGGCACCTAAACGTAATCGGAATAAAAACGGAGCGGCACGTCTATGCGAAAATTAAACCAAACAGGATCTGTCCTCATCTTCCTCACTTTGGGCTTTGCGTTGCTTGGAACCTTTATCGGCTTTGCTCTCGACTTCGGCAGGGCGTACTTGGAAAAAGCTCGCATTGCTCGCCTGGTCGACGGGGCTGCTCTTGCGGCCGCCAAGATATTAAAAGGGCAGGCGGGATATGAAACTGCTGCAACTCAGGCGGCTTGTGACTCGATGGTGATGAATGGCGCGCAGGTCACGATAAACGGCACCGGCGCGTGTGTCAGCGGGAGTTCCAATCTGACAGTCACCCTTCGTTTCTTTGATGCCACGGTTGCCGGCGGACCACCGATAAAAAACGTTGAAGTGAACGCCACTGAACCCATGCCGACAACGTTTCTGAGATTTCTTGGCTTTATGGTTCCGGGCGATTACTCCACGGTGAATGTCGCCGCGACCGCGCAAGCCGGCCCCGAAAGACCGGTTGATCTGATGCTTGTGCTCGATCGATCAGGATCGATGAATGGTGTGGACGGAGCCGGGCAGACGAAGATCAATTCGCTTAAAACCGCGGTCAATGGGTTCCTCGGGCTATCCAATACTTTTTCGGCCGATGATCAAGTCGGTATGGTCAGTTTTTCTACGCGCGGTTGTGGCACGAGCGGTCACGATTCGACAACATCCGGTACTTGCACGCCGGATATACCGCTGAGCGCCACGACCAGCTCTTTTCTCACCACGCTGCAGAACGGCGTGAACGGCCTAGCCGCTGGAGGCGGAACAAATACGATGGAAGCCCTGCAAACGGCGCGGGCGCCGCTTGTAACGGCGTTTGCAGATCCCACTCGAGCCACGACGCGAAAGGCCGTCCTTTTGGTTACTGACGGCCAGCCTACATTCATGAAACGCAGCACCGTCGCAGAGTGCCAGAGCGATCCCAAAACCGGCGCAACACTACCTGCGCCCGGTAATACGGGCGGAACGGCCGGTTGCAAACTGGGCGTAACCACCTACTGTACGGTTGCTGGTCCGGCATGTTCTTCGCCATATACCACTCACAGCGGCCTGCGCGGCTCGCTTACCACAACAGATACAGGCCTGGGGTACGTTACTTCCGGAGACGTTCCAACGACCTACCTGGACATTATTCGCTGTACACGTGCGATTACAGGTTGTGTAGCGACCGGAAATGGCGCCATGTATGAAGCCAATTTCATTAGGAACTGCGGTTACGGGAATACCGCCTGCGGAAGCGGCGGGGAACACGATGTGGTCTTTTTCGCCATCGCGATAGGGAAACCTGACGCGACCAATCCACAAAACAGCGTTGACGCAAATGCAAAATGTCTGCTGGCGCGTATGTCCAATGCGACCGACATACTAAATGCCGCAACTGGAGTAGTGGAAAACATAACCACTGTATGTAACGCGCCAACCACCACGATCGATGGGGATACGCATGCGGACTTGACTCAATCCTGGCCTTCTTGCGCTGGCCCGTGCATCGACAGTACGCAGCAGAAAGGCAAGGTTTACATCGTTGATGTAAACGGCAACGTTTCAACGCAACTGCAAATGATTTTCCAGGAAGTTGCCGCGCTGCTGAAACTCAGGCTGGTTCTCTGATAATCGCTTCTAGCGGTACGGTTTGATTGATCCAACTGCCATTGTCGGTTGACAATGGCAGTTGGCCAGAAACAGGTTCTTCTTGGTCCGGTGAAGCTCCCCGCGCGATCGCGCAACCGCAATCAAATCTCGTAAGGCTTAATGAGATAAACGAAATAAAATTACGAATAAACCACCGCCGACTAAAGGGACGCCCTTAGCTAGATAGACGCACGGCGAACTGGCTTGATATTGACGAGAGGTGGCGTCTTAAAAGGTATCGCTCTTTTCTAGCTTATTGGAATATAGGCCATTCCAGTGATGTCTCTGAGCGAGGTGTGCTTGCTAAGGGCTGGCTTCTTGTATGCCTCTTTCCCGTTTGCCTTGGCCTTCAGTTGTTTTTCTTCCGTTTTTGCATTCTCTTTCTTCATCGCTAGTCTCCTTTCCAATTCCATTTAAGCAACCGACAACAGCGAATCCTTCAATGTCGCCTTCTACCATGCGCCATTTTCGAAGGCAACAAGAATATACGGTAGAAAAATATTCTTTGAGCATAAACTTCGGATTACCGATTTTTTGTCACATTATGGCGAATTTTGTCCTACATTGTACATCGTCCCGCTCAATTACTTTGGCGGCGACGAGATCGGTGGGCGCTCTCGGCCCAAACTCAGCAGCCTTCCTTCAGCTAGCCTAACTCTTGCGCACGACAGATTCGAGAAACTTCTTAAGGACATGCGGCAGGGGAAAACGCTTTAAAAGCCCCGCGGCACTTTGCCACAGCGTTCCCGATACAATAAGTTCACTGCATACGCTCTTGACAGCCCAAGCGGGAATTACCGTATGTTCATTCTCGAAACTCGAAATCGATCGTTGGATGACGAATTTCAGGATACGATCGTTCAGAAGGGAATTGCCTTTGCTTCGGGCTAGGCTCTCCAATACAGCTAGAGGGAGTTCCGCATCGACCAACGCGCATGCGAGCCAGAGAGCATAATATACGCTTCTGTCTGCATTGTAGGCGCGGACATCGCTCGTGAATTTCGTCCAATCGATGTTTTCCTTATAGAAGGCAATGGTTGCAGCGATGTCGGTGAGGGATCGTAAGGATCGATAAAACCGGTCGTCATACGCGAGGTGAACACAGAGATGTACGATCAATTTTTCAGGAGACAAAACCAGGGCGGTCTCATTCATGACTTCGACCGTGCGCGCATCCTGCCAAAGATCCTCAGCCGCAATAGTGACGGGCGCGGCCGGCAAAACGATATTGTGGTGTAATTCTAAGATGAGCGATCGATCCCGAGAAAGGTAAGGAATATTGTGATGAAAGTTTCGGAACCATTGCTCCGGGCGGTAAGCCTCGCTCGGAGTGTAACCCATCCTTTGCAGAAGCTCGTCGGCCGCATCCAGATCATTCTTTTTGACTAAAATGTCGAGATCGCGCATGGGACGCAGGGCGACATTGCCGTAGACTAAATCCGCCAACACCGCTCCTTTCAATAGAATGAGCGGAATCTTCTCTCTTGCAAAGGCATCGCGCACTTCTTGGAGTTTCCCGTAGAGATTCAAGTTTCGCCCGGCATGCCACTGGTAACTCTTTTTGAGACGATCCATGGCTGGCGGCGGGACTAAACGGACCGCCGGCAAATTCCTTAGGCGGTGGTAAAGCATCGGCGCTACGTCACACGCTATCGCTCTTGTCACGATCTTACCCCAATCAAGTTCTGGCTTGACTAAATCATTGAGCTTGTTGTCGTCGGCAAGAACCGAGGAGACCGCGAGGATAAGGCAGCCTTCCGGGGTACGATTAAACGCTTCCACTCTTCGCCAATTGCCCACAGTGCATTTCATGTAACGATGTCGCGTAAAAACAGCTTGCCGAAAAGGTACCGCAGTCGCAAAATGGCTCGGTCAAACATCCATTAGTTTGGAAAGGAAAAGGTAACGGCGAATTGGGTTTCGGGATTACCCTCCTCAAGGAACGTTTTACCGTCTCGGGTCAACCATGCATGGCCCTTAAGGCTTTCGCCACTACGCTGGACGCCG
>JBGPIK010000434.1:0-5627 GCA_041484845.1 Binatia bacterium | reverse complement strand
GGCGTCAGGCCGATTCACGTTGACGTCAGAATCATCGGCGCGACCAATCGCGACTTGGACGCCGCCGTCAAGGAGGGCCGTTTCCGCGAAGATCTTTACCACCGTCTCAATGTGATTCCAATTAAACTACCGCCCTTGAGAGAGAGAAAGGCGGACATCCTGCCGTTATCGCAATACTTCCTGCGCCGTTATTCGTTAGAGGCGAAAAGGAGCTTCGATGAGCTATCGCACGAGGCTCAGGAGAAACTCTGCGCTTACAGTTGGCCGGGAAATGTGCGAGAGCTCGCCAATGTTATCGAACGAGCGGTGGTACTCGGCTCGGGCCCGAAGATTACGCAGGCGGACTTGCCCGGCAGGATCATTGCTTCGGAACCGCAAGCTGAGTTTGGTCAGCTCTCCTACCGTGAGGCTATGGAGACTACGCGGCGCAAGCTCGTGGTGAAAGCTCTAGAGGAGTCGCGCGGCAACCGAGTCGCGGCGGCGAAGGCGCTCGGCCTCCACGAGAAATATTTTTTGCGGCTCATTAAGACTCTCGGAATCAGCTGATCGACCGACCTAGCAGACTCCCCCAAGCCTTAAACCGTTTCGGTGTGATGACGATCATAGGTCGCTCGTCAATAGCCATGGAGCGATACTGGCGATATTTCCTGCGTAAGAGCTGCACGCCGAAGTCTAATTTGAGACCCCTTGACACAGAGCGGCGAGAGGCATAGAGCCTACTCCAGATCAGCACCAAGTATTGGCAGCGTCGCCCGTGAAGCCCGAAGCAGCGCGTTCTAGAGTTTATCTGCAGCTTTTTAGCGGTGTAATAGCGTTAATAACGCTGACCGCAATAGGGCTCTGGATAGTCGGAACTCGGCAAATTCCTAGTTCTCCCACTGAAACCAACCCTTCTTCACAGACAAGAGCGTACCCAGCGCCTATTGACATTGGGCCGGACTCCGGATCGGGACCTCAACTGGAACTCTCCTCAGTTGTTATTTCCGTCCTCGCTCAAGGGAAATTCCCTTCCGCCGTATCCCGGAATGAACCCTCTGCGCTTATTGCAACGCTGCTTGATTCGACTCAACCACTCAAACTCCGGCGACAAGCCGCCTGGCAACTTGCTACGATCGCAACCGGCCAGGCCTTGGCCGCGCTCCGTCAGTCGTTGTCGAACGCCCCGCCGGAGCTCAGGGCCACCATCGCGGAAGCCCTGGGCCATTGCTTAGACAGAGAAACCGGTGCGATCCTCAAGGAGCTTTTAAGGGACGAAAATGAGGAAGTGATCCGAGGCGCCATCCGCGGCTTGGCGGCAAACGGAAATCGGGCTGCCGTGGATATCTTGTCCCAGTTGATCTTAAGCGCAAAAAAAACAGACGGCATTCGCGGCGAAGCCGCTCTGGCTCTGGGCGACATTCAGGGCGCCGATTCTTTACCGACACTGGTCAGGCTTGTTAGCGAAGTGAACGGGAGGGAAATCACGGAAGCGCTGCTTTCGGGCCTGGGGCGACTTCCCATCGAGCAAACACAAGACTTCTTCCAGCGCTACCTTGAATCAAGCGAGACGGAAATCGATTTGCGCGTGGCGGCATTGGAAGCGCTAGGGGAATCGGCCGGCGCTACCGCTCCCTTTCTTGTAAAGTATCTTCAATCCGAAGAAGCGGAAATTCGCGCTGCCGCCGCTTGGGCGATTGCCAACCTGGACACGCCGGGTGACGTTGCCGGCACGCTCGTTGCCCGATTGCTCAGTGAAAGCGAGCCTGAAGTAAGAGTTCGCCTTTACCAAGCGCTGCAGAATCAGGAGCGTTTCGACGTGGGAGTGACCTCTGTCATAGCGACGGAGCAAGACCTCGCAGCCCGGCTCGCTGGATACCAACTGCTGGCGCGGGAGGTCGCCCGCGGCCGCGACTCGGCGCTGGCGGTCCAGTTCGATCAACTCGTCGTTCCGAGGCTCGCTGAGCTAACTATCAGCGGCGCCAGTATCAATGAGCGCCTTAACGCCGTCGTCGCTTTAAAGCAGGCGAATACTCCCGCGGCCATCCGCGCCTTGGCTGGCATCAGCGCACAGAACGGAGAAGCGAAGATCGTGCAGGCAGCCAGAGTGAAATGATTTGATCTTTTAACAAACTCGAGGGGAGACTCCAATGATCAACATCATCGTTAAGAGAATGTTCCTGTTGTGGCTGCTCGTCCTGTTCCCCCCTTTGATCCGCGCCGAATCGCCTTCCGGTCACTACGAAAATCAGTTTACGGCGCAGTCGGGGCTTTGGGATCTTAGCGGAACTTACAACGAAAACCCGCAGAACCAATTTACCATCGTGCAGGATGACAAAGGAAAGATTACCGGCCAAGCCTCTCTATTCGAGACCGACGGCTCAATGTCAATCACAATGGCCGGACCCGTCGTAGGTTCGATTAAAACAACCGGCGGCGTTCCACGAGTCAGCGTGACCCTGAAACTTACCGGCACCGCCTCAGACGGTTTTGCCAGTGTCCCGGTCACGGCCAACGTGCAATTCAACCTGGGCATCGACCCGGCAAACAGTGAACTGACCGGCACGTTCAAAACCAAAGCCTGTGTCAAAGCGCGCGGCGCCGGTTGCCAGTCAGCAAACGGACCTCAGCAGTTTGATCTGCCGGTGGATGCGGACGGTATCTGGCATCTCGTGATGGACATCCAGAATACCAACGACAAACTCGCGGGCACCGCTTCGGCTGTGCTCTCCAATGGCCGTACGCTGCCGCTCGGCGTGAAAGGGCAGTATGTTTCAAAAGGCGACCTTACAAACCTCAACCTGAAAGGGGGCGCCGCGACGGTGACCGTTCAGGCGAACGCCGTTCCGGGCGCGCTCGTGCTCAAGAAGATGACAGCCAAACTCCTTGGCCAGACCGTCACCCTGCCCTAGGGGATTGGTTAACTTGTGAGAGGCCGGTGACGGTTCGATCACCGGCCCTTTTTTCCCGTCATCATCCCGCGTACGTTTTTCTGATCCTTAGTAAAAAAAACTCCCCAGCTCACTGCGCGAGTGGGCGATATGCGGATGATCGGCCGGGCTTCTAGCGCCATCGAGCGATACTGCGGATATTTTCGACGCAGCAGCTTGAGTGCCGCGGCGTGTCCGGAGCCTTTAATCAAAAGCCGCGCTTTGCCGAATATCAACACATAAGCGAGGCGCTGCCAATTTTCGTCATAGCGATCGACGATGATAGCGACCTTGGGATTAAAGGAGATATTTCGCACTCTTTTCAATGCGCGCGGCGCGGCGTTTTTCGGCTTCTCATCGATCGCCGAGTAGAGCGCGCGACCATCGAAGGCGAAGCAGATCGGGACGACATGGGGCTGGCCGTCGGCGTCCACCGTTGCCAGATGGGCGCTGCGAGCGGCGCGAACGAAAACGCATTCTTTTTGGGTCAATTGCGTAAAGGCCGGCATGAAACAGAGATCGGACTAGTTGGAGTAATGGAGTCCTGGAGTAATGGTTAAAAAAACAGCACTCCATTACTCCACCATTCCAGTTTCGCAGGGTCGTCGCGTTAAATCTTAAATTCCCCCACCGCATTCGGCGCGAATATCTCTTCGACTTTCAGGGGTTTCGCGAGCAAACCCTGTTCGCCCATGTAGCGAATCAAGTGCTCCAGCACGTTGCGATTGGCTTGGAGGCCATACGGCCACCAGTCCGGGCCGAAAATCTCTCGAAGTTGTTCTCTTTCCCACGGTAGCCACGGTAACGTGCAAGCCATCGTATTCGAGATATGCATGTTCTTGATGGCGACGTCCTTGGCTGCGCAAAAAGCTTTGTACAGACTGCGAGCCACCCAAGGGTTTTTGTCATAAACTTCTTTGCGAATAACCAGCACGTGCATGATGGGGAAAATTTTCGTGCGTTTGTAATAGTCGATCTCAACATCTTTATAATGTGGAAATAGTCGTTTTACCTTCGGTGAATTTCTAACGAAGGACGACGGGGTGCGCGCGGAAATGAGCGCGTCAATCTCGCCGCTCTCGAGCATGCCGTTCAGGGTCTTGTCATCCGCTATCGGATCGAGCCTGATTTCGGGCGGCAGCGTTAGTTTGACGCGTTCCTTTCGCCCGGCCTCTTCCTGTCCGCCGGTAAACCAGTGCATGTCTGAAGTCCTGACCCCGTAATCGTCATTCAAGAAGCCCCGAATCCAGACCGCCGCGGTGATTGAATATTCCGGCGCGCCGACTCGCTTGCCCTTAAAATCAGCCGGACTCTTAATTCCGGAATCGGTGTTGATAAAGACACAGGAATGGCGGAAGAACCGTGAAGGGAATACCGGGATCGCCACAAATGGAGAATTCCCCCGGCTGATCATCGTCACGTGATTCGAAAGCGACATCTCCGAAACGTCGAACTCTTGATGATGCCCCATGCGCCAAAAGATCTCTTCCGCTTCCAACGGGAGATAGTTCAGGCGGATGCCTTCCGCTTCCACCGCCCCGGTCTGAAGCGCGTGCGTTCTATCGTAATTACCGCAAGCCACCGTAAGAAATAGCTTTTCCATCGACACGCCTCCGAAAAAATTGCTTGCTCAGATGTATCTTATTTTTTTTCCCAGCGCGAGTAGCGCTGGGCGAGTGCGATCAGAATGACCGATATCGCCGAGATGACGAGGCCGATGGCGGCGACGCGGCCGCGCATGCCGTCGAGATAGAGGAAGTAGAGCAGCGGCCCCAAAGGCTCGGAGCCGGGACTATAAAGGAACAGGGTGGCGCTGAACTCGCGCATGAAAATCGTGACCAGAATAATCCAACCCGCCATGATGCCCGGACGCATCATCGGGATCAGCACGCGGCGAAAGGTCGCCAGAAATCCTGCGCCGCAGACGATCGATGCTTCTTCCAGTTCCTTGTGGACTTGAATAATCGTGCTGCTCACCGCGCGCAAACCGTAGGGCAGAAAACGCGTCACATAGGCGATCAAAATAATCCACAGGGTGGCGTAAATTGGCACCGGAAAATTAACGTAGGCCCATAATAAACCCAGCGCCAGAGCGGTTCCCGGAAAAGCCCAGGGGATAAATACCAGTCCTTCCAAGAGGCCGCGCGCCGCAATTTTTGTGCGCACGGTAATGTACGCGGCGAGTGACGCGAGCAGCATGCAAATGGTCGCCCCGAGCAGGGCCAGAAATAGACTGTTCAGGAAAGCTCTGTGCACTCTCGATGTTGTCCAAATATAGCGAAAGTGGTCGAACGTTAGGTGACGCCAGGTGTCCCATGTGGGAATATGATAATAAGGAAGAACCGCGACCAACAGGAGAACGAGTATCGGCAAGACCACCAGCAGGATCAGCAGCAGCAGCGCGACACCTGAAGCCAGATACTTCCAGTCGCCGAGATCGATCTGGTGAGGCCGAAACCCTTTGCCGGTCACGGTCGAAAAGCTCTCAACTTGGGACGTGAACCTGCGATAGATATAGACGAAGATGAGTGCGATCGTGAGAATGCCGACACCGTAGGCCGCCGCAAGATTATGATTTGTTGGGAACGAGCCCAGCGCTTCGCGCCAGATCTTGGTGGTAAAGACTTCGATGCGCGCAGGCAAAGCGATAATGGCCGGCGTGTCGAAGCTTTCAACGGCCCGAACAAAATTCAAGGTTCCCGCCGCTAATATGGCCGGCCG
>JBGPIK010000433.1:0-5654 GCA_041484845.1 Binatia bacterium | reverse complement strand
GTATACCTTCCTTACCCAGTCGATGATGGGCATGCTCACTCATCCCCATGCTAAGCCGGCAGGCGTGACGGTCAAAGACTGCACCCATGTCATGTCCCAACTACGCATAGTGAAAGATGATACAGAGATCGAACTCATCGGGGGCGCAGCTAAAGTAGCCGATCTGGGTATGGCCGCAGCCATAAAGGCCGTGAAGCCAGGCCTGACAGAAAGCCGGGTGGCCGCAGAGGCCGAGTACGCGATGCGACAGGCTGGGGCCGAAGGGTTCTGGCGTTCCTATGTCGCGTCGGGGCCGCGCACGAACATTGCGCATGGGCTACCTACACGGCGGCAGTTGCAGAACGGTGATTTGGTGATGATCGACCTCCATCCTGTCGTGAATAATTACAGCGCGGATGTGTGCCGTACCGTATGCGTAGGAAAGCCCACGACCGAACAACAGGTTGCTTATGATCTGTATTTGAGAGCCCAACAAGCGACGATTACCAAGGTCAAGGCGGGGGTTGGCATGATCGAGTTGGAGCAGACCATGCACGCCACGCTCACAGAGGCAGGCCACGCTGAACATATCTTTGGGCCACCGATCCACGGCGTGGGTATCGAGTTCGAAGAAACGCCATTGCCTCCAGGCCATGCGTTCTTCCACGGGGAGAAGGCGCCGCCGCCGTTGGAGGCCAACGTGGTTATCGCGGTGGGTAACTGCGGGCTGTACACCGGTCCCTGGGGCGTGCGTGTTGAAGACACGGTGGTGGTTGCACCAGAAGGGCCGATAGTTCTGACCAGCTTTCCTCGGCGGCTGGAAAAAGGGATCTAAAGGCGGCCGCATTTCGCAGTCATCCGCTGCAACGGAAAAACGGGAGAAAGGTATTGGCTAACGTGAGGTTTCAGCCTCGTGGAGGCGGCGAATGAAATTTCGTTACCAGCGGTGGATGATCAAAACCTCTCTCATCTACCTTTTTGTTGGTATCTTGCTAGGAGTCTGTCGGAGTAATCAAAATATGCCTGTTTTGGGGGGTACCAAAACCATTACCCGGGACGAGATCATTGATCCTGAGCCAAATGTGAAAGAAATATTTTTTGCTCAACTAATTCTCCGACAGGCTCCTAGGCCTTCTGACTTTTCTTTCGGGCCGTATCCCGGAATTGGCGTGGGTATCCAGTTGGAGAACCGTTCACGTTCATCTTATCTTGGTGGGCTCGGTTATCCAGATCATCATGGGTGTAGCCCTTTGGATGTTTCCTCGGAGGAAGGAGCCACCTGGCTGGACCACAGAGCGCGAGGGGATGCCGCTTTACGTGAGCTTCAACGCTGGCACAGTGGTTCGAAGCGTCTTTGAGCCTTTTGCGCACTCTGGCCTTCTTTCTTACTTTTTAACCCTGAGCGGGATGGCTTCACAAATTCTCAGCCTGCTCTATTTTCTGTTCCTAGTCTTCCAAAGGATTCGAGCGCCGTCAGTTTAGAACCTAATCTCAGGAGGCAACAGCGATGTTGGACAAACCAACGAAAGTATTAGAGGAAGAACATCATTTCATCCAGAAAGTAATAGGGGCAATGGCCGTCCTGGCCGAAACACTGGAGGCGGGGAAGGAAGTAGAGGGCAAAACGTTACGCGATATTGTAGAGTTCATGCGTACCTTTGCTGACAAGTGCCATCATGGAAAAGAAGAAACTCATCTGTTTCCAGCCCTGGAGAAGAAAGGCGTGCCAATGCGCGGCTGCCCTCTGGGAGCACTTATCGCCGAGCATGAGAAGGGAAGGGCACTTGTTTCGGATCTGGCCAAAGCTGCCGAGGCACACACAACGGAAATCCCACTGGCGAGAGAGTCTCTGGTCAAAAGCCTGCGTGCTCTAACGGATCTCTATCCAAACCACATTTGGAAGGAAGAATATCTTGCATTCCCTATGGCCGACAAAATCCTGAGTCCAGAGGAACAACGCGACTTATCAGAGAAATTCGAGATTGTAGAGAAAGAGATCGGGGTGGATGTGCACCAACGGTTCGAGAAATTCGCTGTAGAGCTGGAGAGAAAAGCACAAAGAACGTAAAAAGGGGGGGCCGAACTTCTTCGCAACGTATCCTTGTACCCCGAATAGACGCGCGTACCCATCGCCGCGACGATTAAAGAGAAACGATGCATAAAGAGGGCCGATAACTTGCGTCCTGCACATATGAAAGGAAGGTGCGTCATGCAAAAATCCCTGGCAATTTTGTTGCTCTCCGGAGCGGTTTTCCTTCGGCCTCAAGGCGTGCAGGCCCATTGCGACGGCATGGATGGCCCAGTTGTCAAAGCCGCCCAGAAGGCGTTCGAGACCGGAGATGCGAACCCGGTTCTTATTTGGGTGCAAAAGAAGGACGAAGGCGAAATTAAGAAAGCCTTTCAAAAGACTCTCGCTGTTCGTAAATTGAATCCACAAGCCAAGGAACTTGCGGATATGTATTTCTTCGAGACCCTTGTTCGCATTCAT
This sequence comes from Binatia bacterium, assembly GCA_041484845.1. GTDB lineage: Bacteria > Desulfobacterota > Binatia > UBA9968 > UBA9968 > JBGPIK01. The sequence continues at coordinate 3,187 of JBGPIK010000433.1, read as the reverse complement.
CGGGCTGGAGAAGGGGCACTCTACACGGGTCTGCATCCTGCGGGACGTGACCTCGGAGCCGCGATTCCCGCTGCCGACAAAGCGCTGGAGAACGGCAAAATCGAGCCGCTTGTGAAACTCTTAACAGAGGCAATGCAAACAGGAATTCGCGAGCAGTTCAAACAGGTGATAGCCAAAAAGAAGTTTGGTAAAGACGATGTGAGCGCCGGGCGGGAGTATGTGAAAGGTTATGTTGAGTTCATTCACTATGTTGAAAGGATCTACGAGGCTGCCAAGAATCCGGCAGAGGGCCATTATCCTGAATCCCAAGGAGCTGCCGCGCATAAAGAGTAGTGTTCCTTCTGAGTTACGATCGGAAGGTTAAAATGGGAAAAGTAACTGTGCCGAATGATGCTGTGACCACTGAGGCCCTTTCTCCGTGGTGGAGACATGCGGTTATCTTGACGATGGTGGTGGGTTTCACGATCTTGATTTGGTTGTCTGCAAAGACCTATCAAGATGCTCCGCCTATTCCTCAGAGGGTCGTCGGAACTTCCGGTGAAACTGTTTTCACGCGGGAAGATATCTTGGCAGGACAGAGCGTATTCCTGAAGTACGGCTTGATGGACAACGGCACCATCTGGGGGCATGGAGCGTATCTCGGACCCGATTTTTCCGCCGCCTATTTACACGAGCTGGCCGCCGACGCCCGCGAGATGATCGCCAAACAAAGATACGGTCGCTCCCTGGCTGAGCTTTCTCCAGGGGAACAGAGCGCGGTTAGTGCGGAAGCGCAACAACTGCTGAAGCAAAACAGGTATGATCCCGGTTTACAGTCGCTGCGCTTTACGGAACCGGAGGTTTTATCCTACCGCCGACAGATCGAGAAATGGGCTTCGTACTTCTCAGAGCCAGGTAAGAGTGCCGGCTTGCCGGCAAAGTATCTTCGGGATTCTCAAGAGATTAGTCAGCTCACGGCTTTTTTCGCCTGGACGGCGTGGGCTTCCGTCGCCAATCGCCCCGGTAAATCGTACTCCTATACGAACAACTTTCCGTACGATCCGATGGTCGGCAACACGCCGAGCAGTGATGCGCTGCTCTGGAGCGCGCTGAGCCTCGTTCCCCTGCTTGCCGGAATCGCTTTTGTCTTATTTTCCTTCGGAAAGTTCGATTATTTCGGCTGGAAAGGAAAGAGCGAACATATCCATCCGCAGATGCTTCCGGGAATAACGACTGGGAGTCAGAAGGCGACGATAAAATATTTTCTTGTGGTGGCCCTGCTCTTTCTTGCCCAGGCTGTCGTCGGCGGAGCGACCGCTCACTATCGTGCTGAGCCCGCTGGATTTTACGGCATCGACTTAGCGGGGTTGTTTCCTAGTCATCTCGTGCGCACCTGGCACCTGCAGCTCGCTATCTTCTGGATTGCGACCGCTTACGTTGCAGGTGGGTTGTTTCGCGCACCCGCTTTAGGCGGAAAAGAACCGTCCGGGCAGAGTACGGGAGTCCATCTTCTCTTTGGCGCTTTATTGGTCGTTGTGGTGGGGAGTCTGGTCGGCGAGGTTCTTGGGCTCAATCAACTTCTCGGAAACCTCTGGTTTTGGTTCGGTCATCAGGGATGGGAATACCTGGAACTCGGTCGCGGTTGGCAAATATTTCTGGCTGTGGGACTGGTTCTCTGGCTTATCTTGCTGTTTAGAGCAGTTGCGTCTTCAACGAACGATCCGGAGCGGCGCGAGATCACTTCACTTTTCTTGTATGCGGCCTTGGCCATTCCGTTATTTTATTTGCCAGCCATGTTCTTTGACAGCTCCACCCACTTCTCGGTGGTTGATACATGGCGCTTCTGGATCATCCACCTTTGGGTCGAGGGCTTCTTCGAGTTGTTCGCTACCGTAATGGTGGCGGTTATCTTTTATCAGTTGGGGATCGTTTCACATGTCACGGCGGCGCGGGTGGTATACCTGGACGCGATTCTCTACCTCGGCAGCGGGATCGTCGGCACCGGACATCACTGGTACTGGACCGGACAATCCAACATCACGATGGCCCTTGCGGCGATGTTTTCCGCATTAGAGGTGGTGCCTCTGACGCTCCTGACCCTTGACGCCTGGGACTTCGTAAAACTGAGCCGCGGCAAGTGCGACGTCTGCAACAAAACCATTTCGGTGCCCCACAAATGGACCTTTTATTTCCTCATGGCTGTAGGGTTCTGGAATTTTGTCGGTGCCGGAGTTTTCGGATTTCTCATTAACTTGCCCATCGTGAGCTACTTCGAAGTCGGCACAATGCTCACGCCGAATCATGGCCATGCGGCAATGATGGGTGTCTTTGGGATGCTCGCCATGGGTCTCATGGTCTTCGCTCTTCGGCAGGTATTGACGGACGAACAGTGGGCGGGTCCGGAAAAGTGTGTTCGGCTCTCTTTTTGGGGGCTGAATATTGGCCTTGCACTAATGGTGATAACCAATCTTTTCCCTGGCGGCGTCCTCCAGCTCGTGGATGTTTTGAACAACGGATACTGGCATGCGCGGGGGCCCGAGTTTTTGAATCAAAGGACGATTCGGATGATCGAATGGCTTCGTTTGCCTGGAGATATTCTCTTCATTGCACTGGGAGCTTTTCCCGCATTGATCGCGGCGGGATTAACGTACAGATTGGTGAAAAGATCGGAAGCCTAGCTCTCGGCCTCGCGATCGCCGCGGCCGACAATGCGCTTCACAGTGGCAGGGTGGAGCCTTTGCTGAAGCTTTTGACTGATACGACGCAAAAAGAAATCCGGGAAAAATTTAACCAAGTGATGGTCAAGAAGAAATATAACCCAGACGACGTCGAGGCGAGCCGGGCCCATGTTGAAGCCTACGTTCCGTTTCTGACGTACGTCGAACGGATCTACGAAGCCGTCAACAAGCCGCCCCAAGGTCACGTGGGTGATCTCGGGAAAGAAATAACCCAGAAGTGAAAGCTAGACAAAGCGGTCGAAATCCCCGCACCTAAACAACGCACAAGCTTCCTAAAGCGATCAAGAGCTCAAACGGTTTCTGTCTATCCAATGCAATCGGCCGCGCTTCTAGCCCGCATTTCTCACAGTGCGAGGAAACGGATGACACTGTGTCGATCGAGAGGCGAGATCGGAAGAGCGAGGCATAGAGGCGAACAGTTTCAATGCCGTGTTCGGTGCTCGGTTCGCCGCTTGCGCTTTGCCACGGGC
>JBGPIK010000432.1:0-5680 GCA_041484845.1 Binatia bacterium | reverse complement strand
CAAAAAAGACTTATCTACAGCGCAACTGCCTTGGGATCAAGGCTTTAATTTCTAGTGTCGGTGAACTCTTTCTATGTCGAAGCAAGGCGGCTCGAAGGCCGTGTTAAAAGTCACGATGAAATTATCAAAAAAGCCGAAATGTCCGAGAAGGTTTTCGGTGAGATCCCACGAAAAACCAGCTTTGATGTCAACGATATCTCCTCCTACCACTAGCTTTAGGTTGTGATAGTAAACTTTTGACCGTGGGCCGGTGAGCACGCCTCCTAGATCCCCCTCCGAACCACTGTGGATTTTTATTCCTATCGACGCCCCTATACTCGCGTGAAAGAGACAATAATCTGACCCGGTGTCGACTACCGCTTCAAATTTCTTGCTAGTCGCGTGATTGTGGATAATTTGGGCGGTTAGTATAGGACGCCAAATTCGAGTCTGTTCCGGAACGCCTCGGTTGTGGAACGGGAAGGATTTATAAATTATGCGCAATGATTAAAAGACCCTAGGCTCCCAGCTATCTGGTATTCGGATCAGGATGGGATCTGTCTCACCGTGCCCTTCGGCGTCTTTAACTGCATCCAGGTAAGTATCGCCACGCCCGACAACTATGGATTCATCACTTGAGAGGGCGAGCCAACTGTTTGGTTTTGCGTCGCTCAAAATACGAACTCGTTCTTCCGCGTTCATCATAAGCTCACCTGGATCGTGTTTCCCTGCATTCCTATGTAAATTCTAACATACCGCTGTCAATCTGCGCAAAGTCCCATGTTCCCCCAGCGATTCACCCGTGAAGCGTCAGATCGAGCGCCGTACATAGGAGTCGCACGTGATATTTGACATTTGCAAGAATACCGTTCCCGCCAACGCAGCCTCTGCGGTTAGCTTTGCAGAGGTTGCGTTGAATGGTGATCAAATCAGTGCCGCAAACTGCAGAACTCTTCGTAGTCGATGAGTTCGTGAATGGTAGGCTTGTCGCCGCACATCGGACAGTGCGGATCACGCCTGAGTTTAAGCGTATTGATTTCCATCGTAAGCGTATTGAAGCACAGCAGGCGACCGATCAAGCTATCGCCCTTGCCCAAAATCAGCTTGATCGCCTCGAGCGCTTCGATTACACCGATGAGACCGGGCAGAACTCCCAACACTCCAGCTTCCGCGCAGCTCGGTGCCAATTCCGCCGGCGGCGGTTCCGGGTACAAGCAGCGATAACAGGGCCCCTTGCCTGGATAGAAGACGGTCGCCTGGCCTTCGAACTGAAAGATGCTCCCGTGCACATTCGGCTTGCCCGTCAACACGCATGCATCGTTGACCAAATAGCGGGTGGGAAAGTTATCGCAGCCGTCTACCACCAAGTCATAATCCTTGATGATATCCATGATGTTGGCGGAAGTGAGCTTGGCTTGATAGGGAACCACCTTAACGTCCGGATTGAGAGCTTCGAGAGTTTTCTTGGCCGAATCCACTTTCGGTGTTCCAACACGGTCGTTGGCGTGCAGAATTTGCCGTTGCAGGTTGGAAATGTCGACGACGTCGTTGTCAATGATGCCCAAAGTGCCTACGCCGGCGGCGGCGAGATAATAGGCGGAAGGAGAGCCCAGGCCTCCGGCGCCGACCATGAACACTTTTGCCTGCAGTAATTTGGCCTGACCTTCTTCTCCGACCTCGGGCAAAAGAAAATGGCGGCTGTAACGCACGAGTTGTTCCGGTCTGAACTGAAAATCCTGAACCCACTTATATCCGGCGTTTTTCCATGCGGCATAACCTCCGGCCATCGATGAGACGTTTTGATATCCCATTTCGCCCATTATTTTTGCCGCCAGAAGCGAACGCACCCCACCGGCGCAATAAGCGACAATCGGCGTGTTCTTGTCCGGGATGGTCGACTCAACCTTGATTTCAAGGAAGCCGCGAGGCAAGGAAAGGGCGCCGTCCAAATGACCTTCGCGCCATTCGTCCTTCTCCCGAACATCAATTATAACGGGCGACTGGCCGTTGTTTTTCAACAGATCGTTGACCTGCTGCGCCGTCACTTCGGGAATCTGCTTGCGCGCGTCGGCCATGATTTCCTGAAAAGTCTTAGCCATCATGCTTCCTCCTCATTCTTGCGCTGGCCCAATGGCTTCTTGGACCTTGTAGGTCCACATTAAAACCGGCGCTTGCGAAAGTCAAGGTAACGGTCGGCAAGCGGTGGTCGAATTCGCTGTCAAAAATATCCGGAAAGCTCCCTAGCCGTCAAGGGATGAGCTTGAACTGGTTGTGCTCGCGCTCTGTGTTGACTTCACCGATTATCCCAGACGGCGCAAGCCCTATACAGCGAAGACACAACGAGGCACAGCCGCAACCAAAAATTAACCTTGAAGATTCCCCCTTCATCCTCCCCCGGGCGCGGGGGAGGAAAGAGGTGGCGTTTATCGTTCCTTCGGATCGAGCAGATCTCTGAGACCGTTTCCGAGCGTATTGAAAGCCAGGATCGTGAGAAAAATCGCCGCGGCTGGAAAAAAAATTACATGGGGAAAGGTGCGCATGGCGCGCCAGCCGTCTTGGGCAAGCGTGCCCCAACTGGTCCCCCACGGGCTGTAAGGATCATTGATGCCGAGGCCGATAAAGCTCAAGGTCGATTCGGCGAGAATCGCCGATGGAATGCTAAAGGTTAAAGTTACAATGATCGGTCCCATAATATTAGGCAGAATATGGCGCAGGATGATCCTCGCTCTCGAAGCGCCCATGGATCGCGCGCTTTCGACAAACAGAAGCTCCTTCACTTGCAACACCTGGCCGCGCGCAATACGGGCGAAACGGACCCACGAGACCAGACTTAAAGCCACCAGCAGTCCTGCAACGTTTCTGCCGAAGAGCAGCGACAAGAGAATAAATATGAGCATATCGGGCAAGCCGTAGAAGATGTCGACGACCCGCATCATAAAATCATCCAAGCTGCCGCCTTTAAAGCCGGCAATCAGTCCGTAAGCTGTGCCGATGACTAGCGCAAGGATCGCCGTTCCGACTCCAACCATGAGCGATACGCGCGCTCCATAGAGAATCCGCGTCAGCAAATCGCGCCCGAGCGCGTCAGTGCCCATCCAGTGGGTCCGGCTTGGCGCTTCCAGGATTCTGTGTTCTTCAAGGCCGCCGGCTGTGTAAGGCGAAAGCCGGGGCGCCAGGAAAGCCGCAAGCGCCACGATCGCCACGAAAGCGATGCAGGCGAGCATCACGATGTCCACCGAAGATCGACGGCGCTTGTCCTTTTCCATCGGCACAACTCTATTCGGTTCTTATGCGCGGGTCGACGTAACCATAGAGCAGATCGACGATCAGGTTGGCGCCGACCAGCAACACCGTGTAAACGACGGTGACTCCCATAATCAGCGGGTAGTCACGGTCGGTAACCGCCGTGATGAAAAACTTTCCCATACCGGGCAGCGCGAAAACGTATTCGACGACGAAAGATCCGGTAAGCAGCGCGGCGGTGAGCGGTCCCATGACCGTGAGCACGGGAATTAACGAATGGCGCAAGGCGTGTCGCAACAGCACGACTTTTTCGGTGACGCCTTTCGCGCGCGCGGTACGAATAAAGTCCTCGTCCAACGTTTCAATCAGATTGGAGCGAAACAGAGCGCTAAGATAAGCCGCCGGCGCGGCGCCGAGCGTGATCGTCGGCAAGATGGCGCTGCTCCACTGATCCCATCGACCGGCTTGCAACCAACCGAGTTGCAGGGCGACGGCCCAGATTAACACAGCGCCGAGAATGAAATGCGGCACCGATATACCGACCGTCGCAAGCAGCATGGTCCAACGATCGATCCAGGTATTGCGCCAATACGCGGCGACGAGACCTGCGGGCAGAGCGAGCCATATAGCGAAAATAAGCGCAAGCGCTCCCAGCCATGCCGATGTGGGCAACGTATCCGCGATGATCTCGCTCACCGGACGGTCAACATACTTATACGAAGGGCCGAAGTCTCCTCGTACAATTCCGGAAATATAGCGCAGGTACTGCGCCGGCAGCGGCTCTTCCAAGTGGTACTTGGCTTCGATATTGGCGAGCACTTCGGGAGGAAGCTTGCGTTCGCGGTCAAACGGGCCGCCCGGCGTCAACCGCAGCAGGACAAACGTCAGTGTCACAACGACCCAGAGGACGATGATGCCGTGGAGGATACGTTTAAGAAGAAAAGAAATCATCTGACCACGAGAGTGTAGCGTAGCCGGTTCGGATTGTCATGCTAAACCAGTCGGGCGAAACATCTCGTGAATGATAAAATTGCAAGCGGAGATCCTTTGCCGTCGCTCAGCACGAGTATGTATCCTTCCCGGAGTTTATCCTGCGCACGGTGAAAGGGCTCAGGGTGAGCCGTGGGCTTTCTTGGTTGCTCCGAGGGGCGGACTGTTGTATTTTTGCATTAGTACATCGTGTAACTTACCTTTGCCTACGACAAAAAAGCTCGAAAGGCGCACTTCAAGGTGCGTCACGGCAACATTAGAGAAGGCGAATTCGAGGAGGTATTCTCCAGACCCATAGTGGTCATCGGGCAAGACGGACGAGCGCTGAAAGCCGTGGGCAGAACTGTCACAGGAAGATTCTTAACGGCGGTTTTCATTCGTGTGGGGAACAATCACGTTCACGTCATCACGGGCCGGCCTTCCACTCGACGGCAGATTCTAGTCTGGTATAGGGAGATGAATAAAAGATGAAGAAGGGAAAAAAATGTAGAAAGTGCAAGACGGAGATGTACCGGGATGATCAGGCCAAGTGGTTCTGCCCCGATTGTTTATTACGGGAAATCGAGCCTAACTTCCTCGATGAAAAACTAGACCATCCGGGCAAATTGAAACGGCCTTACATCCTGGAACTCGCTACTCAACAGGTTAGCATCCGGCTTCCGAAAGCCGATCTCGATCTTGCGCAAAAGCTTGCGCGCAGCAGGGGCATATCAAGGTATCAGACCTATATTAAGAGCCTGCTGCACGATACCCTGGTCAAAGAGGCGGCAGGGAAAGGGTAGTGTGCGAACTTGATGGCGCAACGGTCGTAGCTCGTAGGCTCAAAAATTCTCGGACTATCTCCTAGCCCGGATTCTTCACCTGAAAGTTACCGCAGCTTATTTCCCCGGCGCCCGTTGTGTTTTTGCACGGTAATCGTGCTTGTCTCTTTTCAAAACGCAAAGTTGGGCGTTGAACATCGAACCTGGAGCGTAAAACTCTTACGGCAAACACTATCCACCGACCGAGGGTTGCGACAAATCGTCTTCGCCCGAGACTCCAAGACCCGAATGAGTTACGTAGCCTGGATGGAGCGAAGCGCAATCCAGGAACGGGTTATTCATGCGTAACCGTGATCGAGGGCGCGCCCTGCGGAACCCCCTCCTTCAATCCTCCCCCGTATCACGGGGAAAGACGTGGGGGACACGTTTTTCAAGCGTTAGAAACAGGCGGTCTTTGCGGATCGAAATCTGGCTGCAATCCTTCCGTTGGCTGAGATCGCGGAGCAAAGCCAAGATCGGCTTTCGGCTGTCCGAGTATTGCTTCGGCGCGCCGGCGGTGCGCAGAGCCTCAACGTCTTCGCTGCCGACGACGTAGCGCATCAGCAATTCGTCGTCGCTTACACTTGGCCCGCCGAGCTTGCTGCGCACTTCCTGGATGGATGGCTGTGGCGCCTCCCACGTCGCAAATTCCTTCGCCCGCGGACGGT
>JBGPIK010000431.1:0-5736 GCA_041484845.1 Binatia bacterium | reverse complement strand
GGCGCCGCCCGCGACGGTGAAAGTCGAAACCGGTCGCCGCATAATCGTTTTCGCGCACGCCGATTCCGACCCCGAGTGTGAGACGTCCACCCGACAGAGAATCGATAGTGGCGGCTTGTCTGGCTAATAACGAGGTCTCTCGCGCAGGACCGATCACGACGCTGGTCATGAGCCGGATGCGTCGCGTTACGCCCGCGGCGGCCGCAAGCACCGCAAGCGGCTCAAGAGCGTTCGACACGACCCGATCGGTAACGACTAAACTGGAGAAAGGCCCTTTCTCCGCGCGCGCGGCCCATTCGAGCATCAGTTCGCCGGAAGCTCCGGCAATCCGGCTAGGTAACCCCAGTGCGATGCGCATAAGACCTCCGATTAAAATAGTTGCAGAGACACGGTTGAATCCCCGTTGCCCTCAACGTCCACGCTACCCCCATCTGCTGGCAAAGTATCGAGCGCTGATGTGTGCTGTCAAACTGAATCGGTTAGCGATGGATGGGCATTCAGAAAAGAAGCGTTCACCGTGCTATTCTGAAGACCGGCACCCATTCGTTGATGAGGCTATTGTCTTTGGGGAGGCGTTTTCGATGACTCTCTTGTTACAAAAGTGGAAGGAAGTCCGTCGTTCTTTCATCCACACTCCGCAGGCCATGCGGCTCGTATGGCAAACCAACCGCTCGGCCACGATCGGCTTGGCGTTCGTCACCATTGGAGGAGCGCTTCTGCCGGCTTCTCAAGCCTGGGTGGGAAAGCTGATCGTGGATGGCGTAGTGGCGTCGATCCAGCACGGCGCAGACGCTGAGCGGATCAAAACGGTCTTTATTTATCTTGTCGTCGAACTCGGGCTTTTCTTGCTCAACACTGCGCTCAATCACGCGCGCCGACTGATCCAACAATTGGTTCAACTCCAGCTCGCCAATCGCGTTCGCGCGGAGATCATCCGTAAAGCGTTGACGTTAGACCTCGCTTTCTTTGAACACCCGGACTTTTATGATCGCTTGCAGAACGCCCGCCGTGAGGGCGGCTACAAACCGGTCGATCTGATCAACGATACTTTCCAGATCGTGCAGAACACGCTTACGATGGTGTCCTTTGCCGTGCTTTTGCTGCGCTTCAGCCCCTGGCTTGTCGTCATCCTGTTGGCCACCAGCGTCCCCGCGTTCATCGCCGAGACGCGATTTTCGGAACAAGGCTTTCGGCTGCTCACCCGCCGGGCGCCGGAAACGCGCCAGATCAATTACCTCGCCCGGCTGCTGACCGAAGACTCCGCCGCGAAAGAAATCAAACTCTTCAATCTCGGCGACACGTTACTGACACGCTATGTGACGCTGTTCGAAAAATTCTTTCAAGAAGACAAATCGCTCGCGCTCAAACGAGCCGTCGTCGGTTTCAGTTTGGGTCTCATCGCCACCTTGGGTTTCTACGGCTCCTACGCCTGGATCGTCTGGAACACGTTGGAAGGCAAAATATCCCTCGGCGATATGACTCTTTACTTAAGTATTTTCCGCCAGGGCCAGTCGACGTTTCAGTCGATCCTATCGGCGGTCGGCTCCATTTACGAAAACAATCTGTTCATGGCGAACTTTTTTGATTTTCTCAGCCTGGAGCCGCAAATGGCAGTTGCGGCTCAGTCTCAAATCCTGCCTGTTCCCCTGCGCAGCGGCATCGAATTTCGCGGCGTCGGATTTCGCTATCCGGAAAGCGGCGCGTGGGCTTTGCGCGATGTCGACCTACAGATCCGCGCCGGCGAGAAGATCGCGTTAGTCGGACATAACGGCGCCGGCAAGACGACGCTGATCAAACTTTTGAGTCGCCTCTACGACCCGACGGAAGGCGCGATATTGATCGATGGCATCGACATTCGCGCGCTCGACCCGCTCGAGCTGCGCAAGCGCGTCGGGGTGATCTTTCAGGACTTTGTGCGTTATCACCTACCGGCAAGAGAAAACATCGGCTTTGGCCAGATCGAAGCGCTGGAAAGCTTCGAGCGCATTATCGAATCCGCGCGCAAGAGCGGCGCCCATGCGATCATCGAGAATCTCCCCGATGGCTATGAAACGATGCTCGGCCGCTGGTTTCATGGCGGCCATGAGCTTTCCATGGGACAATGGCAGAAGATCGCCTTGGCCCGCGCCTTTATGAGAGATGCGGAGATTTTGGTTTTGGATGAGCCCACCGCGTCGGTGGACGCTCAAACCGAATACGACATCTTTCGTCATTTCCAAGAACTCACAGAAGGGAAAATGGCGATTTTGATCTCACATCGGTTTTCCACCGTGCGCATGGCCGACCGCATCGTCGTGATCGATGAAGGGCGGATTGCCGAGATCGGAAGCCATCACGAGTTGCTGCGCCGGGAAGGTATCTACGCCCGCCTGTTCGGCATGCAAGCCGAAGGTTACCGCTGAACGGTTTACGCTGTACATTCAAGGGTATCATTCTCGCTAGATCTCACTTGCAGCGCAAAATGCTTGACAGTCTTCATGCGGGTTGTTATTCGATCTTTATATCAATAGCGAGTCCTAAAAGCCTCCCGCAACTTCGACGAGCTCTGAATCGGGGCTAAGGAGAGGAGCGCAAGCATTCCTCGGAGCGGGAATATCGGTGAGCGAAGGCCAGTTGCTTTTGCGAGTTTTTTCGCAAGCGTCAGCTGGCTTTTTTATTTAGTTGCCGGGGAGAGGAAGATGGTCACGTCGTGCGGTTCCAGGAACTCGACGCTCAATTGCCGAATCCTACGAGGCTTTCAACTCACGTGGAGATCGCACACTCAGCGGGAATCATTTCCGCAGCGCTTTCTAAGAACGGGATAGCGCCAACGGATTTACGATCATTGCCAGGGAGGTAGCTATGGCGAATATCGATCTTTCGATTGGCATCGGCGGCGCTGCGGGTCAGGGCATAGCCACTCCCGGCGATATTTTGGCCCGGATATTTGTCCGCCGCGGTCTACAGCTCAACGCGTACAATGCCTACCAGTCGATCATTCGCGGCGGCCACATTTTTTTGACTCTCAGAACCAGTGACAGGCCGGCTCTGAGCTTCGGTGATAAGCTGGACGTCCTCATTCCGCTGAATCAGGACACCATGAATCGCCATCTCCGGCTGATGAGAGCCGGCTCCGCCGTGCTGTACAACAGCGACAAGATTAAACCCGGTACGGCAGCGGAAGCCGTTCAGCTCTGCCCATTGTCGGTCAAAGAGCTGGCGCCGAATATCAAGGGTGATCTGGTGCAAAATACCCTCGCTTTGGCGGCGGTGCTGCGGCTCATCGGAGTTGAGTTCGAGACGCTGGAGGAAATTCTCACCCTGCAGTTCAAAAGAAAAGGAGAGGCCGTCGTCGCCGAGAACGTGGGCGTCGCGCGGGCGGGCTATGATTACGCTGCAGGCCATTTCACGCCGTTCCCTTTTTCTTTACCCGACACCGGAAAACGGTTGGGATTTTTCGAAGGAAACCAGGCCCTGGCGATGGGTGGCGCCGCTGCCGGTGTGCGGTTTTATTGCGCTTATCCGATGAGCCCTGCGTCGGGGGTGCTTCATTGGATGGCGCGGCACGCTCGCCAACTGGGTATTATGGTGCGGCAAGTGGAAGATGAGCTGGGAGTCATCAATATGGCTATCGGCGCGGCTCATGCTGGCTGCCGCGCGATGTGCGCCACTTCGGGCGGAGGTTTTGCTCTGATGAGCGAGGCGCTCGGCTCCGCAGCCATGATGGAAATTCCGGTTGTCTGCATCAACGTTCAACGCGCGGGACCGGCCACCGGAGTGCCGACAAAGACGGAGCAAGGCGATCTCTGGCAGGTGATGGGGGCCGGGCAGGGAGATTATCCACGCATCATCGTTGCCCCGACTACTATTGTCGATTGTTTCAAAACTGTGCCGGAGCTTTTCAATCTCGTGGACAGATTTCAATGTCCGGGCATCATCATGACAGATCTCCTCCTTTCGGAAGGGCGTTCCAGTGTAGATCCTGTCGAGCTGGACTTTAACGTTCCGATCGACCGGGGCGACGTCATCGGCTTGAACGGAGCCGCTCCGCCCGTTAACGGCGGATACAAACGTTACCGCATCAACGAAAGCGGTATTTCGCCGCGCGCGCTCCCCGGAACGCCGGCTCACGCGCACGTGGTGGCCACCGACGAACACGACGAAGATGGGGTACTGATCAGCGATGAGTTCACCGATCCCCATAAGCGCCGGGCCATGCACGAGAAGCGCATGCGCAAAATGGACGCGATCCTCCCTCTGTTGGAGCCGCCGCAGCTTTTCGGACCCGCGGACGCCGCAGTGACACTTGTCGGCTGGGGCTCAACCGAAGGAGTTATTCGCGAGGCGATGCAGAATCTTGCAGGCGAGGAAGGTGTCGTCGCCAATCATCTCCAAATCAAATGGCTCGTTCCCCTGCATGCCGAGCACATTACGGCGATTGCTAAGAAGAGCAAGAAGCTGATCATTGTGGAGAATAACTATAGTGGTCAGTTTGCCCGCTATCTCAGATCGGAGACCAGTATTGTAGCGGACGGTCATATTCGAAAGTATGACGGCGAGCCCTTCATGCCGCACCATATCGTCGATGGGGTCAAGGCGATTTTGTCCGGTACTACACAGAAATATGTGCCGGTTCACGAAATCATGGTTTAAGGAAAGCCTTATGAGTATACCGATGGCCGATGTTGAAGTTAGCCTAAGAAATTCAAGTGAATTAAAACCCACGCGCAGTAAGCCCACCATCAAAGACTTCAAGGGAAAGGCCGATCCCGACTGGTGTCCCGGCTGCGGTGACTTCGGCGTGCTGAGCGCTCTCAAACAGGCGCTCGCCGAGCTGGGGCTTTACCCGCACGAGGTAATGGTCATCAGCGGCATCGGCTGCTCTTCGAATATTCCCGGCTATATCAATGCGTACGGCATGCACACGCTGCACGGGCGCGCCCTCGCAGTTGCCACGGGAGCACAACTTGCCAACCATACTCTCAAGGTCATTGCCACCGGCGGCGACGGCGATGGCTACGGTATCGGCGGCAACCACTTTATTCACTCCATGCGGCGCAACGTGGATCTAACCTACATCGTGATGGACAACCAGATCTACGGCCTGACCACCGGTCAGATCTCGCCCACCAGCATCAAAGAGATGAAAACCAAAAGCACGCCTTTCGGCAGCGTGGAAAATCCCATCAATCCGATTCCGCTCGCGATCGCAGCGGGAGCGACTTATGTAGCTCGCGGGTATACGGGTCAGATTAAGCATTTGGTGAATCTGATTAAAGGCGGCATTCAACATAAGGGCTTTGCTTTGATCGATGCCTTCAGTCCTTGCGTTACCTATAACCACGACAACAGCCACGAGTTCTTCAAGCAGCGCACCAAAAAGCTGGAAGATATCGGTCACGATCCGACGGATTTTAGCGCGGCGATGAAGCAAGGCTATATGTGGGGCGAGGTCATCCCCATCGGTCTTTTCTGGAAGCGTGACGATCTGCCGAGCCTCGATCAGTTGGAACCTATCCTAGCGGACGGCACCCCTCTCGCGCATCGCCCGCTTGGCGTCGCTGCGGAGACAGCCCAAGCGCTTATCAGAGAATTGATGTAACCCATTTCCGCAGGCGGGCGCTCCTATGGGGACACACTAGGAGAGGAACGGGAAGTGTAACGCAATCGTCACTACCTAATTCCTGCTCGCTTCTCTTCAAACCAACTCAATCGGATCGGGCACGCCCTGTAACATCAGAGGGATGCGACGATCGT